>JBBKWP010000182.1:0-12864 GCA_037968995.1 Candidatus Xenobia bacterium
GAAGATCGCGGCCTTGTCGAGGGCGATTTCGCGACCGTGGACTACGTCTCGTCACAAAATGGGGAAGAGATCGAAAACGGCAGCGTCAAGAATTACCTCATGGAACTGAAGAAAGAGAACTACATTCTCGGTTTCGTAGAGAATCTGAGCGGTCTCAAGGCGGGCGAAGAGAAAACCTTTGAGGTCACCTTCCCCGAAGATTATGAAAATGAGCACCTAGCCGGAGAATCCGTCACTTTCGCTTTCAAGATTCACGACATCAAAGCCAAAAAGTATCCCGAACTCGACGACGACTTCGCGAAATCGCATTCCGAAAAGGATACGATTGAAGAGCTCAAGAGTAGCATCAAGGAGCGCCTCGAAGAAGGTGCAAAACGTCATGCCGACGGTCAAGTCGTGACCCAACTTGTGAAAACACTTCTCGAACAGGTCTCCGAAGACGACATCCCCACCCCCTTGCGCCAACATCACGCGCAGAGGTCCATCCGGGGACGCATGTACGAAATGGCCCAGCGAGGCATCTCTCTCGAACAGATCCTCCAGGCCCGAGGCATGTCTCAGGACGACTGGATCAAGGAAATGATGGGAGCCGGCCTTTTCGAAGCCCGCTTGGAAGTTCTCTATCGAAGCATCGCCAAGGCCGAGAAAATCGATGTGACCCCTAAAGAGGTCGATGATGTGATCGCAGCCGAGGCTCCCTCGCAAAAGCTCAAGCCCAAGCAACTCAAGGCGCAGATGCAAAAGAACGGTTCCATCGACCTGTTGGAGTACAACCTTTTGATGGACAAAGTCCAGAAGCATCTTCTCGACAACGCCAAGGTCACTTACGTCAAGCCCGGCGAAGCGCCCGATCCGGCCGAGAAGCCCAAAAAGACTGCCAAGTCCAAGAAAGCCGAAGAGTCCGTCGAGGACGAGGATGACGCCGCAACCCCTAAAAAGGCCGCAAAAAAGTCAACCTCCAAAACGTCCGGCAAGAAGAACTCCAAGGACGAGGACAAAGACGACGAGGCCAAAGACGAGGACACGACTTCGACCAGTAAAGCGAAGAGCAGCTCAAAGGCCAAAACAGCCAAGGCCTCGAGCAAAAAGGCTGGCAGTAAAAAGCCCGCGAAAACGAAATCCTGACGAATCGCTTGCCAACCGAAACAGCTGCGCGTCGACTCGTTCACGCGCAGCTGTTTAAGAGAACGAGAGAGGAATCCATACCTCTTAGCCTAAAGCGTCCCTCTCAGGACGCAAGAACGAGGACAAATATTCTATGAGCATTTCAGACGTATCTCTTGGAACATTGAACGGCAACGAACGAGCCAGTGGGCTTGTTCCCATGGTCGTGGAATCCACCGCGCGCGGTGAGCGCTCTTACGACATTTTTTCCCGCCTTCTCAGAAATCGCATCATTTTCGTGGGCTCACCCATCGTCGACCCCGTGGCAAACTTGATCATCGCCCAGTTACTGTTCTTGGAGCAGGACGATCCCGACAAAGAGATCGACATCTACATCAACAGTCCCGGAGGCTCGACATCCGCTGGTCTTGCCATCTATGACTGTATGCAACTGGTCAAATGCGACGTTTCCACCATCTGTATGGGGATGGCGGCTAGCGCCGCTTCTATCCTCTTGGCCGGCGGAGCGCACGGAAAGCGGTTCGCACTTCCATTTTCGAGGATTCTTATTCATCAACCCTGGGTAAAGGGGATTGGTGGGCAAGCCACGGACATCGGAATTCACGCCAAGGAGATCCTTCGGACGCGTTCCGTTATGAACGACATCATGGCTAAGCACACGGGGCGTACCCTCGACGAAATCCAGAAAGATACCGAGCGGGATTATTATCTCAGCGCGGAGGAAGCCGTCGATTATGGTATAATCGACAAGGTCATCACCAAGGAAAGCCGACACCTGTAGGGCGCCCCAAGACCCTCGGAGGATAGAATGTTTCGATTCGGAGACGACAGAGGCACACTCAAATGCTCTTTCTGTGGAAAGAACCAAGACCAGGTCCGCAAGTTGATTGCGGGACCCGGCGTTTATATTTGTGATGAGTGTATAGAACTCTGCAATGAGATTATAGAGGACGAGCTTTCGCGCTCCACTGACGACCCTCTTCGCTTTCGAAACCTTCCAAAGCCGCAAGAGATCAATCAGATCCTCGATCAGTACGTCATCGGACAGGTTCGCCCCAAACGAACCCTTTCTGTGGCCGTTTACAATCATTACAAACGGATTCACTCCAAGACCGGTGCCACCGGTGGGCCGAACGACGACGTTGAACTCCAGAAGAGTAACGTTCTTTTGATCGGGCCGACGGGTTGTGGCAAGACCTACCTTGCACAGACTCTGGCGAAGATCTTGAATGTTCCACTGGCCTTGGCCGATGCAACGTCACTGACCGAAGCCGGTTACGTCGGAGAAGATGTGGAGAACATTCTCCTCAAGCTCATTCAAGCTGCCGACTATGATGTAAAACGCGCCCAACAAGGTATTATTTACATCGACGAGATCGATAAGGTCGCACGAAAGTCGGAGAATCCCTCGATCACTCGAGATGTGTCCGGCGAAGGGGTTCAGCAAGCGCTCCTTAAAATTTTAGAAGGAACTGAGGCCAACGTGCCTCCCCAAGGCGGCCGTAAGCATCCGCATCAAGAATTCATCCAGATCGACACCACCAATGTTCTGTTCGTCTGTGGTGGTGCTTTCGAGGGACTCGAGCGGATCATCGAACAGCGCGTTCGAGAGCAGTCGATGGGTTTCCGTGCCAACATCGAAAGCCGTAAAAAGCGAAAACTCGGAGACACCTTGGCGCAAGTTCTTCCTGAAGATCTCTTGAAGTTCGGCCTCATCCCTGAATTCGTAGGACGTTTGCCCATCGTGGTAACTCTGGAAGCTCTCGAAGAAGAGTCTTTGGTCAAAATCTTGACCGAACCCAGAAACGCGCTGGTCAAACAGTACCAAAAGATCTTCTCGATGGACGGCGTGGACCTTGTCTTCACCAAAGAAGCCATCACATCCATCGCCATAGAAGCGCAGAAACGTAAAACTGGCGCCCGCGCCCTCCGCTCGATCATGGAAGAGAACATGCTAGACATCATGTATGAGATCCCTTCAATGACGAACGTCAGCAAGTGCATCATCACGCCGGAAGTGATCACGAGCAAAGAGCAGCCGACTCTCATCTACACAGAAGAGTTAGAGAAAGAAGCCTCTTAGGCTCTCTATTTTTCGGGCTTCATCTCCTTGAGGTGCTCCCGTACGATGCTCTTTTGCTGGTCGTCGTCGCTGACCTCGAGAAACCTCCGATAAACCTCTCTAGCCGCTTCGAGGTCCCCGTTGCGGTCTAGCACGAGGGCCAATTGGTAAATCACTCGCGAGTCGTCCACTCGCAGCGTCACAGCCTTTCGACTGGCGGAGATCGCCTCGTCTAGCTTGTCTTGGCGACTCAAGGATAAAGACAGATTGTGAGCCGAGAGTCCGTTCTCGGGGTCCCTTTCAAGAGCTTCAGCGAACCAGCGACTGGCCTCCACGAAATCGCTGGTGAGATAAGAATAAGAGCCCATCGTCGCCGCGACCTCTTCCGTCAGCGGAAGCCGTTCGCGCGCCGCCAGCAGATACTCGCCGGCGTCTTGCAATTCACGACGCTGCAAGAGTATCCGCCCGTACAGCCAAGAAGCCCGCGCATCGTCAGGGAAGCGGTCAACTAGGTCTCCCGCCAGAACCCCGGCCTCGGAGACACTACCCCGCTCTGCTAAAGCGGCCGCGAAATTGTATTGCAACTCGAACGGAAGGGTCGTCTCCCTCAGCTTCTCAATGAGTGGGGCAGGATCGAAGCCTGCTTCTTTCTGCGAAAGCAAAAGCGCGAAAGCATTGAGTATCTGAGGGTCCTCGGGAGCCTCAGATAAAAGGTCCGTCACGATTTTTCCGGCCTCGTCGATCCGCTCCTGTCGAAGCAGCAAGGTCACCAGATTCACGTCAGGCTCCCAGGAGTCCTCACTCAACTCCGCCGCCATACGGTAAGAAGCCTCGGCCTCTTCGGGTCGGTCTTGTTGCTCCTGAAGATACCCCTTCAAATTGTGCCACTCCCAGGACGTCTCGCCATAGGTGAGGGCCAGGACCTCCAAGGCATCTTGTGCCTGTCCGTAGCGTTCCAGAGCGGTCAAAATCCTCACCCTCAAGAAGGCGACTTTGGCGTCCCCAGGCTCGGCACCGAGATAGAGCTCCAGTTGGCGAAGTGCCGGTTCATACTCTCCGCCATCGTAAAGTGCGCTGGCCAGGTAGGGTCGAATCTCCAACCGTTCAGGCTCCAAGCGAAGGGCCTGACGGAACAGATCCACGGCTCGTTCGTGCTGACCTTGCTCTAGGAGCATCAGACCTTGCCGGAACAGGAAGCCGGCTTCCCGTTCACCGGCAGAAGGCGGAAAGGGCTGAGCCCAGGCAGCGGCGATCATCAACGTCATCAGGAGAAGAATTCGCCAGGCCTGCGGGGCACTGGATATTGTGCGATAAGACATGCCCGGCCATTCTGCTCTCGATATGCCAACACCTACTCTTTAAGAACTCTCAAGCCGCGGAGTAGCGTACTTCCAGACGCTTGAGTGCCAGATACATCAAGCAACCAAAGACAGCCGACAACAGCGTCGCGAACATCGCCATATCCGACCTTTGACTCTCAGCCAAGGAATAGATCAACAATGGCAAAGTCCGAGTTTGGCCGGGAATGTTACCTCCAACCATCATCGAAGCTCCGAACTCCCCTAAAGTCCTAGCGACGACGAAAAGGACGGCGCCCAAAATAGCTCCGGTCATCTGCGGCCAGATGACCGTCACAGTGGAAAAAAGCCCGGTGGCCCCAAGCACCTGGCTGCACTGCTCAAGCTCGTCTGCCACCCGCGCCCTGCCAAGCATGCAGGCTTGGTAAGCCAATGGAAAACTCACCACAAAGCACGCCAGCACCGTTCCCCAGCGCGTGAAGACAACTTGCAAACCCAACTGCTGGAGCCAATTCCCCAGAGCGTGGTTGGGAGATAGACCCCACAGAAGTAGAAAACCGCTCACGGTAGGCGACCAGAATAGAGGCACCAGAAAGCAGACTTCCAAAAATCGCCAGCGACTGCGAAACAGCACCGTCGACCCCGCCAGTGCTAGGGGAACAGCGAACAACGCGGCCCAACCGGCAACCCAGAGGGAGAGGGCACTGGCTTCAAGCAGATCCTTCATCGTCCACCAAGACCAACGTTTTGAGAACTTGCTCCAATACGGGATGAAAATCGTCGAGGTGTTCGACGGCCGAATTAAAGGTAATCAACAGCCAAGATGTCTGATTCCCGAAAATCCAGATCCGACAAAACGATCCGTCTTCGAAGTACTGCCAGCAGAACCCCCGGGCGGTAATGTTCCCACTGATGACGAGCAGGTCGTCGGTCGCCACGGGATGACCGCTTCGGGTCAGAAAGCCTGCCAGCATTCGGGATAGATTGGGAAGCTCTTCTGCATCTTGGACTCGCTGGGCGGTACAACAGAGCACTCCGGGGGGCTCTGTTGAAACAAAATAGACTCGGTCATCGTCGCCTCGAACAGTCCATTCTGGTGGTACCTGCAGGCGAAACGTTTCGTGAGAGTGGACTGTCATTTGAGACCTCTACAACGCCCCCAACCGATGGCCCTTCGAAGGGCCTGCTTATCCGTCGTTGAGCCCCACGACACGGAACCGATCAGCATCAAGCCCCAAAGCCTGGGCCAGCACCAATGCTTGTCGACCCTGGTCAATCTTTCCGCCCACTTCCTGACAAATCACGAGTTCGGAAATTTCGTTCGCCGCCACTCCGTGGGCGTGAGCCGCGACCAGTGCCCCCTGAAAGGCGGGGAGCGTGGGATTGTAGGCGGCGTTTTCTATCGATGACCCGGCGAACACCGCGCCACCCACGGTCCGGAACGCGGCGCCGACCCTAGCCTTGCTGTAAGGGGCGTAGGAAGCCGTGGCCGCTGAACGCGCGGCCTCGGTAACAGTCGCACCGACAAGAATGCTTAAGGGCGTACTGTAGAACCTGTCTGTGACTCCGAGATTCTTGGGAGTGAAGGCCTGAGGAAGTAGCTCCGCAGACGCGATGGCTGGGCCGTCCTCAATGAGAATCTCCAATCTGCCTTCGGGGTCGGATTCTCGGAGAAACTGCCGACAGTGTCCACAGGGAGCCGCGGAGACCGCCAAAAGGCGGAGAGGAGAGTCGCAGCAGGCTCGACTCCACGACATCAGAAACTGCTCAGCGTGAACCGTCTGACCAAAAGACGCTCCTTCGAATTCCAAATTGACTCCGAGAAAGATCTCTCCCGAGCGCGTCACCGCCGAGGCCCCTACCCTAAAGTCTGAAATCGGAGCCCGCGCGTAGGCCTGGGCGTAGACAACCAGGCCTCGCAAGAGATCCTCGGTGGAAAGCTGCAAAGTTTCCTCCAAGGCCACTCGCTCATCATTGTTGAGGCGAAACCTATGGGAACCGACAGCCTCTTCCAGACGACCCGCGAGATCCCGAATCATTCCTAGGAAACCGTGGCCTCAGCTTTGGCGACTTCCACCTTGAGATGGAGGACGTCCAACTGCTCTTGGGTGGCTTCGACAGGGGCTTCTGTCAAAGGACAGTAGGCGTTAGCGTTCTTCGGAAACGCTATGACCTCACGAATACTGTCCTGTTGGGCGCAGATAGCTACCAAACGGTCCAGCCCAAGGGCAATTCCAGCGTGAGGAGGTGCTCCGTACTCGAACGCATCCAACAGAAAACCGAACTTTTGGCGGGCATCGTCGAGCGTCAAGCCGACACACTGTAGAAGCTGCTCCTGAAGCTCTCTTTGGAAAATCCTCACACTTCCGGAAGCGGCTTCGTTGCCGTTCAGTACGAGGTCGTAGGCTGCCGCCCTTGCGTTCACGGGATCGTCTTGCAATAACTCGAAGTCGTCGGGATGCGGCGAGGTGAACGGGTGATGCTCTGGCTCCAGTTGGCCGGTCTCTTGATTGAGCGCGAACAGCGGAAAGTCGACCACCCAATGAAATGAGAATTCGTTGTCCGCGATGAGCTGGAATTGACGAGCGAACTCCACCCGAAGTTTCCCAAGGCCGGCTCGCAACTCCTTAGCGGGGCCGGCGCACAGCAACACGAGATCTTTCTCGCCCGCACCAACTTGCTCACAAAGCGCTCGCAGCTTTTCCTCACCGACATGCTTACTAATGGACGACTTGACGCTTCCATCTTCTTGTCGCCCTACGAAGAAGAGACCGGCCAACGCGTGCCCTTTGGCTTGCTCGGAAAGTCCATCCGTAACCTTACGAGAGGCGTTGCCCTGATCCGGAATCACCATGGCTAAGATCGGATGACCTAAAGAGGTAGCGGCCTGAAAGGCTTTGAGTTCCGTCTCTTTCAAGGTTTCACTGACATCGTGAAAACGAAGATCGTAGCGCAGGTCAGGCTTATCGCTACCGTAGAGTTCGGCGGCTAGGTGGTGCGGCATTCGAGCAAACGGCACCTTCAGATCGATGTCCATGGCGGATTTGAATACGTGAGCCAACATCCCCTCAACCACGGCGAAAACGTCTTCTTGGCCCACGAACGACATCTCCATGTCGATCTGCGTGAACTCTGGCTGGCGGTCGGCTCGGAGATCTTCGTCGCGATAGCAGCGCGCGATCTGGAAGTAGCGGTCCATTCCGCTGACCATAAGGAGCTGCTTAAATATCTGGGGACTCTGGGGAAGGGCAAAGAAGCGTCCCGCATGGACTCGGGACGGGACCAAATAGTCTCGAGCGCCTTCCGGGGTCGATCGCACCATAGTGGGGGTCTCGATCTCAAGAAAATTCTGGGAGTCGAGATAGTCTCGAACCGCCTTGGCAATCTTGTGGCGCAAAACAATATTCTGAGTCATCGACGGTCGTCGCAGATCGACATAACGATACTGAAGACGAAGACTCTCTTCCACGTTCTGATTCTCGCTGACCTGAATCGGCGAGACCTTGGATGTATTGAGAATGCGGATCTCTTGAACCTCTACTTCAACATCGCCCGTCTCGACCTTGCTGTTGCGGGTTTCGCCGGGACGGACCCGTACTTTTCCGCTCACCGCTAGAACGAATTCCGAGCGGATACGCTCCGCTTTGGCGAAAGCTTCGGCGTGCTTCGGGTCCACCACGCACTGAGTGATTCCGTATCGGTCTCGCAGATCAATGAAAATAAGACCACCGAGATCTCTTCTCCGATGAACCCATCCCATCAGAATCGTCGTACGGTCATTATCTTCTGAGCGGAGTTCATCGCACCGATGGGTACGGCGGAGATCTCCCATCGCTTCTACCTTCACCTAATCGCTCCAACCTCGAGCTCAAAAACTCTAGCTAAAATTCTCCAGAAGAATCCTGGAGACGCCCGTTTCTGGAGTCTGAAAGCAGATCCTCTACCGCGGAGAGAAGCTTCCCAACTGTCACGGACGGACTTTCCTTCACAAGACTCCGAGAACGGACTTTCCAAGGAGACCACTGGCGCGAGCAATGAGCGTAGGTCTGCTCCTCGTAGGCCACAATCACCGGAGTCCCAACGGCCGCCGCTAAGTGGACGGCCCCCGTGTCGGGCGTCACCAAGCAAGCTGCGGAGGCGACGACTTCGGACCAGTCTTGGAAACCGAGTCCGGTTCTCAGATCGAGACCTTCAAAATGTTGAGCATTCTCCGCGATGATCGACTTCTCTCTGGGACCTGCTGTCACGACCAGTTGATAACTTGTCGCCAGACCCGCGAGCAGCCGACTCAGATCGTCGACAGTCCAGCCCTCAACCAACCAGCGATCTCCCAAATGGAAAACCACACGTTCAGGGATACGTTCCACCATCACAGGGGCAATCCGCAAAGAGTACTCTAGAGTGGAAGGCAACCCCAAGCGTCGAGCTAACCGATCTAACTGCTCCACTTCGTGGGGTACGATATGAGGGGGAGAGATCGTGACCGTCTCGCGGTGAGTCAGTGCCCAACGCGCCAAAATATTCACCAAAGGTCTACCTGCATATGTATAGCCGAGGCGCCAGCGCGCTCCACTTTGACGAGCAAGTTTCAGGGCCGAACTTCTTGGCGCCAAACACACGCACAGTTGAGCCTGCACCGCCCTTACGTCTGTCGTGGTGACGACCTCGTCCACCAAGCCGCTTTCCGAGAGCACTTCTCGACAGTAAGGCTCTACCCTGGCCACGATTCTAGTCGACGGGAATCCCGCTCTTAGCCCTTGCAGAAAAGGAGTCGAAAGCAAAAGATCCCCGACCCGGTCGGTGCGAATCACGAGAATCGTTTCGGGGGGACTGTCCTTGAGCTCTTTTGCTAGCGACATATCAAGACGAGTGCGAAGACGGCCAGACCGACCGGATGCCGCTGACATAGTGATGTTGGAGCAAGATCTCGCGACCGAATCCAGAACTTCGCGCCCAGACCTCGAGCCGCTGATACAGCCAGCCCCCCCGGGGGATCATGGCGTGGACCGCGAGTGAAAGAGGATTCATTCCCATGATGAGAGGGATCCGCAAGTCTTTGTGTTTGCGGTAAAACTTCACTGTGGATTTTCCCGCCAAAAACATCTTCTGACACTGCTCCTCAAAGGGAACGGGATGCCAATGATAGTTGATCGCATGGGGATTGTAGTGGAGACGACAGCCCGCCTTTTGCAGTCGATAACCAAGCTCTAAATCTTCGTGGCCGTAGCCGGTGAACCCCTCGTCGAAGCATCCCACTCTCAAGAGATCGGCCTTGCGGGCGCTGGCGTTCCCCGTCAGAAAGTAATGCCAAGGAACAGTCGTGCGTTCGACCTTATGACGGGCATAACGCTGGGGATCCTGTCGAAAGGTCTCGTACTCGTCGAGACTGTCGACTTGAATCTCACAGCCCACTACGGCGTCTCCAGGAAACTCCGCGTGAAACCGCTGATGCGACAAAAGAAGTTCGGGGTCGGCGATGATATCGGCATCCGTGAACAGCACTAAGTCCCCGCGAGCCTCTCGGACCCCACGATTGCGTGCTCCGGACCGTCCGGTATTCGGCCCGGGTAAAAATCGGATGCGGGCGTCTTTTAGCTGCTCGACGAGCTCTTCGGTTCCATCGGTTGAACCGGCATCACAAAGTAAGATCTCGTATGACGACGAGTCGAACGACTGCTCCAGAAGAGATGCGAGCACAACCTTGAGAGAATCGGCCCGCTGAAAAGTCGGTATCACGACGCTGATGTCCATGCCAACGTCTCTTTAGGGCCCCTCCTGAAGAACTCCTTGCACCGTGAGAACCGAAATCAGGACTCTCTGTTCGCCGCCGATGTGGGGAGGCATTCTTCTTTCCAACGCAGCACAGACTCCAGTCCCGAGCGCGCCTCGGCGATCCCCGACACCAGAGTCCCTTCTTCTCCGGGTTTGTAAGCCCGCTTAAGGACGATCTTGTGGGGAACCATCCAAGGTCTCCATCTGGGAACGGTGTGCTGCGCCCCAGATTCCGGAAAGACGTCAACCACAGGCGTGCCCATGGCTGAGGCGATGTGGACGGCTCCGGTGTCTATGGAGACGAGATATCGACACTCGGCTATTTTTCTAGCATAGTCCAACAGATCCGGCAGAGCGACGATCGACGGGCGGCGGGACTCCGGGATCAAATTCCGGGCCCATTCCAGCTCCTCGGGTGAAACGAACAGGCGCGTCTCCTCAGGAAGAGAGTCCACCAATTCCACTAAGGCTCGCTCCGGCCATCCCTCTTGCAGCCACTTGCGAGTCCACTGAAAACCCACCGGCCCAGTTTGCGAGGAATGGGATTCCTCTGTAGACAGAGCAGAGAGACGCAGGGGTCCCCCGTTGACGTACTTTTGCGAAAGTCCCTTCCCGACCAGTCGACAGTATCGCTCCGCTTCGTGGTAACGGGAATGTGACTCCAACGAATTCACGATCGGAAATCGCAAGGTAAGAAACCGCTTGACTTCAAGGCTTCTGATCGGTTGGCTCCAGCCGGGGTCGAAACCGATTTTCTGCGAAGCCTTGCTCAAATAGGCTGCTCGAAGCGCTCGCTTTTTTTCACTAAAAACGAAGACGATGTCGGCAGCAAACTCGTCGAGCAGATCGGCCATCGCCTGCTCGCTCTGGCCTGGAGGTACTTCGTGGCAAGCTACCGCGTTTCCAAACAGGCACGAGAGCCCGGGCGAAACTAGTAGCATCACATTTTCGGGTCCAACCTCCCGTTGAAGAAAGTCTATCGCGGGCGTTGAGAGGAGAGTATCGCCTAGGGCATCGAGTCGGACTACAGCGACCCTCTTGGCTGGCGAACTCAAGCCACGCGCTCATTCTCTTCATCGAAATCGTCGTCGACCCGGTCGATGCGGACCCAAGTGATTCGCTTTCGTAGGACACCTTCGATGGCAAAGCGCACCCCGTCGACTTGCACCGACTCTCCAATCTGAGGCGCGTGACCGAACAGTTCGTAGAGATATCCTCCCAGAGTCTCGGAGCCATCAGTGGGAATCCCAATGGTCAAGTTCTCGTTAACATCCTCTAGGATCATTTTAGCGTCTACCAAGATACTTCCATCATCCAGTCGTTCGATCTCCGCCACGTCGTCGTCGTGCTCGTCGTTGATCTCACCGACGATCTCCTCGATGATATCTTCTAAGGTGAGCAGCCCGTCGGTCCCACCGTACTCATCGAAAACCACGGCCATAGAAAGATTCTGCGCCTGAAAATCCCGAAGGATCTCACCGACCTTCTTGGTTCCCGGGACCACTAAGACTTCGCGAAGGTCCTCTTCACCCAGCGGTCGCTGGGTGTGGGTCAGATCGACGATCAAATCCTTAACATGGACGAACCCCGCGATGTCATCGATGGAGTCTCGATAGATAGGAATCCTGGAATACCCATGCTCGTTCATCAACGACAAGACCTCACCGGCGGGCACACCCAGAGAACTGCAGATCATGTCCACACGAGGTACCATCACCTCGCGGGCGATGGTCTCACCAAAATCCAACAGTGACTGGAAAAGTTCGGTCTGGGTCTCTTTGATCAGGCCCTGAGAGCGCAATTCTAAGACCTCGTCCTGCAGATCTTCTAAGCTCGCGACCGGTCCGCCCGTTCGACTGGGAGAGAACGGAGACGTCAGAGCGAAGACCAACGAAACGAGAGGTGTAGCCAAAACGTTGACACGACGAAAGAAGTTCAAGACACTTCCCGCCACGGTCTGAGCTCGAAATCGAGCCTGTCTGCGTGCAATCGTGTCCAACAGAACAAGAGATAGACCTGTGAATAAAACCACCGCGATCTGCTGGGGAAGTACTTCGGAGAGTTGAATACTCCACAGGGTCATCAGGCCCCCAATACCGAGGACGCAGGACATCCTCAACATTAGGATGGTTGTCAGCAGACGTACCTGCTCCTCGGCCGTGAACTCTTCGAAGCCATTTTCGCCGACCAGAAGTTTTCGCAGGCGATTGACGCCCATTTGAGCCATGACCGTCTCAGAAAAACCCAGACTCGCGATAACCAGCATGAGAGCCAAGAGGCAGGTTGGTAGAAGCCAAGGACTCATCGGCCACCTCTATTGAGGAGAAAGCGCCGGCAAAAGAACCATCCAAAAAATCCCACCAGAACGACACCGGAAGTCCAAGGTAGTAGACTGCCAAACACCAATAGGTTCAGAAGCGCGGTGCTCATCGCCACCAGCAAAACGGCCGCGGCGGACAGGTCCTTGGCCGATCGAGCGAGAGGATGATAATCATCAACCGCTAGGTCCACGAGACGCTCCAAAGCGCTGTTAAAGAGTTCTGCCGTCAGTAGGCAAGAGAGCGCGAAAAAGACCAGGATCGAGTGAGCGAACTGGGGACGAACGAC
>JBBKWP010000183.1:0-4036 GCA_037968995.1 Candidatus Xenobia bacterium
GTGGTCAGTAGTGAACTTGTGGGACTTGTTCCCAGCGAGGCTCTGAAAGCGGCTTTCTGCCATTTCCTTAAAATGCCACCCCTACGACCTTTGCAAGTCGTGGATACTCATCCCAAAACCCATGACGTAAAGGAAGAATGAAAATGAAACGAGCCGAACTGATCGTAACAGCCGAGCAGGTGGTGACTTGTGCCAATGGCGCTAACCCAAAGACCAGAGAAGAAGCGCAAGACATAGGGGTGATCCCAAAGGGCGCCGTGGTGATAGAAAGCGGTCGTATCGTCGAGGTTGGCACGCAATCCGACATTCTTAACCGCTGGACCGGCGACCGCCTAGAGCTTCCGAACACCTCTATCATCCCTGGACTCGTGGATCCTCATTGCCATCCGTTATGGGCAGGCGATCGCACGCACGAGTTCGCGCTGCGCGCTCAAGGTGCGACTTACGAAGAGATTCATCGCCAAGGCGGTGGGATCGCGCACACTGTCGAGGCCACCCGTGCCGCCACCGACGCGGAACTCATGTCGGGCGCGCACGCTGTTGTCGAGAGAATGTTGGCCCACGGCACGACCACCCTGGAGGCGAAAAGCGGCTACGGGCTTTCCACCGAGCAAGAACTTCGTCACTTACGTCTACTGAACCAATTAGGTAAAGAGCACCCTATCGACATAGTGGTCACATGTCTTGGCGCGCACGCCATTCCGCCTGAGTTTGTCGACGACAGAGAGGGCTTTTTGGCCACCATCACTGAGGATCTGTTGCCCGCCATCAAGAAAGAACAGTTGGCTCAATTTGTCGATGTCTTTTGCGAACGAGGAGCTTTCAGTTGCGAGGAGTCGCGTCGGGTTCTCCTGAGGGCCAAGGAACTCGGCTTCGGGCTGCGCATCCACGCTGAGGAGTTCAGCAATCTTGGAGGCTCGAGGATGGCCGCCTCTTTAGGGGCCGCCAGTTGTGATCACTTGCAACACCTACACCCCGACGACTTCGAAGTTCTTAAAGCCAACGGCACCATTCCTATCGTTATACCCGGCACCAGTTTCTTTCTTGACTTGGATGTTTACGCCCCGGCTAGGGCCCTTTGGGATTCCGGACTGCCGGTGGCTCTGGGCACAGATTTCAACGCCGGATCGTGCCTGATGGAATCCATGCAGATGGCCATGTCGTTGGCGGTGCTCAAGATGAAGATGTCTCCAGAAGAGGCCCTCACCGCGGCCACCGTGAACGCAGCACACTCCCTGGGATTGGGATCCCGAGTTGGCAGTTTGGAGCCGGGAAAGCAGGCGGATATGCTGCTGCTGGACGGGCCGGACTTCCGCAACACTATCTACCGCTTCGGCAGCAACTCTGTCCGGGCGGTTCTTAAGAAAGGCGTCGTTTTGAACACCATCTTACGTAGTCCCCTAGGAGCGCCCTTGTGAAGAATTTTCCCCACCATTTCCAATTTTCCGAAGAAGTGACGTCCGCGCTCCAAGAAAACAGAGGAGTCGTCGCACTGGAGAGTTCTGTCTGGTGCCAGGGACTACCACAGCCTCTCAATTTCGAAACGGCGCTGGAAATGGAAGCCCAAGTACGTTTAGCGGGAGCGGTTCCGGCTCTGCTGTGGCTGGAAGGCGGTAAGGTGCGATGCGGAGCCAGCCAAGACGAACTTGAGACGCTTTGCTCTCACACGGATGCCTTAAAGGTTGGGGCCGGCGATCTCCCTGGGACGCTCGTCTCCAAAGCGTTGGGTGCCACGACCGTCTCGGCCTCGCTGGCCTTGGCCGACCGTCTTGGAATCTCCGTGTTCGCGACGGGAGGCATCGGGGGCGTTCATCGTGATTGGATTTCTCAACTGGACATCTCCGCGGACCTGAAGCAACTCTGCCGAACTCGTTGCCTCACCGTCTGCGCCGGCGCCAAGTCGGTCCTGGACATCGCCACCACACTCGAGCAACTCGAGAGTCTCTCGGTCCCGTTGATCACCTATCGCACCGACAATTTTCCCGAGTTTTATTCTAAAGGCGACAAAGCTCCCTTCGGGACCCGACTCGAGGAACCGGGACAGGTCGCGGAGGCCTTCCGCCTGGCTCTTGACTTGGTCGGTCGCGCCCCGCTCCTAGTACAGGGAATGCCGGACGAGTACGCCCTCCCGAGTAAGACTGTGGAAACCTGGGTTCAATCCGGGACCGAACTGGCTCAGGAGAAGGGCATCCTCGGCAAGGCACTCACGCCGTTCTTATTGACCCACCTGGCCGAACAGAGCGCCGGCCGAACTTTGGACGCCAATCGTGTCCTCTTGCTACATAACGCCCATTTGGCCGGACTGATCGCTGTCGAGATCGCCCAAGGGAAAGCCAAAAAATGAGGTCTCCGGCCCGTCGCGATGATATCGTAGAATTTCTCGACCGACTGTTAGAAGTTAACGAAGTCGAAGATCCGTACTGCCCTAACGGTCTGCAAATTGAGGGCAGCGACGAGGTCCTCAGTATAGGTTTAGCTGTTGATGGCTGTCTACAGACCTTTGAAGCCCTAGGGGACTGTCAGATGATCATCTGCCACCATGGTCTTTTCTGGCCGTCCGTCAAGCGTTTGACCGGCCCTTTGCGGCGCAGTGTGGGAGTGCTATTCGAACACAACATCAGTTTCTACGGCGCCCATCTCCCGTTGGACGTGCATTGCAAATACGGCAACAACGTTCAACTGCTGCAACGCCTGGGCTGGAATCCTGTGGAAAGATTCGACCAGGTCGGCTGGATCGGCGAGGGTCTCGAGAAGGACTGTACAGAAGTGGCGCGGGACCTCGAAGCCGTTTTAGGGTCGTCCGTCCGACTGCTCGCTTTTAGTCCAGAGGAAGGGCGTCCCGTCCGCCGTTTAGCCGTCTCCTCGGGCGGTGGGTCCATCGGACTTCTCGTTTCGGCCAAAGAAGCCGGGGCCGACCTTGTCATTACTGGTGAAGCGAGTCATCCCATTTATCACGCTGCCAAGGAGATGGGAGTCAATCTCATTCTCGCCGGCCACTACTTGACCGAAACTTGGGGAGTGCAGGCCCTCGGTCGAGTCCTGGAAGAGGAGTTCTCGGTGACGACTCGTTTCGTCGACTTCCCCACGGGCTTCTAAAAGGGGTTTCATGACACACTCTGGACCCGCTAAGACCTTCTTTTGGGCTTTCCTCATCAGCATCGCGTTAGCCGCGCCGATCCTGTTCACTTCTCAATTTTTTTGGGGCTCAGGCATCGATCTCCCGATCAGTCATCAACCTTTGCGAGAAGCCGGATATCAGGCCCTTAGACTGGGCGAATGGCCACTCTGGAATCCTTCGATGGTGACCGGACTGCCTCTGCAAACCGGACTACGAAACTTCGCCTATCCTCTCCACATCCTGGGACTCTTTCTCTCCGCTGGGCTCCAAATTAAGGTATCCATCGTTGTTCACACCCTTTTAGCAATCGTCTTCACGGCCGGAACCCTGCAATGGCTTGGACTTTCTCGAACAAGCTCTCTCCTCGGGGGCTTGGTCTA
The DNA here is from genome assembly GCA_037968995.1 of Candidatus Xenobia bacterium. Taxonomy (GTDB): domain Bacteria; phylum Vulcanimicrobiota; class Xenobia; order Xenobiales; family JADMJV01; genus JAEXNA01. Next base: position 3,499 of record JBBKWP010000183.1, read on the forward strand.
CGGCAGTTCTGGTTTCGCGTTCAGCCATCTCTTCGCCGGACATTTGGATTCGTTCGAACCGATAGCCTATGTTCCGGCCATTCTCTGGACCAGCTTAGCCGCTTTTCGATTCCGTGGCATCGGTTGGACCGTCTTGGCTGGCTTGACGATAGGGTGGATGGGATTGGCCGGCCATTACCAACCCATCTATATCGCTCTCTTCGGGGTTTTCGGGTACCTGACGCTTCTTTGCCTCACCGGGTCTCGCTACGGTTGCCGACCACTCCGTTTTCGAGAGCCTTGGACGAAAGACGACCAAGACCGAGAAGGCAACGACGACCCTTGGAGCCTCAGTGCTTTTGAGGTGGCTCGAGGGGAACGACTTCGCGATCTTTGGAACTGGGGACATCGCGCCTTCGTCATGGGGGTCTTCGCTGCGGGCGTGGCCCTGTTTCGCTTGCTACCGAGCGCTCAGTCCATTCTCGCTTCCAACCGAGTGGAAACCGACCCCTCGATCCCCATGCTCCCCTGCCCCTGGCAAACTCTCTATACCTACATC
>JBBKWP010000184.1:0-3980 GCA_037968995.1 Candidatus Xenobia bacterium
TGCCCTCTTCGTCCCAGTTCCTCCCGAAGAGGTTTGTGTTTTTGTCAATAATGTCTTGAGCTTTTTGCTGATTTTCGGCTTTGCTGGGCTCTTGCTTGGTGGGCGTAGACCTCTTCTCCGCGACGACGATCTGAGGGGGATTTTCTTTCTTAGGAACGCTGTTGGAGTTGTAGTCTCCGAAAGCGGCCATCAGATTCGGCATGCTCGAAGACTCAGACTCTTTGCTCCTAGCCTCGGCGGAGATGCTGACGCGGTCGCGGTTCGAGTTTTCATTGCGTGTGGGGCCCGATTTCGCATTGTTCGGTTCGCTGTGTTCGGAACGAGTATGGTTCGCTTTCCCAACAGATGGTTTGGCGGCTATTTTCCCGGAAGTTCCGGCGGCTGTGATGGACATCGTGGTATCTCCTTGGTCGAGTTCTTGACCCTATGATGCCTCATCGATAGCCTAAAAATTTCCCAATGAATATGGAGATATGAACATTCTGTTGCAAAATGCGACAGAATTGGCAATATAGGGGCGACATAACGAAAGATTGAACCTAGCGATCGATTCAGCTGCGGAGGCTGCGGGAAGTGTTGCCACAGCGACTCGCTATCTAAGAAAGGGCCCGGTCATTCGACCGGGCCCTTTCTCTTAGGGAGCGAGTGACGCTCCTTGAGGCAAGGTATCGTTTTAGGTGTTGGTGACGTACAGAGGCGCGTCGCCTTGTATAAACGCACCGACCCAGTGCTAGCTCGTGATCATGATACTTTTGACGTTGACGAACTCCTTGATGCCGAAGCCGCCGTGCTCGCGTCCGTAGCCACTGTCCTTGACACCGCCAAAGGGCAACTGAGGTTGAGCCAACTGGTACCCGTTGATGTTGATCATGCCTGTGTCGAAATGATCGCGGGCCAGTTCGATGGCTTTCTTCTCGTCGGCCGAAAAGATGCCGCCGCCGAGGCCGAAACGGGAATCGTTGGCGATTCGCATAGCATCTTTGGCATCCTTGGCCCGAATCAAAGAGGCCACGGGCCCGAACAGTTCCCCATCGTAGGCAGGCATCCCAGGTTTGACATCCTCCAGCACGGTGGCGGGGTAGAAAAAGCCTTTGCCGCCGGGGATTTCGCCACCAAGAATGCAGCGTGCGCCTTTCTTGACCGACTCCTTGACTTGATCGTGCAAGGTCTCGCGCAAATCCTCGCGGGCCATGGGCGCGAGCTCGGCCTGTTTCATTCCCGCTACGAATTTGTCGCGAAAAGCGTCATAGATCTTGTCTTCGACCACAAATCGTTTGGCGCCCACGCAAGTCTGTCCAACGTTGTTGAGACGACCTTGAACGCAAGCGGGAACCGCCTTCTCCAGATCGGCATCGGCCAGGATCAGGTAGGCGTCGTTGCTGCCCAGTTCCAACACCGTCTTCTTCAGAGAGCCCGCGGCGACCTCAGCGATCTTCTTGCCGGCCGAAGCGCTGCCCGTGAAGGTCACACCCCTGACCAAGTCGTGCTTCATCACCGCTTCGGCCTGGTCGTGGTCGATGCACAAGTGCTGAAAGAGGTTCTCCGGCAATCCGGCCTTGGCATAAAGTTCAGCGATCTTCTGTCCCATGCCCCAGACGTTCCCAGCGTGCTTGAGCAGGATGCCGTTGCCCGCCATGAGATTGGGAATGCTGTAGCGCACCACCTGATAGAGCGGGAAGTTCCAGGGTTGGATTCCGAAGATGAGACCCAAAGGACGATAGGCCACAATAGCTTTGCCGCCCTCAAGAGGGCGCTTTTCGTCTTCAAGCTGGGTGGGTCCGTTCTTGGCGGTGTAGTCGCAGATGCCGGCGCAGAGTTCGACCTCTTGCTTAGCCTCTTCTAGAGATTTTCCCATCTCAGTCTGCATAAGCTGTGCCAAGGCATCGCTCTCTTGGCGAATCTGTTGGCCGATCTTGGCGATCAGATCGGAACGCTCGGAGAGACTGGTGTCCTTCCAGGCTGTGAAAGCCTGGTGCCCCTTGCGGATGGCGTCCTCAGTCTGCTGAGGGGACATGAGTTCATACTTCTCGATGGCCTGGCCAGTGGTGGGATTCATGGTTTGCTGAGTTTTTGTTGCTGTAGTCATACCACCATCGTCTCCCTAGAGCTCAGACCAGAGCGACATCTCTTGGGCGGAAAGAGGGGTATACCAGTGGTGACCAGTGGTCCCTCGTTTTCCCCCTCACCGGCGGGCTAAGGCCCCAAGAATGCCGCTCGGAAGGTGGGCTGCCAGGGAAAACCAGTTCTTCGTAGCTCGCTGAACGATCCCCTAGTCGCGTAGCGTTGCCGAAGAGGACCCCGATCAAACGTGGGCGGTGCTGGGATAAGGAGGGGCCGTCTCCCTCACTTCGTCCACTTCGACGAAAGGGAAGAGTTGACTGAGATCGATGCTGAGACCCGTGAAGGTGGCACTTTCAAGAGTTTCCTGATCTGTATAGACACCGTGAGTGCGATAGCCTTCGCCATCCAGGAGGTGGACCTCCACCATGGCTGGAGTTGGGTGCACGATCCAATACTCTCTCACCCCCACCGACGCATACAAGCGAAACTTTCGAACTCGGTCGTGACGGACGCTTGAGGGAGTTAGTCGCCGGGCCAATTCCGATATTCTTCGAACGTGACTCTGTTTTGGGGTACGGATTCCAAAACAGCCTCCTTCCGCCATTCCATTGTAGCCCTAGATCGAGGAGTTGTCGCGGACCCGATAAGGAACGTCAGGAGATTCGAGAAACTTCGAGATCCGGATCTGGAGTGCCGAAAGGCGTCAACGATCTGGGGATCGGGTCAGGCCTGGCGTCTGCTGGGAAGTCGCTGTTCATGATCTTCTCCAGATAGTTGAACAACGCGGGATTCTTATCGAGTAGCCCCTCCTTGGAGTTGCCGGCCCTAAAAAAGTCCCCGCCGTCATCCTTGGCTGGTGTGAGGTACGCCTCGACCGCTTCGGCGAAGTATTCCCGCACGTCATCGTCGGCACGATCCGACGTGAATACGGCCTCTGTGTCCGTGCCCTCTCCCAAGGACGCGAGCTTAGCCAGGTCCGCTTGGTAAAGCATGTCCACGGCCTGTCGATGGGTGGCCCCAAAACCCGGCACCCCGCTGAGGCCGTCTAAAGTATAGTCTAACGCGTGTCCTAATTCGTGGGTCGCGAGACGGTAATTGCCCATTTCTGGTGCGGGGCTCGGAAGAAATTTTTCATGGAGCAAGACCATCCGCTCATCCGCGCGGTTGAGACCCAAGGACCTCTCAACGTACTCGGACGTCACCTCGCCGGCATTGCGCAGCCGAGATTTGGGAATCGCTTTACCATCATGATAGACATGAGGGAGGATCACCACGCCGTAAGTGGCCTGAAGGTCTCCATCCTGGGTTGTGACCAGACCTTCATTGAGGTCTTGGAAGGCGTCCATCCAGTCGTCTTGGTCGGAGGCTCCGATCTTCTGACTCACCGCTACGTCATTCAACGCAAAGGGGTAGAGGGCGATCCCGAGATGGTAGTCGAGTTCCTTCATGCGAAGTTCTCGCGTCAATTTGTCGGTCTCCAACTCCAGTTGGTCGAGACTGTCGACGCCCTTGCCGAAGGCTGCTTTCAACGCCGCGCTGACTTGGACTCGGGCCGATTGCCGTTCCACGGCGTACTCGGAAGGGTCCAAAGTTCGTAGGCCCGGGGAGTCTGCTAGAGTCTTACCGTCCTCCAAGATCGCGACCCTCACCCCAGCATCCGCCAAGAGGCGCAAGATGGGGCGGGGAAAGGAAGCCAGGTCATGCTCGGTCTGGGGATAGTCACCCGGCACGAGTCGGTCTAGGGGTTCCACGCCCGTTGACCCGCTTGGCGGCGACACGGAACCAGACGATGCCGTGCGCAGCACAGACCGTTCCGACGGAACTCCTAAGGACGATGAGATGAACATAACATCATCCTATCCTTGCAAGGCCCCATGTTTGGTTAGAAAGTTAAGAACATGTCGACAAAGCCCGTATTC
>JBBKWP010000185.1:0-2855 GCA_037968995.1 Candidatus Xenobia bacterium
TCGTGTAGTCGGAAACCTTCGCGACCTCGTTCAGATGGCGAAGCTCAAAACCTGGGACAGCATAGTTTTGCGTGTCGTCAGATCCCGATTGACGGCCAACGCCGCCTGCGTAGTAGAGCGGGAGGAGGGTAGCGGAAGGGGGATTGATTCCCACGGCCATCAGAGCCAACGGTCCGGCCGCGGCTACCCCGACCTGAGCAGCACGCCACAAAGTTCGCCAAAGAGGAACCTTACCGGCGTCAAATATGCGGGGCGGAATCGAGCCGCCGTGAACCTCCGGACTCTGGAACGGCAGTCCGGCCTGTCGCGCCACCAGGGCTGGATAGGCTTTTCGTTGGAGGTCCAAGTCGAGAGTCATATCCTGCATCCCCGCGGTCAGACTGTCACCAATGGCGACGATCACGGGGGCCTCTACGCTACCCTTGGAAGCGGAGGTCTGGGGCGGGCCTTGGTTTTTCGGATGGCCTTTGAAGAGTTGCAGGGGGTTGATATTCACACTCCCACAGTAGTGTATGGACAGCGAGAGGGTGTTGCGTAGAAGTGAACAGTGCGCGACATTGCGAGAGTTTGGTTCCGCAACGTATTCCCTGCCAGACAGATTTCTACTTACGCCGGCGCATCTTCGTCGTCGCATTCAAGGAATCGTTGGGAAAATCGAAGGTTAGACGTGTTCCGTTTTCCGCTCTCATGGTGCACCGGAAAGGGAAGAATTTCGCGGGCCGTCGAGTCGGCTTCCATCCCCTACCCTCAGGCACGAGAATCATAAGTGCGGTCTCGTAGCCGACAGCTTTGAGTACCCCGTAGTCTTTCCACACGGGTAATGCCAGTCTTTGAACTTCAGCTTCGAGGTTGGTGCAGGGAAATCCGATTTCGCTCAAACGTAAGAGACATTGAGGGAAAGTCGACTCTTTAGTCAATGGCGTCAGATTGAAGCGGGCAATCAGTTCCACGATATTTCCCGACGGATCGAGAAAATAGACAGAAGTCGCGTTCCAGTCTAGAAACTGATGAATGCGCTGGCCGTCCTCTTCCAACAACGGCAGGCGAGTCTCAAGGTCTTTTACGATTCTCGTGAACGCTGATGGCGGTACGTCGATAGCGAAGTGATAAAAGGGCTTCCACCGATCAGTAGTCTCCCACCGAAGTTCGGTCGACCCGATTCTTAGCGTGGCAAAATTATCACCACGTTCGACAGGATGCAATTTGAGGTGCGATTCATAAAATCTGAGAAGCTCTTCTAGACTGTCAGTCTTGAGAGTGATTTCCTCAAATATCATATTCGAAGCTCGGGGCACCTCTTTTCATTTTAGGAGAACCAAAATGATACCTACCGCTATAAAGACAAAACAACAGTTCTCGCTTGAAGTTTGTTGACCAAAACTATCCAATCGTATAGGGCATGAAGGTTTCCTCGGACCTTCGGCAGCTTTTTCGCTCGGTTTAAGTTTAATGTATGGAAACTAATAAGTGGATCGAGCAACACGATCAAGACCCTCGTATGCCCACCGATCCGGAATACATCGAAATTCGGGCCTTAGCCCGCCAGTATCAGATCTCGGCCGACGAGATCCTTCAACTCGCTCTAACCCGTCCCGGGTCATGCCTTCAAAATGACGGCAATCCGTGGGTCGAGCACTCCGAGGGGGACCAGACAATCTACTTTCACGAACCGACCTTGCGCGCCGCCTTGGTCTCAAAGAACACCTAATCTACGCCGGTCAGTTATCTGCAGCCCAGCCTCTCCTCAACGAGACGCTGGGCTCGCTTGATGCTAGCCGAACCCAACTAACATTGTAAATTTAGCTACCAACAGGAGGATTACCGATACGTGGACATTCAAACCGCTCTCAACGACGTCGTAGAAAAATTGACCGGATGGGGCTACAGCCTGATCCTACTCGTGCCGAATTTCGTCGCCGCGTTGATCGTCCTGGCTATCACATTCCTGATCGCCAAAATTGTCCACGACGTTGTTGCTAAGGGGCTCTCCAGAACGTCGTCTCACGCGATGCTTCACAGTTTATTGGCGACCATCGCCCGCGTCGTCGTTATCCTCATCGGGACTTTTGTCGCGCTGGGAATCTTGAAACTCGACAAAACGGTCACATCGTTGCTGGCCGGTGCCGGTGTCATCGGTTTGGCCCTAGCTTTCGCCTTTCAAGATATCGCCAGCAATTTTCTCGCAGGGGTCCTTTTAGCGCTGAGACGGCCCTTCAATCCCGGCGAAATCATCGAGACTAACGATTACTTCGGCACGGTGGAGGCCATGAATCTCCGTTCAACCCAACTTCGACTCCCACAAGGTCAGATGGTGATCATTCCCAATGCCAGCGTCTTCCAGAACCCGATCAAGAATTTTAGCCAACTTGGCCTGCAGCGCGTGGACCTCACTTGCGGTGTTGCCTATGGAGACGATCTCGACAAAGTAGAAAATTTGACTCTCGAAGTGATCAAAAGCCTCCCGATGCTTGAGTCAGAGAAACCTGTCGACTTTTACTACACGGAATTTGGCGACAGTTCCATCAATTTCAAGGTGCGATTCTGGGTCAAATATGCTCGTCAACCGGACTTTCTCGGCGCTCAAAGCGCGGCCATCAAAGCCATCAAGAAAGCCTTCGACAACGACGGAATTACCATCCCGTTCCCCATTCGAACTTTGGATTTTGGTGTGGTCGGTGGAGTCAATCTCAACGAGGTGCTGCCTCAGAAGATGTACGAATCCAATGGGCGTATCCAAGAAACATCAGCAGACCACCTGTCTTGAAACCGCCGCTGACTGACCTCTTAAACGTGAATAGAAGCGGCAATCCTTAACGGTTGGGTTTGACCACGGCGAGGTAAAACCAGAAGCCGGT
>JBBKWP010000186.1:0-4505 GCA_037968995.1 Candidatus Xenobia bacterium
ATTGTCGTTTGCTGGCACAAAGGCATCTTTCGCGGCGCGCCTCAAGTTCTGATCGACGCAGTATCACACTGTCTAGCGGTCGCTCGCTTGTGTGATAACATTACCAGCAAATCACGATAGGCACCGCACTGCCAAGCCAAGCCTCTCCCCAGTCCATCCGCGCCGTCAGGCATCCGCGCTTGAACAGCAAAAGCCGCCTGAGATCGCTTTCCCGCCGTCCAACGGTTGCCATCCCGATAAAGGGATCGAGATCGTAGTCGACCCGGGCTCCGTTGATGGTCAGAGGACTGAGTAGGGGTCGGTATCGTTTTTCTGTGTCCCCACGTCCAGCCAAGGTCGGTCCTTCCATCGGTAGGCGAACCGAGGGGCCCAGATCTTGGGGTCGGCCGTGACCGTGGAAGGGTAGGCCCACAGATAAAACTCGTGGTCACCAAAGAACTGTTCATGGTAAACGGAAAGGGCGTTGCGGGTATACCAGAAGTTACTGGGATTGCGGACGTTGGGATCGATGAATGGCTCGCCCGGCGTAAACAACGTGTCGGCGGCGGCAGTCCGGATCGCGAAAAAAAGGAAGAATATGAGCTTGAGGGCGGGTCGAGTCATGGGTCCGTCTATTGAGAGAGTACCGGTGCCTCGTCCCACTGAAGCTTCGCTCGAACGAGACAACATACAGTGGCCGCTCTGCCTGATCCAAGTGGCTGTAACGAAGGAGAGACCGGTTACGGTTTTCAAACCTAGTGCGATTGGATCGTCGGCAACCAACAATAGGCTTCACGTAGAGCGTTTCGGCCATTGCTTTGAAGAACTTTACCGTGGGCCACGATGACTGACTCGATGTCCCATTCTAGTATCTTGGCCAAAACCACTGAAAACACGGCTTGGTCCTGTAGAAAGAAGTATCTGAGCAATCTGGATGGACCAAAGCGGCCTAGCGCTCCGTTCATGCGCAAGACCCAGCGTGTTAGGGTGTGGTCCATCGCTTCGAAGTTGAAAACCAGATCGGTCAGAATTAAGGTTCGGCTAGACTTGTGAAAAAATGCGGTTTCGTTGAGCCTGGGAAATCCCGGCACACAGATTTGCTCCATTTCATCGCGCCAAAGTTCGGGGCTTTCGTCGGTCAGAACATCGTCAAACTTTAAGTCTTTTCTCTTTTGCTCGAGTCCAGAGGCTATCCACACTCGAGCTTCCGGAAAGTGCTTTTGGGCCTCTGCCATAAATAGGTGGTGCATAAGATTGGGCGCCACCAATCCGACTACTGGACCCAGTTCTTGAATCTCCGCAACCTGATTCTTTGAAAAGGGTCCTGGCGAGATAATGGTGAGCCCAGTATCCGTCTTTACGATAGTGCTCCGTGTCCCAAGTTGGCATCCACCCACAGAGAACGGAAAAGGTTGGGTCCACAATCCTTCTGCTAGACGAGTGAGATTATTCATGGTGTAATAGTAAAGCTGCTTTACCAAATAGTCAAGGAGACTTACTAAATTGAGTGACTTGGACCGCGCTAAAGCCGGAAACCTAGGACAAATTTTGCTTCGTGCTGCCCGTCTTTACAATGAAAACGGAGTGGCTCTGTTTCAGAAGATGGAGCCTCGCTTCACTATGGCTCACACGACCCTTATGCCCCACCTTGACTTGACTGGCACGCGACCCTCGGAGCTCGCCCGAAGAATGGGGACCAGTAAGCAAGCTGTGGGTCAATTGGTGGCAGACCTAGAACGCTTGGGCGTTTTGTCTAAGATTCCCGACCCCAAAGATGGTCGGGCACGTTTGGTGGTCTTCACGCCTGAGGGTCAAGATTTGTTGGTCCGTGGATTGTCAGTTCTCAAAGAGGTAGAACTCGGTGTCACCCAAGCTGTGGGTGCAGACAAAATTGAGAGACTCAAGAGAGATTTGGAGTGCATCATCGACTATTTTGAAGACTAGAGCGATTCCTGGTACTCCTAGGCGGTGTCGGGTGTTGGGCATATTGGGGAGCGAAACGAAATCCCGAGGGCGCCCACGAATAACAGCTGTTCAACAGCCTTCAGAGATACTGAGCTCAGAAACCAACCAGCCCTCACAACGGGGCAAGAAGGAAATACTGATGCTCAAACTCACAAGCTTTTCACCCAATCTCAACACTCCTCGGCTCAGCAGCGCAGCAAGCAAGTCCGTCCTACGCCCCGACCACACTGCCATAGCCAATCTCAACAAGAGCGCCAGCACGGCACCGACGGAAACCGTCAGCCTCTCTTCGACCGGGTCCTTCGGGCCGCTCAACGCCAACTCTGGCCAAGCTAAGATTGTCACAAGCCACGCGGTTGAGCCCAACGAACTCCCCAGAGGCTACGACTCCGGCCCTATTCTGCTTGAAGCCTTCGCTCCTCAAACTCAGCATAACAGCAATATCGATGGATTCTTGACCCGCCTTACAGCCCAAGCCGTCAAAGACAACGGCACCTTCAGCACTACGGGAATGAACTTTTCCGAGAGCGCCAAAGTCGTATCCAGCGCTCAAAAATTCATCATTCCGGTTCCGACTTTCGCAGCGACCGGCGGCGGAGAAGGCCTCGTTTACCCCAGCGGCGCCACCAACAAGGAAGGCCAAAGCATTGCCGGACAGCCGATCGCGGACTGGGAGGGAAAGCCGATTGGAGGACCCGGTGAGAAAGGCGTCGTCTTCTTCAATGAAAAAGACCAATCGTATCAGGCAGTCAAGGCCGACGGGAACGGTGTCATCATTATGAACCAAGTGACCGATGACCAAGGAAAGAAACTGCAATCTCGGATCGGAAACGATCCCAGTAAGCTCTCGCTCAAGGAATTCAAAGACGCGCTAGAATATGCCCACAGCGAACTCGGTATCGGCGACAAGTACAATTCTGACCGCGACTTCATCACATCCAAGATGAATGCGATGGAAACTTCCGACACAGGCGTGGCCCATTACGGTCTCTACCGTCGCGACGATCGAGACGTTTGCGAAGTGCTCGTCGTCGACGGCAAGGGTGCCTTCCAGGGTCCTGCCGCTACCCCTCAAAAATTCGAAGACGGAGCGGTGATCTTGCGCCAACCCGACTCTAAAGCCGAAGACGGCTTCTCCTACCGCTTAATCCAGCCGGACGCATTCAAAGAGACCTACACCAACATAGACGGCAGCCCAGTCGACATCGCTAGCCTGCCCCGTCACGAAGGCTAGGCTGTTGAGACGGCGAAACCTGGGCGATAATCAACCGTCGTCGCTTAGCTCCCGATGATCCGGCCCAGACAGCGGCCGGCGATGACGTGGGTGCCGGTCTTGGAAACCAGCATCGGAGCGATAACCCCGTCCTTCCCTCGGTGGCGCGATTTACACGGGTGTTCGCGTACGACCGACCAGACACTCGATTCACCGGCGAGGGACTGTCCACTCCACGGTAACAGCCCTACACGCTGGATCTCGATGTCGCTGATCTCCACGCCGCGTTGACGGCCGCTGGGGTGCCTGAACCCTACATTTTGGTTTCCCATTCCTACGGCGGCTTGATTGCGCTTCTTTACGCCCGTAAGATCCCGGTTCGATAGCCGGCTTGGTCGTGGTGAAAACCCAGGCACCTATGACTTGGGGAGGAATGGGGCAACAACGCTCTCCACTCGCCATTCTCCTCCCCTTCTCACGAGATGAATATCTGCTTTGCTTTCCCAGTGGGGACGTTTGTCGTAGGTAAGAATCCGACGTTTCGTCCCAATTCCCCCAGCGCTCCCGCCTTGAAGTTCTCTGTTCGCAGGACCGAGGTGCGCTTCTACGGTTTCCTCATTCTTTCCGGCCAAGGTGTCCCAGTAAGAAAACTCCGACTGGATCCTCTGCTTGACGTCTACTAAGGTGTCGGGCCCTATATTCTCGCTTTGTCTCGGATAGCCGGTTCGCACCAAGAGCCCCCCTATCATAAAAAGCGCAGCCAAAGAGATAGACACGGTCGTCGAAAATTCTGCCGTAACAACAAAGAGCACAGCGACCGATGCAAAGAAAAGCATCCCTATCGTAACTGCGACTTGACGAAGTAGACTCAATTGCCGTTCGCGGTTGAGACTGGTTTCCGTCGGCGTGGTGGGGTCAAAGTAAACTGTGACGTCCTCTCCAATCGGGAATCTGGCAAGCCATTCTAAGGGCTTTTCCGGGCCGTTCGACGAGGTTTGCTCATCCTCTCGCTCATCTGTAATACGAACAGGGTAGCCCCGGTATGCTGAGCCCCCCACTTGATAGACGTAGGTAGGATAGGCGTAGAAATAGTTTACACCGTCAACGTAGCTCTCCTCAACGTTCCAGGTCTCAATGACGCCAATGGTTTGCTGCCAAGACTGAGCGGCCCCCTCCCGAAGATATTCTGACCACACTTCTCTAAAACCGGCGCCGCTCAACATGAGCCCAAAAAGACCCGCGCAGAGCAATGTGTAGGTGATTAGCTTGCTTGGCTGGTCGGTTCTTTTCACGATTTTGCTGAATCTTTCGTCTCAAAGTTATCTCGAGAAAGCAAAGAGACGGACTC
>JBBKWP010000187.1:0-2906 GCA_037968995.1 Candidatus Xenobia bacterium
AGCTGAGGTCGGTCAAGCCGGCCTTCGAACATTTAGTGAGTTTTCAGAACGGCTGGGGAACCGAAGCGATCTATACCGAACTCTTCCCCCATCACAAACTCTGGACCTTGACCACTACCAGAGCCATTGGTGTGGAGGGCCCCGGCCAACTGACTCCATCAGCAAAAGGGGGACTGGCCATCGCACCCTGGAGGCAGGGCGATAACATCAGCTCGCCGGTCGAGTTCCGAAGGGTTCCTATTCCACTCGTTCAACCGAGTCGCGGAATCGATCTCAAGTGGTCGAAATTGCTCTTGAACGTCATCGGCAACGCCACCGGAGCCACCACTGGTTTATCACCGAACGCTTTGGCCGAGCGTCCCAAATTGATGCGAATGGAGCTTCTTTTGGCTCGAGAAGCGATGGCTGTTGGCAAAGCTCTGGGCATTGAGCGAGTCGATCTGCCGGGGTTCCCCATCAAGCTCCTTTCCAATATGATCGAAAGGCTCCCGATCTCGATGGTAGCTCCCCTGGTGGCTGCCAAAATGCGAGGGGCGAGGGGTGACAAACTTCCTTCGCTATTCTTTGACTTGGAGCATCCAGAGTCTCCGTCCGAGATCGACGAACTCAACGGAGCGGTGGTTCGCGAGGGAGCTAGGGTTGGCGTGCCGACGCCCCATCAGACCCTACTCGTGGAGGCCTTTTCTCGCTGTCGCACCGAGCCGACTTTTTGGGAACGGATCCGTAATACTCCCGACCGCCTTGCCGATATTCTCGGTGCTCGGGTGGGACTTGAAGTCCCTTGAGCGATTCCAAACCCGAACCGCCGGAGGCCGGAGACTTCGCCCCCATCCGCACGCCTCGGCCTGAGGATGACCTTCTACCGTCGGCCCACAAAAATCCACGTCCTGAGGATGATCGCGGGTCCGCTTCAGGGGCTCTCCTTAGTATCCGTGACCTGAGAAAGACTTACGACGAACATCTCGCCTTGGCGGGCCTGTCATTTGACCTTTATCCGGGCGACATTCTCGGTTTCTTGGGTCCCAACGGAGCAGGCAAGACAACAGCGCTTCGCATCCTTGCGACCATTCTTAAGCCCGACCGAGGTACAGCAACGATCGCGGGCCACGCCCTAACCGACGTTGATCAGGTTAGGACCAAAATTGGGTACATGCCTGATTTTATCGGGACCTACGACGATTTGCATGTCTTTGAGTATATGGAGTTTTTCGCTAGAGCCTATCGGGTGAAGGCCGAGGTTCGAGAATTTGCGATCAACGAAGCTTTGGCTACCACCGATCTCAGCGAATTTAAAATGCGTCCGGTTGACGGACTCTCCAGAGGCCAGAAGCAGAGACTGGCGCTGGCAAGGCTCTTGATGCACGATCCACCCGTCCTTTTGCTCGATGAACCGGCGGCCGGCCTCGACCCAAGAGCCAGGGTCAAACTTCGCGAGATCTTGCGGGCATTGCAGCAGAAGAAAAAGGCTATCATCGTCAGTTCTCATGTCTTGGAAGACCTGGCCGAAATGTCCAATAAGATCGCCGTCATCGATCGCGGTGAACTTCTTGTCTTCGGCGAGACAAAAGATCTGCTCAGACGCCTGCGCGACGCCCGTCGATGGCGCATTCGCTTGCGGGATGAAGACGATAATGAACGACTACGAACCCATCTCGAGGCCCAGTCCGAAGTGTCTGAAGTTCTCTATTCGGGTGAGGAACTCTATGTCACGTTTCTCGGCGGTGACGACGTCGTGGAGACCATCCACAAGCAGCTTTTCGAACAGAATTTTCGAGTTGTAGAGTTCGCGGAAATGGCGCTCGGTTTGGAGGAACTTTACTTACAGATCACAGGAAATGAAGAGCGGTGAAAAGACCGGACACCGCGTTGGTTCTTGCGGACCTAGCTGTATTTCGGAAAAATTGGCCTCTGCATGATTCGGGGGTCTACGAGGCTTTCTGTGACTTTGTCGCCTCGACTCCGACGTGCTGCTCACGCCAATGCGCTGACGGGCATTGTACTGGTTCGGCGCTGATAACGGATCCCAAAGGGGAACGTGTGCTTTTGCTCTTTCACCCCTTCTTAAAACGCTGGCTGCAACCAGGGGGGCACGCGGACGGCGAGACGGATCTTTTGTCTGTGGCGCGACGCGAGGCCCACGAGGAAACAGGCCTTCCCTGGGACTCCCTGCGCCCTTACAGGGGGCGCTTTCCCCTAGACATCGACATCCATCAAATTCCTGAGCGTGGAGAAGAACCGGAACACCTCCACTATGACATGCGATTTTTGATGATTTCGGATCCCAAATTAGAACTTCTGCCAGAAGAGCCGAGCCTTCGACTGGAATGGCTCACCCCAGCACAAGTCTCTCAACGGACTCAAGAAGAGAGCGTTTTGCGACTCCTTCAAAAACTCGCCTCACTTCCCCGAAATGAGATAGGCGAAGTCGCATTACCCTTTGAGGATACTTTAAGGTGAAAGGTGTAGTCTGAATTCAGAACTACATGAACAACGGAGGTTCCAAGATGGGACAGTTTGATATACCGCTCTCCATGCCAGGAGGGTTCAAGAGCCTAGCTGATGCGAAAGCGCATCGCAACGTGGTCTCGAAGCTCACCGGAAACCGCGACCTCGCTGTGGAAACGGCCGGGGATTTGCGGGGGATCGACAAAGTCGAAATCTCATCAACTCCTTCGGACCTCTACGAAGACTTAGCCGCTGGTAAGGGCCACGTGATTGTGCTCAGTCAGCCTGAGGGATCGCCCCTGCTGGGTGCGGAACTCAACTACAATCCGGCGGACGAATCGACCCGCCAACTGGTGATGGACCTGGATTCCAGCAAGCTTACGCAAGTGGGATCGACCTTCAAGATCGAAGAAGGTGCCGGGGCGGCTAAGACCACAACCTACTTTAAGTTTGACGATCGC
>JBBKWP010000188.1:0-9397 GCA_037968995.1 Candidatus Xenobia bacterium
TGATTCGCCGAACCCCGTTCGGCTCTTTGCCCGGTGAGGTCGACCCCGAGAATCGAAGCTGTGGCACAGAATTGCGCTGCTCGTTGAGTCCGCAGGTCTTTACCCTGCTCGAACACGCGCGACGTACATTCTCTCAGGAGAAAGGTGAGGCCGTCACCAACGCGGAGGTTCTAGAGTGGGCTTTGACCTCTTACATGGCCCACCAGTCGAGCGATCCCGAAAGCCTTGCAAAGGTCCGAGAGGACCTCGACAATGACCATCAAGCCGAATTGGCAAGGCAGATGCCGTTGGTGAGCCAAGCTCGAGAAGTAGCCCAGCAGTTGGGCCTTCTGCCTGGATCTGAGGCAAAAGCCGAGACAGACCCGCCTGTGGAGACGTCGGAAGGCGATCCGCTCGCTCAGGGCTTCGGACTTCCGGTTGGTCACGCTTCGGAGTCGACTTCGCGAGAGACCTCCATAAACGATCCGGCCCCCGAACGACCCGCGCGGGTCAACCAAGATTGCCCCGGCGGGTACGCTTGGCGGAACGGACGGCTTCGCTTCAACCCAGAGAGCCGTCACACCACCAAGGGTCAAAAGAAAGAGATTCTACGTCGCGACGGTTGGTGCTGTCAGACTCCTGGCTGTCCCCACCAAGTCTGGCTGCAACTGCATCATCTGCAACCCTACTCTGAAGGCGGCAAGACCGAGCCAACCAACCTTTTGTGCCTCTGTTCCAACTGCCATGCCAACGTTCATGACGGGCAGCTTCGCATCGCCGAAGAGTCCAACGGGAGACTAGTCTTTCGCGACAGCCGGGATAGGCGACTGGACCAGCAGGCGGATCTGGAACTGGCCGGTTGGCTAGACTTTTGGGTAGGATGGACCGGGAAGCGCGAGGATTCGCATGGAGCGCGCCTTAGAGACGAGAATTGGAAAGTGTTTGCCTAGCTGAGGTTGCCCGGTTGGCAAGATGGGAAAACCGAACGTCTTCAGCAGATGATCGCCGGCAGCGGAGGCAATGGCCCCCGGGGTAGCTTCTATGGGAGCTCTCTTTAGGGCGACTCCAAGGTCCGATCTAGGACTTTAGTCTTAGAGCCTTGGGGACCTTAAGACCGACCGCAATCCCTACCTCCGCCCGATGCCCCCGCCGCTTCGGCGGGGTTAAGATTCAGGCAGAGGTGAAGCTGATATGCTGAAAGCGAAATTGATCAGGGAGCCGATTGGGGCTGAGCGGAGGAGCCTCTCAGTGAAAAATGGAGCCAAAGAAAATCATCGACGACAAACTCGGTTCTATTTTCAATTGCTGTTTCTGGGGCCATTCGTATTGCTCTGGCTGTACTCGATTTCCAACACCTTTGTTCTGACCCCATAGCATCTTCGTAAGGGTGAGCGCACGAGCCCCGCACGCCTCTGACTTGCTACCCCGACTGCGCGACAAAGATTTCACACGCATCCCTATTTGGGGAACCCCTTCGCAGCCGTCGTGGAAGTAGGGACCTGTCTTCTAACTGTTGCGTAGACTTGGACCTTGCCCGATGAAAAAACAAGGCGCGTCGGACCCTGAGTCCAAAGCCGACGCGCCTTGCATCGCTGGTCGGAGCTTTCTCGACCCTATTTAGCGATGTGCTCCACCAGTCGCAGCACGTTGCAAGTGTAGCCGTACACGAACATGTCGAGTCCTTCCCGAGAGCGGATTGGACCACTTTCCCAAAAATTTTCCGTGATCTGATCTAGATCAGGTCGGAGGTAGCCGGCGCGTAATAGTCTCACGATATGACAGAGAAACGCCTCACCTATGATGACGGCACCGCACGCTGGTTCGCCTTCTTTACCGTTTTTTGGGGGTTCGTGGGCATGTTGGCTGGACTTTGGGCCGCCTTGGAACTCGCATTTCCAGCGCTCAACTTCGACATACCTTACATAACCTTTGGGCGCCTGCGCCCCGTTCACACCAACGCTGTGGTCTTCGCTTTCGCGGGCAACGCCATCTTCGCGGGTGTCTACCATTCTACACAGAGACTCTGCAAAATCAGGATGGCGAGCGACGTCCTCTCCAAGATACACCTATGGGGCTGGCAACTTTTGATCGTGGTCGACGCCATCTGCCTTATGTTGGGGTACACCGATGGCAAAGAATATGCCGAGCCTATCTGGCCCATCGACCTATTGATCGCCCTAGTCTGGGTGGTCTTCGGAACAAACTTTATCCTCACACTGTGGCGGCGACGGGTGAAGCATCTCTACGTGGCGCTATGGTTCTATCTAGCCACCGTGATCACCATCGCGGTGCTACACATTGTGAACAACTTGGCGATTCCTGTGTCTTTGACGAAGTCTTACCCGATCTACGCCGGCGTGCAAGACGCCCTGGTGCAATGGTGGTACGGTCACAACGCGGTTGGATTCCTACTCACTACGCCGTTTCTAGGCCTGATGTATTACTATCTTCCCAAAGCCGCTCAACGACCGGTCTACTCGTATCGGTTGTCGATTCTGCACTTCTGGTCCTTGGTCTTTCTCTATATCTGGGCCGGTCCGCACCACCTGATCTACACCGCGCTACCAGATTGGTCTCAAACATTAGGAATGGTCTTCAGCCTGATCCTCTTGGCCCCCAGTTGGGGAGGGATGATCAACGGAATCTTAACCTTGCAGGGGGCCTGGGACAAACTGCGGACGGATCCTGTGATCAAGTTCTTCGTCGTGGGCCTCACGTTCTATGGAATGGCGACCTTTGAAGGCCCGCTGCTTTCCATCAAGAGCGTCTCCGCTCTAGCACATTATACGGACTGGATCGTAGGCCACGTTCACGCGGGTGCCCTCGGATGGGTGGGATTCACCATCTTCGCGATACTCTACTGGCTGGTCCCGCGCCTATATCGGACCGAACTGTACTCCGTTCCCTTGGCCAACCAACACTTCTGGATCGCCACTGTAGGAATTCTTCTCTATATCACCTCGCTCTGGATCGCCGGAATCACTCAGGGACTTATGTGGCGCGCGGTGGCTACTGACGGGACCTTGCAGTATTCCTTTGGAGAATCCGTCATGATTCTCAAAAACTACTATATCGTCCGTGCCGCCGGCGGAGGACTCTATCTTTTGGGAGTCATGATGATGGGCTACAACTTGGCTCAAACGGCTCGCTCCGGTCGTGTTCTGCCCGAGCCTATCCCCGGAGGTGATGCGTGAAACACAAGTACATAGAATCTAGGATGACCCTCATGGCGATCCTGACCACCTTAGTGATCTTGATCGGAACAGTCACCGAACTGGTGCCGCTCTACATGGTAGAATCCACGGTCCCGAAGATCGCCGAAGTGAAGCCCTACACGCCCCTGGAACTAGAGGGGCGCGACCTTTACATCCGCGAGGGCTGCTACAACTGTCATTCCCAAGCGGTCCGCCCTTTTCGTGACGAGACCGAGCGCTACGGCCCCTATTCGAAGCCGGGAGAGTACGTATACGACCGGCCATTTCAATGGGGATCCAAACGGACGGGCCCCGATCTCCACAGGGTCGGGGGGAAATACCCTGACTCCTGGCATTGGTATCATTTTGAGGACCCTCGTTCCATGGCTCCAGAGTCGATTATGCCGAACTATCCATGGCTTCTGACCACGAAACTCGACACTTCGAAGACAGCCGCCAAGATGGAAGCGCTCCGATTTCTCGGTACACCTTACAGTGACGAAGAGGTTTCCAAAGTCGCCACCCTCTTGCGTTCTCAGGCCAAGCGCATTGCTCGCCATCTCGACACCGAGGGAGTCGGCAAAGTGGACCACGAGTTAGAAGCCATCGCGTTGATCGCCTATCTCCAACGACTGGGGTCCGACATTCAATGGAGGGAGAATTAGATTATGGAGATCCCATTTTTGGCCCTCTCCAAGCAGGTCATCTTGCTGGCTTTCACCGCCGTCTTTCTACTTATGACGTGGGTCACTTGGCGATCAGACTGCGAGAAGCATCGCTTCGCGGCGTTGGAGGAAACTGACCATGGCTGAGTTGCTAGACCACGATTTCGATGGCATTCAAGAGTACGACAATCCCGCTCCGCCATGGTTGATGGGCATCCTGTACGCCAGCATCGTGTTTGCCATCGGATACTGTATCTACTACCCGTCGTTCTGGTTCTGGCCGGGTCTTTCGGGGTGGACCTCCACAGGCCAATACCAACAACAGATGGATGTCGCGAAGGCGACCTACGCAAAGTTTGAATCCAAGCCCACGGAGGTCGTCTTGAGGCCCGACGATGAATCGGTGATCACGGTCGGTAAAAAGGTTTTCGCCACGCGCTGCCTACCTTGCCATGGAGCGGACGGTGAAGGCAAAGTCGGTCCCTCGTTCCTCGACGCAGAATGGAACTACGGCGGTGAAGACGCTGATATTGTGAAATCGGTGGCTGATGGACGACCTAAAGGAATGCCGCCCTGGGGTAAGACCCTTAAGGCTGAAGAAGTGGAAGCCGTGTCGAGCTACGTCCGAAGACTCAACAACGAGGCCCTAAAGGGAACTTGAGTGAGCAAGATCTATCCTTCGCATACGACCGGACAATATCGGACGCTAAAAAACGTTCTGAGCGTGGTGCTTCAGGCGATCTTGTTCCTGACGCCGTGGCTTCGTATCGACGGACGGCCTTTGATTCTCTTGGACATCCAAGGACGAAAGCTGCACCTGTTCGGCGCCACGTTTTGGCCTCAAGACACTCAGCTTCTTCTGCTGCTCGTTCTAGGGGCTGGACTGATGCTATTCTTGACCTCGTCGCTGCTGGGACGCATTTGGTGCGGATTCGCCTGTCCGCACACCCTATTCACCCACGCCTTCATTCTGGTCGAGAGACTGATCGAAGGGGACGCTCCAAAGCGGAGGCGTCTAGACCGTGCGGAACTGCGGGCGAGACTGCCCAAGAAGCTGGCAAAATTCTCGGTGTGGGGAGTGATGAGCGTCTATTTGGGAATCACCTTCGCGGGATATTTCGCACCCATCGACCAAGTGCTCAAAGACCTTGTCTCCGGAACACCGTCATCGTTCTCTATAGGCCTAATCGGTTTTTTCACCGTGGTGGCCCTCACGTTCTTCGGCTGGATCCGGTCCCGTTTCTGTACGACAATCTGTCCTTATGCCCGTTTCCAGGCCGCTATGACATCGTCTGAAACCCTGATGGTCACGTACGACGTCGCTCGTGGAGAGCCGCGCGGGAAAGTGAAGGATCCCAAGGCCGCGGACTGCATCGATTGCGGGGCCTGCGTCCGGGTCTGTCCCATGGATATCGACATCCGTGAAGGCTTTCAATTTGAATGCATCAACTGTGCGGCTTGCGTCGACGCCTGTGACGATATCATGACAAAAGTCGAGAGACCTCTCGGGTTGATCCGGTTTACCAGCATAGATGAGTTACGGCGACGCGAGACCGAGTCGCGGCCGCCGACCTTTGTCGACAGAGTCAAAGCCTATGGTGTCAGACCTCTGGCCTACCTTGGAGCTCTGCTCGGGGTGGGGGGATTGCTGGTCTATTCCACGGCGACTCGGCCTCCGTTCGATTTCGAAGTCGTGCGCATCTCGACCGGGGCCTCAGCGGTGGTCTCTTATGATGGCCGAGCCGTGAATCGTTATCTGTTGCGAATTGTAAACCGGCGGCCCGAGTCTTCCGAGATTCGAGCCGATTTGGGCCAAGCGCCCTCCGGAGCAGAACTCGTTATCCCCGAGAACCCTTTGACCTTGAAAGCTGAGTCGGTGACCACCGTGACCGCCATGGTCCTCTTGCCGGCCCGCGACCGATCGTCTGTCGTGCCTCTCAACATCGTCATCCAGTCAGAGGGCGCTCGACGCTCCCGTGACACAACTTTTCTTTTTGGAGGAACCCATGCCAGCCAGTGACGCGAAACCCCCTTTTAACCCGTGGCCCATCGGTCTAGCCTTATCACTCGCTCTATTTTGCGCGATCCAGACCGGAGTGGTCTGCTTCGCTTCCACCACCTTCGATGGACTCGACGATGTGGAATACTATCGGCACGGCGTGGAGTACGGACGGGAAATCGCCAGACAGCGTAACCAGCGAGAGTTGGGTTGGTCGATAGACTCTCGCGTGGAGAAGAGTCGCCTCATGATCGCTGTGTTGGATGTCGACGGAAAACCAGTCACCCGAGCGCGAGTGGAGGCCGTCGTCGGGAGACCGGCGACCATTCGCGATGACCGCCGGTATCCACTCGAAGAGATTGGGCCCGGTATCTACGCCGCGTCCGTCGCGACAGCGCCCGGAGCTTGGCGCGTCCGTTGGGAACTGTCCAAGGGAGACATCGTGGTAAAAGTAGAATCTCGCGAATCGTTGACGGGTACCCCCGTAGAAAATCCAGCCTTGTGACCTGCTGTACAGCGGTAGTGTCGCCTCCTTCTCCGACTGGCGTGACAGCGTGCGACGTTGGCCAAGAGGCTCTTTTGGCCCTGGACAATCTGCATTGCATCAACTGTGTAGGGAAGGTTGAGGCGCTGCTTCGAAACCTTCCAGGAATCGAATCCGCCCGGGTCAATCTCAGTCGTCGCCAAGCGCGCATCAACGGCGTGTTCTCATCCGAGCTAGTCCTGGAGACTCTGGACCAGGCAGGCTTTCCGGCGCGTTGGGTCTCAGACCAGCAAGAACGTCGTGGAGGCCTGGCCAGGACCTCAGAACGGGCTCTACTGCTCAAGATGGGCGTCGCCGGCGGCGTCGCTATGAATCTTATGCTCCTGTCGGCGTCAAGCTATCTCGGCCAATTCCAAGGGATGGACCCCGCTTTGAGACGCCTCTTTGAGATCCTAAGTTTCGTTCTCGCCACCCCAGTGGTGCTGTTCGGTGGACGTCATTTCGCGGAACCGGCTTGGAAAGCCCTGCGGGGGGGAAGGATCACCATTGACGTTCCCATTACTCTAGGCATCGTCGCGACCTTCGGGTTGTCTGTCGCTTCGTTCTTCGCGGAGGGAACTCACCAGTACTTCGACTCAGTGACGATGTTCGTATTTGTGCTGTTGCTCGGTCGCTATCTTCAAGAGTTGGGCATGGGGCAAGTCAGAAATTCCTTAGATCTCCTGCTGGGCTTGCGGCCGGAACGGGTCCGGGTGTTACGATGCGGCGCAGAGGAGACCATCGCCCTTAAGGACCTCAGAATTGGCGACGTCGTCCTGCTCCGTACAGGTGACGCAATCCCCGGAGATGGACGCGTGATCTCGGGAGAAGCCGAAGTCGACCAATCCACCATTGACTGGTGAGTCGCTCCCCGTGCGGCGAACCGTCGGCGAGGAAGTCCTTGCCGGAACGTTGCTCTTTTCCGGAGAGGCGCGGGTCAGAATGGAAGCCGTGGGAGGCGAGACCGCACTTTCGCGACTCGGCCTCTTGTTGGAACGTGCCCAGGAAGAGCGGAGCGGGGAGGGGCTTTGGTCCGGTCGATTGGCGTCTGGGTTCTCAGCCGCTATCGTCGGCCTGTCGCTCGTGGTGTTCGTGGTGTGGCTCCCCAGCGGTTTAATGAAAGCCACCACCGTAGCCGTGTCGGTTTTGGTCATCACTTGCCCTTGCGCCTTGGGTTTGGCCCTGCCCCTAGCTTTCTGGATGGCGGTGCGGACCGGTGCCGAACGCGGCGTCCTTGTGAAAGATCAAGCCGCACTCGAGATGACTCCTCAGATCACCGACCTACTGCTCGACAAGACAGGTACCCTCACCGTGGGCCGTCCTGAGCTTGTCAAAGAGAAACTCTATGGCGAAAGTCGTGAGGCGATTGGGCGCCTCGTGGAACTCATCGAGCGGGATTCGCCTCATCCGTTCGCTCGTTGCCTCGTGGACCGTTTTCAAGACGTGGCCGACCCGGCCGCTCAAGCCGAAGACGTAGTGACCATACCCGGCCGCGGTCGGCAAGCGAAGGTGGACGGCATAGAATACTTTTTGGGTCGCCCCCTCTCGGGCAACGAAACAGATATCGAACTCCTTCGTCAAGGCCGGCGTCTGGCCGGATGGAGTTTTGATGACGCGCTGCGTGAGGGCGCTCATCTGCTTGTGCAGAAGTTGGCGGCTCGCGGCCTACGATTACATCTCGTGAGCGGCGACCGCCAAGACCGGACGCAGGCCGTGGCGCGCCAACTCGGGATCGCTTCGGCCTCCGGGGACCAACTCCCGGAGGACAAATGCCACCGAGTCAGCGAGTTGCAGACCAGAGGCGCCGTGGTGGCTCTGTTAGGCGATGGGATCAATGACGCGCTCGCCTTAGCCCGGGCCGACGTCGGAGTCGCCATGGGTCACGCGGCCGCGGTTGCTACGGCTTCGGCTCCAGTTCTCTTGCTGCGCGGTGGTCTGGCCCCTGTCTTGGACTGGCTACACTTGGCCGAGGCTTACCGAGCCACCGTACGCAGAAGCGTGGGCCTTTCTATCTGTTACAACGCGTTGGCGATACCCGCAGCGGCCATGGGATGGGTCTCACCCTTGGCTGCCGCTATCGCGATGCCGATCTCATCGCTGGCTGTGGTCATCAACAGTCTTCGTCTCGCAAGGAGGATGTAACCGTGGAGATTTTGTTCTTCTTGATTCCGCTGGCCATCACTCTCTCCGGAATTGGAATCGCGCTGTTCTTCTATGCGGTCGATTCAGGCCAGTTTGAGGATCTCGACGGAGACGGCGCGCGGTTCTTGCTCAACGACGAGGGGGATTCAATCTGAGACGGGATCTCTGGTTTTCGCGTGAAATGAACCTTTCGCATGAACAATAAAAAACGAGCTTTGGCAAGGAAAGAGTATCCTGGAGCGCTGCTGAGCGCAGGATACCCAACCCGCACGTCTGAGGGGGAGCCACGACGACTAGGAGTCGAGATCGAACTGGCCGGCCTCGACCTCGATCAACTGACCGCTCTGATTGTCGAAAACGTCGGCGGAGTCGCCCTCAAGACTTCGCAGTATGAGGCGACGGTGAGCGACTCCAGCCTCGGCAACGTCCGGATCGAGTTCGATGCCGCTCTGTTTCGCGAGCTTAAAGTTAAGAATTTCATGGCCGATCTCGATTCCAAATTGTGGGATGGATTCGACAAAGACGGGCTAGAAAAAGCTTTCGCCAAGGTCGCCGAGTGGATCGTTCCGTTCGAGGTCGTTTTCGATCCACTTCCCTTTTCTCGACTCCCAGAGATCGACGCAGTCCGCCTGGCACTCTCTCAGAGAGCCCTAGGCACCTCGTCTTTTATGCTGTACGCTTTTGGACTTCACTTCAATCCGGAACTTCCAAGTCTCGATATCGACACGATTCTTCGTTACCTGAGAGCCTTTTTAACTCTCTATGAGCGCCTCAAACATAGCCATGGCGTCGATCCGGCCCGCAGCCTAAGCGGCTTCATCGAACCGGTTCCTCAAGAGTACGTTCTATTAGTCCTCGATGCCCGCTATCGGCCGACTCTTGAGCGGTTCATCGA
>JBBKWP010000189.1:0-34124 GCA_037968995.1 Candidatus Xenobia bacterium
GTTCTCGGTGCGCCACGGGCGGAGCAGCGCTCTGTGAGGTATCCGCATCCACCGACTTCACGGTTTTCGAAAGCTCTAAGATGCGCGCCTCGAGCGTCTCAAGTCGCTGCAATACGGCAGGCGACACCTGGGCGCCGGCGGCAACGGCGGCCACTGATCCGCCGTCTTGAGCTTCACTGGATTCCAGGCGTTCCAGCCGACGGTTGAGGCCCTCGACCGTTGGGTCCACCTCTGGATGCGCCAGGGTCACCAGCAACATTTCCCATTCCAGCCGCGCCCCGTGACCGTGACGAATGTCGGCCATCATCTCCATCACCAATTTGAGCCAGCCACTGATAGTGGCCAAGCTCATCTCCTCACAGAGTCGATCTAAGGAAGCCCGCTCCTCGTCGACGAGATGGCCGATAGAGGAATCTGTCGACTTCACTTTGAGCAGCAGCATCATTCGCAGATGCTCCTGAAAACTTTCGCCCAAACGCTTCAGGTCGCGGCCTCGAGTGATCCAACCGTCCAATCGTATGAGCGCTTGGGCTCCTCGACCTCCACAGAGATCCAAGAACATCTCTTCAAGAACTTCGTACCCCACACCGCCCAAAAGATCGAGGACTTTGTCGCGAGTCACTCGCCCTTGACAGAAAACTACGGCCTGTTCAAACAGCACCAGAGCGTCTCGAAGAGATCCGTCGGCGGCCCGGGCCAACTGACGGGCTGCATCCACATCGACTTCAAGTTTTTCCACTTCGGCGATAT
This sequence comes from Candidatus Xenobia bacterium, assembly GCA_037968995.1. Lineage (GTDB taxonomy): Bacteria > Vulcanimicrobiota > Xenobia > Xenobiales > JADMJV01 > JAEXNA01. The sequence continues at coordinate 751 of JBBKWP010000189.1, forward strand.
GAAGCAAATGTCTCTCGGCCTCGGTGGCGGTCAAAGGACGAAAATCGTAACGCTGACAACGGCTCAAAATGGTAGCCGGCATCTCATGAGGATGGGTGGTCGCCAATATAAAGACCACGTGGGACGGCGGTTCCTCTAGGGTTTTTAAAAGAGCATTGAAAGAACTGGTGGAAAGTTTGTGAACTTCGTCAATGATATAGACCTTGAAACGAGCCGACACCGGCGTAAAATGGACCTTCTCAACGATGAAATCACGAATTTTGTCCACCTGAGTGTGGGAAGCCGCGTCGATCTCGAAGACGTCCAGATTCGAGCCATCCGAGATCGAACGGCATTGGTTACATTCGTTGCAAGGTTCCCCCGACGGCCCCTGCTCGCAGTTGATAGCCTTAGCGAAAATGCGGGCGCTCGAGGTCTTCCCAGTCCCCCGCGGACCGCAGAACAGATAAGCTCGAGCCGGGCTCCCCGAACCCAACACATTCTGAAGCGTCGATACGACTGACTCTTGTCCAACCAAGTCGGAAAATTTTTGTGAACGCCAGCGGCGAAAAAGGGAAACGGCCATGGCCGAGCCTTTCTCTCGCTTGACCGAGGTCCCCTTGCGGGGCACCTCCCCGCGACTATGGGTCCCTTATGGAGGAGCCCCACCCGCTACGATAACTCGAGGCGGTCTCGAGTTATGAGAATCAAGGGTTGACAGAAGGCACTCTCTGCTTTATCGTAAAACAACGATGAATAACGATTGCTGTTCCATCCTCGATGACTCCTCGACCGACCTTCGTCCCATAGAGGGTCAGGCGGCTGACGAAGAGCTTGCCTCGCTGGCGAAAGCTTTAGGTCATGCCGCGAGAATTCAAATCCTTCGACTTCTGTGTCGGCGTAGCAGCTGCGTTTGCGGTGACATCGTTGATGAACTACCTCTTGCCCAATCGACGGTCTCGCAACATCTGAAGGTCTTGAAAGAGGCCGGCCTGATTCAAGGCATCATCGACGGCCCCCGCGTCTGTTACTGCCTCAATCCCAAAACTTTCCGCAGACTGAGAGCATTGATTTCTGCTCTTTAAATCGCAATATAACGAAACGGAGACAAATCCCAAATGAAAAGCACTACGGAACTTGTTAAAGAAAAGTATGGAGACACCGCCCGAAGCGGTCTGTCCAGTCAGAACGCGGGCGTCCACGCCGTCGCTGAAGCCTTCGGCTACACCGCCGAAGAACTCGGGTCCATTCCCTCTGAGGCCAATATGGGTCTCTCTTGCGGCAACCCTCTGGCCACCGCCCATCTCAAGGAGGGGGAAGTCGTGGTTGACCTCGGCTCCGGAGGAGGGCTCGATGTCTTCCTAGCCGCCCGCCAAGTCGGCCCGACTGGAAAAGCCATCGGCATCGATATGACGCCCCAGATGTTGGAGCTTGCGCGCGCCAACGCCGTCAAAGGTGGGTATCAGAACATCGAGTTCTTGGAAGGCCAAATCGATGCGATTCCGCTCGACAACGAGAGCGCTAACGTCGTCATCAGTAACTGTGTGGTCAACCTGGCGCCGGACAAATCCAAAGTTTTCCGAGAAATTTATCGCGTTCTCAAGCCAGGTGGCCGAGTGGCCATCTCCGATATCGCTCTCAAGCAAGACCTCCCGAGTGAACTGGCCAAGAGCGCGGCCGCCTTAGTCGGATGCATCGCTGGGGCGATTTCCATCAAGGACTACGAAGAAGGTCTCAAAGCCGCTGGATTCAAGGAGATCGCCGTTGTTGACAGCGGCGTCGATCTGATGGCCTATGCCATGGTAGAGGGCGCCGCAGCCTGCTGCTCTCCTTCGTCCGAGCCCACCACGGCCACAGGTTGCTGCACGCCGGCCCCAGTCAATTCGGATGCCTGCTGCACCCCCGAACCGGCGTCAGACTGCTGCTCAGAAAGCGTGGAAACCTCGAAGTCCCTTCACGAAGATCTCGCTGAACTGCTGCACAAATATGACGTCAACGCCTACGCGGCTTCAGTCAAAGTGTTCGCGCTCAAATAGGGATCCATAGAGAGTAGGAAGAGTCTTCCTACTCTCTAAGGGACCTAGGGCGTGTGGTGGAACGGTTCGCCCAATGAAAGAACCCGTTCTCGTAGCCCGTCAGCATCGACATCCTTGGGATCAAGAGGTTCTCCAATGACCATCTCCACGGGCGGTCGAAAGTGCCATTTTCGTTCGGGACTAAGAGAGAACCGGGTTCCCCAAAGTCCTTTCAAGGCAATGGGCACAACGGGGACGGGATTCCGCTCGAGAATACTCTCAACACCTTTGCGAAAACGTGCTACCTCACCGTCTTTGGTCAGTTGTCCCTCGGGAAACAGTATCACCAGATCGCCTCGGTCCAAAGAAGCGTGGATCTCGTCGAAGGCTTGCTCCACAAGTTCCGGGTGGGTCTTGGCCGAACCGATGGGGATGGCTCCTCCATCGCGGAAGAGATAGTGAATGATGGGAATGTTGTAGTAAGTGTGCAGCATGACGAACCGAGCCGGACGATCTGTGGCGGCCGCCAAGAAGAGCCAATCCACGAAGGTCACGTGGTTGGCCACCAACAGACACCCGCCTTCCGGCGGCACGTGGTCGGCGCCTCGGACTTTGAGACGATAGCTTACGCTGCAGACCAACACCACGAAAAGACGCAAGGTAAATTCTGGAAGCTTTCGGTAAGCCAAGACACAAACCACCAAGTTCGCCAAAGACAGCCAGAAAAACAGCTGAGGCAAGGTCACGCCCTTGGAGATAGAGGCGAACAGGATGCCGGTGGAGGCCACCATGAAGACCGCGTTCCAGATATTGCTCCCGGCGATCAGTTGCGAACGAACCTCTGCTCGACTCCGTTTCTGCATATAGGTGTAGAGTGGAACGATGAAAAGACCGGAACTGATGGCCAGACCCGTGAGGTCGAACAAGAGATGCGCGGTTCCGGCCTGGTGGATGAAGTCCCAACCGCTCAGATTTTGCCCTTTGATGGGATCGCGAAAGCTAAAATCGAAGGCGAACAACGTCATCCCCAAACTTCCGATAGGTACCCAACCCAATTCGAGACGACCTCTCGACAGTTTTTCACAGAGCTGCGATCCAATTCCGATTCCCACGGAGAAGGCCGCCAACAGACAGGTGGTGACCTGCTCGGAGCCTCCGAGAAGGCCCTGGGAATAGAGGGGGATCAAAGTGATGAAAGCGGCTCCGAACAGCCAGAACCAACTGATCCCCAAGATCGTCAAAAGCATGGGACGCGTTTCCCAAGTCAGTTTCAGACACTTGGCCTGACTTCGCGCCCAACTCGTCTTCTCGGCGACTTGTATCGGTGGAGCGCTGGGAACGGATTGGGCAAAGAATCGACCCAGCACAGATAAGGTGAGCACCACCCCGGCCACCCAAAGCGGAGACTTGGCTGCCAGGAATCCGCCTGTCATGGTCCCGACCAAGATGGCGATACTGGTAGCAGTTTCCACCAGAGAGTTTCCGCCCAGCAGTTCATCTTCCTCAAGAAGTTGCGGCAAGACGGCGTACTTAACCGGTCCGAAATAGGCGGATTGAGTGGCAAATCCAAAAAGCGCGAGAAGAAGAATATCCACGCGTTTCGTGAGCAGACCGACCATCGCTACCGCCGCTACCAAAATCTCAAACGTTTTCAGACGTCGGATCAGGTCCCCCTTATCCATGCGGTCCGCTAGCTGGCCGCCGGGTGCCGAAAATAGCAGAAAAGGGAAAATAAAAATTCCCCCGGCCAGAACCGCGAACGATTCTGGCTCGAGTGCTCCGATGGTCCATCCCCTATAAAGCACGAGAATGACGAGGGCGTTCTTGAAGATATTGTCGTTGAGAGCACCCAGGGTCTGGGCCCAAAAAAGACCCCTGAAGCGGCGATGAGAAAGGCAGAGTTCCATACAATAGATTGTAACAGCCGCCGGTGAAGTCCTGGAGGGGCAGATGACCTCATTTCGACAAACTCTACTGCCATCGTTATATCCTGTGCTACAATTTCAAGATGCGGGCGGTGTCTAAAGGACAACAAGGCAACATCATTTTGGCGGCTCTATGCGTCGCCGTTTTTCTGTTTTTTCTCTCCGTCGCGATGATCTGGACCAATCGTCAAGACATCGCTTTGTCGTTGTCCATGGAGCACAAGATGAAAGCCGAAGCGGCCGCTAGAACCGGCGCGATGTCTGTCTATGCGGCGCTGCGAAGCGACGGACAGCCTCCGAAATCTTTAGAGGAAGCCCTCGATTCAGGGTCATCCTGGAAAGTCGAGTTGGTGCGACTCCCCTCCGAAGGTAAGCGGGGCCCGGTCCTTCTGGTCCGCTCGCGGGGAACCTCGGGCCCCTTGAGTTCTTATTACACCCTCCACCTTTTAGAGACGGAACTGGGGGGGTCCTCGAAATCGGGGGACGGACCCCTTTTGGGTTTCCCGACCTTTGTGCCATCCCAAAGAGACCCGAGCGAAAATCGTGACCAGGAAACGTCTACGGAAACGGAACCGCCCGCAAATCTCAAACCTTTCGAGCCCTCTGAGCCCCTACCGGCGAAAGTTCTGTATGGGGACTTTGAAGCCAAGGAATTGAAGTTGGGTGTCGGAAAAACCTTGGCCGCCAATCAGGGGCCTCTGTTTTCCGGAGATGAGGTTCCGGTCACCAAAACCCATGCGTTTGGTGTTGTCACCTACGTTCCGGCCTTCGATCCGTTGAGCGGAGAAGAAGATAAGAAGTTGAGGGCCTTCGGTCCCGTGGCCGTTTTGCTTCCGCCACCCGTCGACTCCGTGATCCTTAAGGTGCTCCATTTTCGCAACGACAACTTCGAATGGGAAGACATCCCGGCAGCCTTCAACGTCTCCGGCGTTCCCGAACAAAAGTCCCAAGATGTGCCCAAGGGTAAAATCGAACTGGAGCCACCGGCTAATCCTTACTGGACCCACGTGGGCGCAAGGCTGTTTCTCAAAGAAGACTATCCGGGTCTCAGCTTTTTTTGGAGAGATGAGAGTCCGCCGAGCACTTACGCGTCCGATGTCGAACTGCTTGGAAGTAAGCCGGCCGAGAAGGTGGCGATCGAGTCAACGATCGAGTGGTCGGCTGCCAAAAAAACCCCAGCCTACCGCCAATATACCTTGCGCGGCGTCATCGCGGCCTCCGGGAAAACCGTCTACTGCCACGCTTGGGAGTACCTCTACAATTTTCACGATGGCACTCGCCCCACGGATCCGATGCCAGAACTGCTGGGTGCCAGTGTGATCCGCTGGCCCTGTGTTCTCAAATTCGACTCGGACGCAAAAACCTGGACCCAAGCTTGGTCCCCACTCAAGGACAACGGAGACTTAAAAAGCTCCCTCCAACCAGATCCCAATTACTTGTTGGCCGACTCCAAAGGGGACTGCTATTCCGTGACGCTCAAGGCGCCTCGCAAACTTCTGAAACTGCTCACCAACGGAAACGCGGCGCTGGGAGGCAATGTGCCCAACGGAAAAATCTTTCTTTATCAAGACGAACCCCACGCGGTCAGTAGCGATTCTGCCAAGCCAGGCCTTCTGAATCTCATCAGTAACAAGGTCATCGGTTTCGACACCCTACCTCAACAGATCCCAGAGATCTCCGGACCTGTGGTTCCGGAGATGGAGAACGAACAGCCTGAAGCCGGGCTCCCGGAATTGGAAGGGACCGGCTTCGCCGACCCGATTGCTCCAGAACTCCGAACCGTACGCAATGAATACAATCTGAGGTACCGCGTCGCCCCGGGTACCGATTTTGCCGCGGACGGAAAAAATCTTTACCTCAATGTCGAGGTCTCGATCACAGAAGAAGAGCCCACCTACGACAAGTTCGGCAACTTAAGTTTCAGACGTGATGATCCCCTCACCGTGCTGGCACGGTTCGATGGAGAGCATTGGCACATTCTACCCAACGGACTGCTGGCCGCTCTTACGAAACCCGGACTCGGGACCTTGGGAAATCGCATTTTCTGCGCCCGCTACTCGGGTCTTCCAAAAGATGTACCACGTTACACCGTAGTGAGCGTTAGCACCGACCCGTTTGAGTTCGAGCGATGAAAATTCGCAACAGAACAACGCGCAGCGGCTTTACTTTGATCGAACTCATGATCGCCATGGTGTTCATTTTGATCGCCTTTTTCGGCTACGTAGCGCTTCACTCACGAATTTTGCACTCTGGGCAACGACTCGAAGAGCGGGAAACGATCCGAGCCGCCACGGATTTTTATGCGGCTTTGCTGGTCGCCCGGGCGACCCTAGGTATTGACAGCTATATGAATGGACAGAAGTTCGTCCCTGAGGCTAGGTTGTCCAACGCCTATCGCATCGACACCTCTCCCGACCCCAACGCGGCTCAATGGCTGGTCAACTATCCTCCTGAGTTCGCCGTGGGCATGAATGAAACCATGCAAATCTCGCCGACCATTCTCGCAAACCCCTATCAGTATCAGTGGAAAAAGCGATGAAGAGAGTCCAATCTTCGCGGGGTGTTTCCATAGTGGAGCTTCTCGTCGCCTTCGGAATTCTGTCTTTGATCATGACCGCCGTGATCAGCTTCTATATCGAAGCCGGAGCCGTCAGCGCTAAGCGCAACGTGGTGTCCGACAGACTGCGGCGATTTCATCTCGGTCTCGAAAAGATGGAACAGATTATTCGAGAAGGTCGTTTAGTGGACATCGCCCCTTACCGGTTGACGCTCCTAAAACTGAGCGATCTCTCCGAGGAGGACGGCTTTCCCAACTTCGCGCCTACACCCATTCAGTTTATCTCAAAGCCCGAGGGAGTTGTCTCGATCTTCGGTGATGAGGAGAAGATGATTCTTCCTTTTGAGCCGGGGGAACGAGTGATCTTCGAAACGCTTCAGGAAAATCCGCCGGAACCGTCCAAGAAATATCTCATCGCCTTAGAGCTATACTACTCAGGGGCCGAGGACGGTCGCAGCGATCTGCTCTTTCGCCGCACGATCAATTTGGAACAGTACTACGGCACTCCCTGAAGGACTTTGCGTCCAATCTCGTCGAGACTTCGGGTTACCGAACGTTAGCGTGCGGCCCGATCTCCCAGATAGATGAGACGCTCCACGATCCGCTCGAGTTGCATTCCGTCATCATACTGCAGTTCGATCTTGCCTTTTTGGCGCTGATTTTGACGGATGGTGACTGAGATGCCCCATTGGCGTGAGAGGTGGTCCTGGATCTCTTTCCAGTCCGGTGACAGTTCCGGTTTAGCTCGCCCGACCGAAGATTTCTTTCCCTCACGGACGACCCGCACCAGATCTTCGGTTTGGCGAACTGAGAGATCGTCTTTTTTGATCCGATTCCATAGGTCGATCTGCTGACGCTCTTTCTCCAAGGAGAGAAGCGCTCGGGCGTGCCCGGCGGAAATCTCACCTTCTTGAACGCTACGTCGAATGGCGTCGGGCAAGGCCAGAAGTCTAAGGGCATTAGTGATAGCCGGGCGGCTCTTACCCACCTTTTGAGCCAATTCTTCTTGAGTAAGATTGTGTTCCCGCAACAGATGACTGTAGGCCAAGGCGGTTTCGATAGGGTCTAGGTCCTCCCGCTGAAGATTCTCGATCAAGGCGACCTGCAAAAGGCGACTCTCCGTCATCTCCTCAATGATCACCGGCACCGAAGTCAATCCCGCCATTTTCGAGGCGCGGCAGCGGCGCTCACCCACTACCAATCGATAGCCGTCCCCCTGTCGGGTGCAGATCACAGGTTGAATGATTCCGTGCTCGGCGATGGAGGCCGCGAGATCTTCCAAGGCTTTCTGTTGGAAGATCTTTCGGGGTTGGAAAGGATTGAAACGTATCTGGTCGAGAGGAATCTCTTGAATCGACCGTTTATCGCCGGGCGCGTTGCTCACAATGGGGCTCCTTGACTGTGCTACCATGCCTATTAGGAATTATATTCAAGATTTCCTAGGCTAAAGGGTAAGTTTTTCCGCAGCCCAGGGAATCGGGCTCTTATTCCCGCTACTCACAGCGGTTTTCTTTGAGGAACCCCATCACGACGAGGATACCGATCATTTGTGGGCGCAGTTTTCACCACTTCGATGATTCTATGATCTTTCTGGTCCAGTGAGTACCCCAAGCAGCGATGGACTTTACCCGAAAGCTCTGTCAGAGCTTTCTGAGCCTCAGCGATCTCCTCGACCACACCAGGGCCTTTGTACGCGACCAGACGTCCCCCAACTCGCAACAATGGGAGCGCGAACTCAATGAGGACACGCATAGACGCCAAAGCTTTCGCCGTGACAGCATCAAAGCGCCCACGAAATTCCGTCTGGTGTCCCAAGATTTCGAGCCTTGAATCCACCACTTCGACGTTGGAAAGAGAAAGCTCACCCGCCCGCTCTCGCACCCAGTCGGTTTTCCTCACGGTACTGTCGGTAAGACAAAACTCAAGATCGGGGCGAACGATGGCCAGCACCAGTCCGGGGATTCCCCCGCCGGTGCCGATGTCGATCACCTGTGCCCCTTCCTCCTTGGGCAAACTGTCGTAAGCCGCTAGAGAATCGATCAGGAATTCCCTCTTAAGATCGGTACGATCGCAAAGCGCTGTAACACCTCGAGCGCTTCCCAGAGCCAAGAAAGTTTCACCCAATCGAGCCAGTTTGGCTGCTCGTTCCTCCGCTTCAGGAAGATCAGGGATCAAGCAAAGAAGTTCTTCGGTCGTGATCAATGAGCGATCTCCGACACCTGCTGGTGATAGGATTTAAGATAGATGACCAAGGCTGAAAGGTCAGAGGCCGTCACCCCAGAGATGCGAGAGGCTAACCCCACCGTCTTGGGTCGATGGAAGGTGAGCTTCTCTCGACCTTCCGATGAGATGGAGCGGATATTTTGAAAATCGAGGTCGCCGGGAATGAGCTTTTTCTCGTCTTTTTGAAATCGCTCCACATCTTGACGCTGTCGCTCAAGATAGCCCTCGTATTTGACTTCGATCTCCACTTGGCGACTCACGCGGTAAGAGAGTTTCGATAGACCTTCCGCCGCTCTGAGGCGATCAAGATCGACCTCTGGACGTCTCAAGATCTCTTGAAACGAGGCTCCAGGGCGCAGTTGCTCCTTGAGTTTTTGGGAATACTCCTCGACCTCTGAACCTTTGAGTCGACGATTTTTGAGACGTGAGTGCTCGGTCTCTATTTCGAGCATCTTAGCCTCAAAGACGGACCAACGGTCGGACGGGATGAGTCCGATCTTCTGAGCCAACGGAGTGAGTCGCTGGTCTGCGTTGTCCTGACGCAGAAGCAATCGATACTCGGCTCTTGAGGTGTGCATCCGGTAAGGCTCTTTCGTACCTTTGGTGATCAGATCATCGATCAGAACTCCAAGATAAGCTTGGTCTCTACCGAGCACAAAGGGAGCGCTGCCGGCCGTGGCCAAAGCCGCGTTCGCACCTGCCAGCAGACCTTGGGCGGCGGCCTCCTCGTAACCCGAGGTTCCGTTGATCTGGCCTGCCAGATAGAGACCCGGAAGGTCTCGAAGCTCTAAAGTCGGCTCCAACTGAGTGGGATCGATGTAATCGTACTCCACCGCATAGCCCGGCTTGATAATGACTGCCTTCTCCAGACCCGGAATCGAGCGCACAACCTCAAACTGCACATCGAGCGGCATGGATGTAGAAACTCCCTGAAGATAGACATCCGGTACGTCAAAACCTTCCGGCTCGACGAAGATCTGATGAGTCGCTTTCTCTCCGAATCGAACCATCTTGTCCTCAATAGATGGGCAATAACGGGGTCCAGTTCCTTCGATGATTCCACCATACATCGGCGACCGATGCAGATTGTCCAACAGCACCTGTTTGGTGCGCGCTGTGGTGTGGGTGAGATAACAAGAGAGTTGACGGTCCGGAAGCTTCCAGGGAGACATCTCCGAGAACACCAAAGGAGTATCGCTTGGTTTCTGCTCCTCCATAGAGGCCCAGTCGATCGTCTCACGGTCCAACCTGGGAGTGGTTCCCGTCTTCAAACGGCCCATCTTGATCCCCAAGCGATGAAGACTCTCGGAAAGCCCAATGGCTGCCGGTTCACCGGATCGTCCGCCCGCCAGGCTCAGTTCACCCATGAAAAGTTTTCCGCCCAAAAAGGTCCCCGTCGTGAGGACCACGGCACCGCCACGATATTCTTGACCGTCTTGCCCACGAATTCCGACCACCCGGTTTTTCTCGACAATAAGGTCGACAATGAGATCCTGATAGATGGTGATAGCATCCACGGCCTCCACCGTTTGGCGCATACGTTCTGAATAGACCGGGCGATCCGCCTGGGCCCGCAGCGCTTGAACCGCTGGGCCTTTGCGCGTGTTCAACATCCTGATGTGGATGTGAGTGTCGTCGATCACCCGCGCCATAGCGCCGCCTAGGGCGTCCACCTCGGTGGTGAGTTGGGCCTTCGCCGGTCCTCCAATGGACGGGTTGCACGGCATGCGGGCGATGTGGGTCAGACTGGCCGTCAAAAGAGCGACCCGCGCCCCAATCCTTGCCGCGGCGAGTGCCGCTTCACAACCGGCGTGACCGGCTCCCACTATGATGACGTCTGTTGTGATCATTTTCATCCTACTTACCAAGACAGAACTGCCCGAAGATGCGGTCTAGCACCTCTTCGGTAATATCGAGCCCTAGGATTTCACCCAGATACGAGGCCGCTCGACGAAGATCCAGGGCCAGAAATTCGGCTCCTAAACCAGAGTCGAGGGTGGCCTCCACTGCTTGAAGAGACTCCTGAGCGCGCAATAAAGTTTCTCGATGTCTCTGATTGAGACTAAAGCATTCTCCAGAGCGCGCCGTCAAGCGGTCTTTGGCCGCCGCCACCAAACAAGCGACAGCGGCGTCGCGCCCCGCTTCGGTCACCAGTTCACATTTCTGCACGAGACATTCCGGGTAGCGCCGACGGATCGCCTCCATCTCAAGACCACTGGGAAGGTCACTTTTGTTGAGCAGGATCAAGCTCGGTGCGATATCTGATTCGTTTGGAAATTCGAAATCCGGCTGATGAGAATCCACCAGAAGAACCTGAAGATCCGCGGTACGAAGGGCTTCTCTGGTCTTTTCCATCCCCAGAATCTCCACCTGATCTTCACTCGCTTCACGAAGGCCCGCAGTGTCGGTCAAGCAAAACAGGACCCCCTCGATCTGGCAATCCACTTCGATACGGTCTCTGGTTGTACCGGCCATCGGTGTGACCAAAGCCCGGTCTTCCTTCAACATCGCGTTCAAAAGAGAGGACTTTCCGGCATTTGGGGCCCCGGTTAGGACCGTCTTTAGACCTTGAATGGAAAGACGTCCTTGCTCAGCATCGCCCAAGAGCGCCTCGATCTGAGTTCCTAGGTTTTCCAAAAGAGCCCGATGCTCAGTTTCAGGAAACTCGTCGATTTCATCGCCAAAGTCGATATCGGCTTCCATCAACGCCAGCCAACCCAAGACACCATCGCGCACCATCGCGACTCGCTGCGAAAACCGACCCTCGAGATGCTGAGCGGCCAGGCGTGCCTGCTCTTTGGTTCGACTCTCGATCAGATCGAGGACGGATTCGGCTTGGGTGAGATCCAACTTACCGTTCAGGAAAGCCCGCTGAGTGAACTCTCCCGGCATGGCCAGTCGAGCGCCTTCGCGGGTGGCCAGGCGAACCGCTTGATCGCACAACACCGGACTGCCGTGAAGATGAAACTCCACCACCTCCTCGCCGGTAAATGTTCGGGGTGCCGCCATATAGACGGACATCATCTTGTCGACGGTGAGGCCGGTTTCAGGGTCGATCAGGCGTCCGTAGACTAGGCGATGACTTTCCCAAGAGTCCGGCGCCGACGACACGGACTGACCGATCGGAACAAAAAGCTTCCTAGCGATAGCTAAGCTCGATGCTCCGCTCAAACGCACGATAGCGACTCCTCCCAATCCGGGAGGAGTCGCTATCGCGACGATGGTTTCTAACCCGTGAGAAAAAGAGAGAGGTTTAATCCTCGTCTTCTCCTGGAGCGATGACCACGCAGCGATCAGGGTCTTCGCCTTCGGAGAAGGTCGATATGTCATCTCGTTCGGCGAGAGCCATATGGATCACTCGGCGTTCGGACGCGGGCATGGGACTTAAAGCGATCTCTCGGCCTTCTCGAACAACCTTCGTGGCCGTCCGCTTGGCGAGATCGAGAAGCTGTTTCTCGCGACGATCTCGATAGCTCTCGACATCAATAACAACGCGGTAGTCCACCAATTTCTTTCGGGCGTTGATCACTCCGATAAGAAATTGCAAGGCGTTTAGGGTCGCTCCACGGCGCCCAATGAGAACACCCATGTCGGGTCCCTCAATGTGATAGCGCACGTGATCGGCGCGTTCCTCGTACTCAATATCGGCTTCTAGACCGAATTGGTCAGTGATATCAAACAGAAGCTCAGCGATAGGATCTTCGTCCTCGAAGTCATCCCCCTTATCCTTCTTAGCTGTGTCCTTGTCGTCACTCATAGCGCGGTTCCTTTCGACGGTTTTAATCTTTTTTCTTGGCCTTGGGCCCAGCCTCAGAATCGCTGTCGGGAGCGGCACTGGTGCGATGTATGAGGCCTTGTTGGATAATGTTGAGAAAGTTGAAAACAACCCAATAGATGATGAGCGCACACGGCCAGGCATAAACCCACATCAGTCCTGTGAAGAAAATGCTCATGAAGAGCCCAAGATATTTCTGATGGGCTTGCCCGCCTGAAGGCGTCAACTGCTGTTGAATGACCATAGTGATTCCGTAAACCAAAATCAGCAGCGCGTCACGGTCCGCCAAACTCGAAGCGAAGTAGTGGGGATAGTTGAGCTGCAGCGGGCCCGGTCGAATCCAAAGGAAATAGGCATTGGAGAACAGTTCGGGAGCACCGATGATAGCTTTCCAGATGGAAATAAGAATGGGCATCTGCACGAGCACTGGCAAACACGAGGATAGGGGGTTGACGCCTCTATCCTTGAATAACGCAGCTTGAGCCTTGGCCAGGCCTTCTTTGTCGTCCTTGAACTCTTTTTGCAATCGGTCGATCTCAGGTTTGACCTCCTGCATCTGCTTCATGCCTTTGTACTGCATGCTCGTCAAAGGCCATATGCCAATCTTGATGATCATGGCAAAAAATACCAAGGCCAAACCAAAACTGCCGGTAAGGCCGTTCAAGCTGTTCAAAACGTAGATGAAAATGTCAGCGATCCACTGCATGGTCAATCCTTCCCTTAACGAACCGGGTCGGCTCCCCCTTTACAAAATGGGTGACACCGACAGATCCTCCATGCCCCCATTGCCGCCCCTTTGCCGAATCCGTATCTCACGATGGCCTGACGAGTGTATTCTGAACAACTCGGCGTGAACCGACACGATGGAGGTGTATGGCGACTGAATTTTTGATAGAAGCCGATCATTGAGAGCGCTAGCCTGGCAAAGGCGCTAGGACTCCCAACCTCACTAGAAGCTGAGTCAATCTCGTCTTGAGATGAGCGTACTCCAGGGTCGTGCTTCCCTGTTTGCCCACTATCACGAGGTCCCATTTGGGGTCCAGCCTCCCTTCGAGTTCTCGTATTATCTCTTTAAGTCGGCGGCGCAACCGATTCCGAGCCACCGCTTTTCCCGTCTTTCGAGAAATACAAAATCCAATTCTGGGCGCTGAGGGACGGCGCTTTCTGCCGAGCAGAACGAGATCTCTTTGGGCCACTGAGCGACCTTTGCGAAATACACGTTCAAAGTCTCTATTCGATTTTAATGTTTCCATAAAAAAGCATCGCCCGGTCGAACTTTGCCGACAGCGATCGCCATAAGGGAAAAGAGTAAAAGACGGTATCCAATAGTCAGATACCGTCTTTTACGCTTTCGACTCTAATAAGTCAGTCTCTGGCGCCCTTTTTTACGACGCCTTGCCAAAACATTTCGTCCACTAGAAGTGCTCATGCGCTTTCTAAAGCCATGTTCTTTCTTCCGATGGCGAACTTTAGGTTGATATGTCCTCTTCACTGGTTTCCTCCGCTAAAAAGACTGTTGATGAATATAAGAATCTTCGAGCCCTTCTGTCAAGGTCTCTGAGGGTCTTTGAAGTTATCCAATCTATCCACAAGTTTATACACAACGCAAGAAACCCTGTTAAACTAGGGATTCTAATTATTTTTTAGGAATTATTTTCATTTAATTAAAGCATGAAAGTTTTTCATGAGGATCCATGACGTGACGTCCTCTCGCTTTCGTAGGGTTATCCACAAAACTGTGGATAAAGTGGATAACCTTTCGATAAATGTTCGGTAGGATTCGGCTCTTTCTACAGCCAACCCGAGCCCTAAGATTCCCCTGTCGTTCGCGACTGAGAGAGAATCGTATAGACAGAGGACTCGACACAAATGAAAAATACACAACAAGTGATCCCAATTGTGGGTCATTCTTGGGCGCATTGTCTTGATACGATCACGCCCAAATTGGCGCCCCGCTTACGGAGCGCTATCAGTAACTCCATTCCTTTAGAATCCGTTGGACACCGACTGGTCATTGGAGTTCATGGAACCTTTTCCCGCGACTTGCTGAACCGACCAGGGTGTCGGCAAGAGATCGCGGCTCAGTTGCCTTTATTGGATACCCATAAGGTGGAACTTGAGTTCATCGCACTCAAAGAAACCCCCGACAACGAAAATCCTAAAGGAGCGAGCCCAGTGATGTCCGGCCCAGCGCCTGAGAACTCTCAGGATCCCGATAAGAGGCCGGCTCGAAATAGCCCTGTCTCTTCACCCCTCAATCCGCGCTACACATTCAAAACTTTCGTTCGTGGCGGTAGCAACAGTCTCGCTTCGGCCGCCGCCATCGCGGTGGCTGACCAGCCGGCTAAGGCTTACAACCCTCTCTTCATTTACGGAGGGGTAGGGTTAGGGAAAACGCATCTCATGCACGCCATTGGCCATACCATCTTGCTAAGAAATCCGGACGCGAAGATCGCCTACATGAGCGCTGAACGCTTCACCAACGAAATGATAGATTCCATCTCGGATGCGAAAATGAACCGCTTCCGAAAGAACTATCGCACCGTGGATGTCTTGTTGGTCGACGACATTCAGTTCTTGGCCAACAAAGAACGAACCCAAGAAGAATTCTTCCACACTTTTAACGAACTGCACGGAGCGAATAAGCAGATCGTTATCTCGAGCGATAGAACACCCCGCCAGATTCCCACCTTAGAAGATCGGCTCCGCTCTCGCTTTGAATGGGGAATGATCGCCGACATACAGCCTCCGGATTTCGAGACCAGGGTCGCTATTCTGCGAAAGAAGGCTGAGCAGTGTAACTGTCCACTCTCCAACGACGTCTCACATCTGTTGGCTGAACGAGTCCCCTCCAACATCCGAGAGCTCGAAGGTGCTTTGACGCGCCTGATGGCCTACTCATCACTACAACAGCAGCCCATCACTGTGGATCTCGCTACGGAGGCTCTCAAAGGCATCCTTCCCGATCCGACGATGAGGGTGATCACCATAGGATCGATCCAAAAAGCGGTCTGTGAGTACTTCAGTATCAGCATGAACGAACTCAACGGCAAACGACGAGACCAACGGGTCGTTAAACCCCGTCAGATAGCCATGTATCTCTGCAAAGAGTTCACTGGGGCATCGTATCCCGAGATAGGCCTCGAGTTCGGTGGACGAGACCACACGACGGTCATGCACTCTTGCCGAAAGATCGACGCTAACATCGAGGATCCCTATTTCCGAAGCAGTCTTGAAAACATCCGAAACATGCTCTCAGGTGTGGGTCGCTAACCACCCCTTGAAGCCAAAAGTCGATTCCTCCGTAAGCCAGGTGATGCCACCTGGCCTTTTTTGCATTCCGTGGAAACTCGCCGATATAACAGCCTTTGCGAGCCCTTTTAAGCTGGGGATAAGTGACCGGAATCCTGGGGACAAACATACTACAAGTACACACCCCGGGTATCCCATGGGATACCCGATGATAAGATCGATCTTCTTGCATAGCTTCTCCCCAGGCCAAAGTCTCTGGAGTAGGCTCCAACAAAGGATTCTCTGGATTTTCCACAGTATCCACACCCCCTATTACGATGACTATGATCATGTATATATAAAGATAAGGAAGTCATGATGAAGCTAACCTGTGAAAAGAAGCTCTTTGAAGAAGCTGTCGCCGCAACAACACGAGCTATCAATCCGAGAAGTCCCCTACCCATTTTGAGTCATCTTCTCATTGAAGCTTCAGCGAACGCTGTCAAACTCACAGCCACCGATCTCGATGTCGGTCTTTCGATCACCATTGACTCCGAAACCCACAAACCGGGATCGATCACCTGCCCCGCTCGATTGATGCAAGAGATCGTTTCCAAACTTCCCGCCGGTCGTGTGGAACTAGAAACTTTGTCCGAAGGACGGATGTTGCTCAGTTGCGGTCAGTCCAAGTTTGAACTCGCAACTTTACCGGCCGAAGAGTTTCCCTCGTTGCCGAGTGTCGACGACTCAAATTCCGCGCATCTTCCGCAAGGCTCTTTGAAATCTGTCATTCGACAAGTGGCCGTTGCCGCGGCTTCATCGCAAGATGAATCTCGTGCTGTGATGACGGGAATCTCCGTGGGACTAGAATCTGGAACTCTGACTTTGGTAGCCACCGACGGTCGACGACTGGCTTGTGCCAGAAAATCCGTGGAGGTTTCGCTCATTGACGAAGAGAGTCTCAACGTCGTCGTCCCAGCGCGGGCGCTCACGGAATTGAGTCGGTTAGTGGGAACTGAGGGAGACGTGTTTGTAACGGTGGGTAAGAGCCAAGCTTTTTTTCGATTCGACTCGACATCTCTCCACTGTCGGCTTCTCGAGGGTCGCTTTCCAGACTATACCAAGGTCGTTCCTACCGAATTTTCTCGGTCATGCCGAATCGGTCGAGAAGATTTCATCAACGGTCTCCGACGAATGCTGGTGGTCGCTCAAGAAAAACGGAGTCCCAATTTGATCCGACTTCGTTTTTCCGAAGATACGCTTCATCTCTCAGCCAACACTCCAGACATCGGATCTGGAGACGAACGACTTCCCATTGTTTTTGAAGGCGAAGATCTCACGATCGGATTTAATGGAAAGTATCTCGTCGATGGATTGAACGTCTTGGAAAGCGATGAAATACAGTTCGATCTTCAAGAAGACACGAAAAGCGCGGTCATTCGGCCCTTCGGCGACACCTCGTATGACTATGTCGTGATGCCAGTGAAACTGAGAGATATTGCAGAGGACTATGAACCCGAAACGGCAGGAGTTTAGGACTTTGCGATCGAGCCAAAGTTCACTTGTCAGAGTCAAAAGGTCATGATATAGTCCTTAAACTCTCAGTCCGGTGGTGTTTTTTTTGGAAAGAGTGGGTGTCCCCACTCTTTTTTGATGAATAGTGGCGGGCTGTTAGGGTTCTCCGTCAGTTGAAGCCCATTGTGGTTTCAACTGAAGTTCGGCAAAGTGGAAACACCGGCGAGGAGGGGAGAGGAAGGGCGTGCCCGGACTTTCCTCTTCTTTTATAAGTGCAGATGAAGAAAAAGAAACCAAAGCTAAAATCTCAGGTCGAAAAACAGTTGCCTCAAGGTGTCCTTGAGAAGGTTCGCGATCGCTCCAGAGCGTTGGCTGAATCGTTTGGACTAAGTATTCACGACGTAACTTTTGGTCGTACAGATTTGGGATTAACGTTGTCGGTTATCATCTGCCCGGCGGAGAACGAAGACAAAGCCCTTAGCGTTACAGATTGTGAGTTGATCTCTCGTCCGTTATCCAAAGAACTGGATGACCTGCTCGGAGACTACGATGAGAACTACATGTTTGAAGTCTCGTCGAAAGGCGTGGATGTAGTGTCCTTCGATAACAGTGATGAGAAATAGACTCAGGGAGGTACCCAAACGATGAATTCGGATTTTCTTGGCGCTCTCAAGCAGATTGAGAAAGAGCGTAATATTCCCCTCGATAAGCTGCTACCATTCATCGAGGATGCGCTGGTCGCAGCTTATAAAAAGAACTTTGGAGCCAATCAGCACGTCATCATCGAGATCGATAGACACAGTGGCGAACTAGGAATCTGGCAACGGAAACTGATCGTTCCCCAAGTGGAGGATGAAGACACGGAGATGTCTCTTGAGGAAGCTCAAGGTCTCTCTCCCGATGTCGAAGTCGGCATGGAACTCGATATGGAAGTTCCCAATCGGACCTTTGGCCGGATTGCGGCGCAAACCGCCAAACAGGTGATTGTACAGAAAATTCGTGAGGCTGAACGCGAGATTATCTATGGAGAATACATCCGTCGTGAAGGCGAATTGATCTCTGGTACCGTCCAGCGTTACGAGAGTCGAAACATTCTTGTAGATCTCGGACGCGCTGAGGGCATCGTTCCAGTCAGCGAACAAGCGCAAAATGAATGGTTCCGTCACGGAGATAGGATCAAATGTTACGTCTTGGAAGTCAAGACGGCCAATCGCGGTCCCCAGGTCATCCTTTCGCGGGCTCAACCCGGCTTCCTAAACAAGCTTTTCGAATTGGAAGTCCCCGAAATACGTCAGGGCATCATTCGAGTGAAGGCTGTCGTGCGCGAAGCGGGTTTTCGATCGAAGATCGCTGTTAAGAGCTTGGAATCCACAGTGGACCCAGTGGGAGCCTGTGTTGGCCCCAAAGGCAGCAGAGTTCAAGCGGTTGTCGACGAACTTCGAGGCGAAAAAATCGATGTCATTCCTTGGTCTGACGATCCGATTATGTTTGTCGCGAACTCCTTGCAACCCGCGCGAGTTTCTAGAGTCACTCTTTACGAAGAGGACCGTTCAGCGGTCGTCGTGGTGCCGGATGGTCAACTTTCGTTGGCTATCGGACGAGAAGGGCAAAACGCTCGACTCGCCGCGAAATTGACAGGCTGGAAGATCGACATAAAAAGCGAAACTCAGGCCAGGGCGGCCGACAAAGAAGCTAAGGACGCACAAGCCGCGAAGGCCGCTGAGTCTGCAGCCGAAGAGAAAGCTGCAAAGCCGGAACCCGCAGCGAATGCTGAAGTGCAGGCCGTTGAGGCGGACACTGAAAGTGAAGTCGCAGAACCGGAAGTTGAAACTGAAGTTGAAGTTACGGAAACGCAAGAGGATAAGGTGACGGCTCCCCAAGATTAATGGACGCCACGCAATATCGAAATGAGCAAAATACCTGAAAGGATGTGCGTGGCTTGCCGTGAGGTTAAGCCACGAACTCATCTTTTTCGATTTGTAAAAATTCGTGACAGCGGCACCATTACACGCAACGACGAGGGCCGTCACTGCGGAAAAGGACTTTATATATGCCGAGATAGATTGTGTTGGGACCGACTTTTCAGTCGGCGCAACCTTAAACGCACGATAGCTCAACGTATCGACCAAGATAGTGTTGAATGGGTGGAGCTTTCGCTCGGCGGTAAGGGATAGGAAGAAGACATGAGTAAAGTCAGAGTCTACGAACTCGCAAGAGAACTAGGGATGGAAGACAGCAAGCCCCTGATGCGTATCTTGCGAGACATGGGTTATAAGGTTAAGACCGCTTCCAGCGGCCTATCTCCCGATGCTGTACGCAAGATTCGGGAAGTGGTGGCTCCCCATATCGAGCAAGCTCGACGTGACGCCGAAGTGAAATTGAAAAAGCAAGAGGCGGACGACAAAACGAACGAAGATACCAAGAAGGTTGAAGTTCGCCGAGTTGTTCGCATTGTAAATCGTCCCTCAGAAGCGCAAAAGCAAGCATTGCTTGAGCGGCATAATCGAGTGTTGGCCGGTGAGACTCCGATGCGCAGCGCTGCCGAGGCTATGGAGAACGCGGAAGAGCAGAAGCGTCAAGCTGAAGCTGTTGCACGCGCCGAAGCGGAAGCCAAAGCTGCCGCTGAAGCGATCGAACGCGCCAAGGTTGAGGCAGAAACTGCTGCCGCGGCCACTGCTGCAGCAGCAGCGACTACCGTCGCTGAAGAGACAGTGCCTGAGGTTCGCCCCGCTGCTGTACCTGCTCGAAGTGAAGCGACCCCAGCCCAAACTGAGGACGAAAAAAGAGCTGAAGAGACTCGTCAACGGGAACTGCCACCGGATCAACTGATCGCCGCGCAGTACCGTAAAGAAGCTCCAAGGCGCAGCACACCTCCTCCTGCCACCGCAAATCGCGGACCAGATCCTAATCGTGGTCCACGAGGACGAGCGCCGGTGGTTGAAGAGGCGCGTCCTGCACCAGAAGGGGCCGCCGCCAACAAGGACGGCCCTATCAAGAAGGCCCCCGCCAAGCGAGGCGGAGGAAAAACACGAGAGATCTCTCCGCAAAGCAGAGGTCCGAGACGTCCCCAGTTCTTTAATCGACAAGGACCAGGGAAAAAGAAGAGACGCCGTAAGCGTCCAGCAGAGGACAGAGTGGACACAACAAAGTCTATCGAGATTCCAGAGATCATTTCTCTGGCGGACCTCGCCGCCCGTTTGGAAGTTCCGACAACCGACGTCATCAAATACTTGCTCAAGCAAGGGCAGATGATGACCAAGAACCAGGGCCTCGATTACGATCAAGCATCCGCTATCGTGGAAGCTTACGGATTCAAGGTAGAAGAGTCTTCTAAGGAAGACGACTTGGATCTCGACCTGCTTGAAGATGACGTGGACCCCGGCGAAGAGAATCGTCCTCCCGTCATCACGGTCTTGGGCCATGTCGACCATGGTAAGACCTCACTCCTAGATGCCATCCGTCAGACCAATGTGACGGCGGGCGAAGCAGGAGGAATCACGCAGTCTATCGGTGCTTACAACGTGCCTTTTGAAGGCCGCAGTGTGACCTTCATTGACACACCTGGCCACGAGGCTTTCACTCAGATGAGGGCTCGTGGAGCGCAAGTCACGGACGTCGCCATTTTGGTGGTAGCGGCCGACGACGGTGTGATGCCTCAGACCATTGAAGCGATCAATCACGCCAAAGCGGCCGGGGTGCCTATCATCGTGGCCATGAACAAGATTGACCGACCCGATGCGAATCCGGACCGTCTGATGCAACAGTTGGCACAACACGAAATTGTTGTGGAAGACTGGGGCGGAACGGTGCCTTGTGTGAAAGTGTCCGCACTCAAACGCACAGGAATCGACGAGTTGCTCGAGATGATCAACCTTGTCGCCGAACTTCAAGAACTCAAGGCCGACAGTACCCGCGGAGCTTCTGGAATCATCATCGAAGCCAGTCTCGACAAGGGCTTAGGCCCGGTAGCTACCGTTTTGATCAAGAACGGTACTTTGAATGTCGGAGACACGGTTGTGGTTGGAGACACTCACGGGCGCGTCAGGACTTTGTTGAACGATAGCGGTGAGCAGGTCAAATCGGCCGGACCATCTATTCCGGTGAGCATTGTCGGTCTTTCCGACATTCCGGATTCCGGAGATATCTTAGAAGTCGTGGAAGACGAGAAACGGGCCCGTTTGGTCTCAGAGGCTCGTACGGATAAGTCCCGCAAGGAACGAATCCAAGGCGGTTCTCGAACCACACTCGAGGATCTTTTCAGCTCCGTGAAAGCTGGCGAGCAGAAGTCGCTCAAGCTGTTGCTCAAATGCGACAGTCAAGGCAGCGTGGAAGCTTTGTCAGCATCGCTCCTCAAGTTGACCACCAAAGAGGTCAAGGTTGAGATCGTTCACGGGGCCGTTGGAGCCATTTCCGAATCCGACGTCATGCTGGCCAGTGCCTCAGACGCTATCATCATAGGTTTCTCTGTTCGTCCGGCCACTGTGGTCAAGCGAATGGCCGACCAAGAGAGCGTCGAGATGCGTCTCTACAAAGTCATCTACCACGTCATTGAAGACGTTGAAAAGGCAATGATGGGACTCTTGGCGCCTGAGATTCGAGAAGTCGAACTCGGCAAAGCAGAGATTCGCGAAGTCTTCAAGATTTCGAAGACTCGTAAGATTGCCGGTTGTTACGTCACGGAAGGCAAGATCACTCGTGACTCCCAGATCCGTCTGGTTCGCGATGGCATCTTGATCCTCGAAGGCAAACTCGACTCCCTGCGCCGTTTCAAGGACGACGTCAAGGAAGTGAGCGAAGGCTACGAGTGTGGTATTTCCTTGCTGAACTACAACGACATTCAAGAGAAAGACATCCTCGAAGCTTTTCGAGAAGAGTCAATCGCTCGGGATAGTTTGTAAATGGCAAAAAGACGACGCACAGAACGCGTTGAGGACCTGCTCCTCGAGGTGGTTTCCGAGGTCTTTCGCAAAGTGAAAGACCCGGGGATCCCCTCGGAGGGGTTGGTCTCCTTTCTTGGGATCACCGTAGCTCCCGATTTGGGCTCCGCGGTAGTAAGATACAGCTACCTAGGAGATGATTCCAAGATCAAAGATCTTCAAGCGGCGTTCGAACGCAGTTCGGGATATATGCGTCGTGAGATCAACAAACTGGTCCGACTACGTAAAGTACCAGAACTGAGATTCACTCGGGATAGGTCGCTTGAACATGGCGCTGAGATCTTGACGCTATTGGAAAAGGTCCGAATTAGCGATAATGCTCACGCCGCCGATAACGCTTCCCGTGATGCCTCCGACGACACCCCCGGCCAAGAACCCACCAGCGGCACCTAGAGTCTTTCCGATGGGAACTTTGCGTTCCAAGAGATAGGCGGCTCCTGCCCCGATGATCGCGCCGGCCGCGGCGCCGATTTCTCCGCCAAAACTCTGTCCAATCTTGGCGCCAATTAAGCCTGCGCCTCCGAGCCAGGCGACTCCACCTGCGTATTCTCCGACCACGTTGCCTACCGATGCGCCGATGATAGCGCTCTTGATGGCTTGCTCCTTAAAGGAGGGCGTGTAGGAATCTTGTTCCCCATTGAGGGTCTCAGAGTTCGATGTCAAGACCGGTTTTGACCCGTAGAGCACGGTGTCGACGGTACGAGGAATGGCGGGTCGAATCAACATAGGAAAAGCATACCCCTCGGGGGGGACGGATTCGTAACAGTGACGTTAACAGGTTCCGAAAAGGTTTAGGTTTTCTTCCTCCGGTGGTAGATTCCATGCATGGATTTAGCGACTTTTACCTACGATCAGAGCCTGATACCAGGGGCCCAGAATGCCATTACGGTTTGCCTCGACGTAAAACCCACTGAGAGAGTTTTTATTCTTTCCGACCGAAAAACGCTGCCGGTTGGAGCGTCGTTGCACGACGTGGCCCAACGGAGTGCTCAGTCTTGTAAATTGATGGTTTTAGAAGACCACGTTGAGAGACCTTGCCAATCTCTGCCGCCTGCCATCATGGATGCTCTCGACGATTGTGATGTCTGCATTTACTGCGTGAATCCCCTGGCTAATGAACTTCCATCGCGCCAGCAGTTCGTCGGCAAGATCGAAAAGAGCGGGATTCGTTACGCCCACATGGTTGGCATCACCGAGCAGATCATGTGTCAAGGGATGAGAGCGGATTTTCGCAAGGTAGACGAGGTCTCCAAACGTCTCATCGAACGAGCCAAGAAAGCCAAAACTATCACCGTGAAAAGCCGGTGTGGCACCGATATGGTGGCCACCTTTTCGCAAGACAGAATCTGGCGGAAGACCAGCGGAATCATTGAAGAGGTTTGGTCAAACTTGCCGGGTGGAGAGATCTTTACCGCCCCTATGTCGGTGGACGGCGTCTTCGTGGTGGACGGCAGCGTTGGCGATCATTTCAGCTCAAAGTATGGAGTCTTGGATAAGACGCCCATGACCCTCCATCTTGAGGGTGGATATCTCAAAAAGGTTCACTGTGACAACAAAGAGATGGAAAAAGAGTTCTGGGACTATTGTCACAAGGCCGAGCATTCTGACCGTGTGGGTGAGTTCGCCATAGGCACTAATTTGGCGGTCTTCGAGTTCACCGGGAACCTGCTGCAAGATGAAAAGATGCCGGGTATCCACATTGCATTCGGCGACCCCTACGGGAGCCAAACCAACGCGGATTGGTCTTGTCCAACTCACGTGGACGTGATCACCGGTAGCTGCGATATCTGGATCGACGATTTTCAGGTGATGGAAAACGGGATCTTTTTGGCCGAGGAACTAGGCTTCGACTATTCTTATCTCGCCGGAGACCATTCGGTGTAATGGGAGTCCGTTGAAAAGCCTCCCACGGGATGGAACGAAAAAGGAACTCCGAAGGGAGTTCCTTTTTCGTTCCGCCGAAGCTTGCCAGTCAGATCTTGGATGCGAGAAGGGATTTACCCGTTCGTACCGTCTTTGCTCCGGACACCCGATGCACGTCGACGCCAAGCGCGATAGATAGTGGTGATTCCCACTCTCATTTCAAATTTTTCGTGGATCTCTTGCTGTACTTCGTAGACTGAGGCCAGGCCTTGTCGAGAACAGCAGTAGTCAGCCACTTCCCCGGTGAAGCGCCGACCGGGACCAAGTTGACCCGGCGCACGTTCGCGCTTGGGTTTGGTTTTGGTCTTTCCTTTGGCTTGCCGCTTCCTTTCGAGGTAGTCGTTGTAACAGTCGCGGGAGCAGAACTGACGCCCTACGGCTTTGGGGAGAAACTCAAGTTCACATCCCACACAGATCTGTTCTTCCAAGGGTCTGGCTTCCTCGGCGGAGACCCGTTGAATGGACCAAGAGTCCGCGACACCGGGATCGTTGAGAAGGAGGTCTACAATTTTTTTGGCTAGTTCAGGCGAAGTTTTACTCATCTTAAATTGAAAATTCTTCTACATTTGATCTATTCCTTTCAGTTATAGAAACTTTTTCAATTTCTGAGAGTTATCCACTTATCCACCGTCTTATCCACAGATATTCGGTCTATTGAAACAAATTTTGTTTCAATAAATGATAAAAAAAGCCCGTGTTTACTTATCCTGGAGACAATTCGCACGGAAATTCAAAAATTTAGAATTTCACGGCCATCAGTGAAAAATCATCGGAGATGCGTTCCCGTGTGAACTTCCGAATGCGACTGTAGAGTCGATTGACCAATCTTTGGGCGGAATTTCCTTCGTGCTGCTCCACGATATCTTGAATTCTTTCCAATCCGAAAAACTCTCCAGAAGGCGAGCGCGCTTCCGTGAGACCGTCTGTGTAAAGAAGCATCCAGGAGTCTTGTTCAATGGTGAGAGTCTTTTCTTCAAACTCTGCTTCTTCCCAAGCGCCGATCATGATTCCATCGGCCTGAAGTAGAGTCGGTTTGCGGTTACTGCTACGCCAGAAGAGCGGTTGCTCATGACCGGCGCAGGCGTACTTTAAAGTCATTGTCTCCAAGCAGGCTTCTGCATAGAAGACGGTGACGGCCCGATTCATTTGAGAAACAGCGGTCAAAACGTGGTGGTTGAGCATTCCAAGAATCTTGGCCGGACTGTAGCCAGCGGTCGCATAACTCCGTATGACGTGCTTGGCGCGCACGGTTTGAATGGCTGCTTCTGGTCCCTTGCCTGATACGTCTGCGATCACGAAGGCACACTTCTTGGGCCCCAACGGTATCAAATCGTAATAGTCACCCGACAGGTCCTGGGAAGGGATGAAGCGATGACCGATGGTCAAGTTTTTGAACTGAATCTCGTCACCCGGTATCAGAGCGCTTCGTAGCAACTCTGTGACCTGCTCTTTGTCGGCGTAGAGGCGGGCGTTCTCAATGGCGACCGCGGCCTGACCACAGAGCGTACTTAGGAGGCTGAGTTGAGCAGGGGTGTGGTCCACGTAGTCGCGATAATAGACGTTGATAAGACCGATGATGTTACCGCGAGTCTTGATGGGGACCGAGAGTCCAGTTCGGATAATCGTTTCGGGGTCGAGAATCGGCAGGGGTTGTTTCTCTTCGTGATAGACCAAGGTCTGTCCAGTCTGGACCGCGATACCCGCGGGACCTTCCCCTACAGCGATCCGATCTTGGTGTTGGGAAAACTCCAAACCCTTGATGGCTTTGAGGTGCAGATGATTTCCCTCCTTGAGCATCAGAACGCAGGCTTCGGCGTTCAAGATGGTGCGGACGTGATACACGATCTCTTCTAGGACTCGAGGCAACTGCAGGGTGGAAGTGACGGCCTTGCTGACTTCGAAAAGCGTTCCCAGCTCATTCATCTTAAACCGGATCATCCCGTGCAGTCGAGCGTTGTCAACCGCTATGGCGGCTTGGTTGGCGAACCCTTTGAGGAGTCTGATCTCTTGTTGCCGGAAGCGCAGTTTGGGAGGAACAAAGCAGTTCAAGACCCCTACCATCTTCTTTTTCGCGATCAACGGTACCGAGAGAAGTCCACCGAACCCGTGGGTCAGTAGTTCCTGGCGAACCTCTAGTTCCGTTTCGTCTTGGTCGATGTAGTGAGCATGAGCCCTCTTGCTTTCCACGGATGCCTTGGCCATGCGCGCCTGAAAGCTGGGCTGTTTGAAGGCTTCGTCATCTGGGCCGCTGATCTCGATACGAAAGCTCTCGCCGGTTTCGTCGAGCACCAAAAGAGCGCATGAGACGTAGTCGAGCAGTTCCACGGCCTGATCGACAATGAGGCGAATGACTCTCGGCAGACTGAGGGTGCCGGTGATGGCCGTGGACACTTGGTAGAGCGCCTTGAGGGGGCCGAGATTCTCTTGTAGTTTCTGGATCAAGGAGGCTCTCTGAATGGCGTTGGCTACCTGTAGACTCAAGGTGAGGAGTTGTCGAACGGTGGCTGAGGAAAAGTGATGGGCGCCTCTGGAAGAGTCCAGGAAGATGACACCCAGGAGGCGTTCCTGAGATTTCAGAGGCAAGACCAGACTAGCGTAACTCGGCAAGAGCATGGCAAACTTCGCGAAGCCTGAATTCTTCTCCGGGGCTGATCGAAAAATGATCGGTTTACCCTGGAACAGTTTCTTTTTGTTCTCATGGGAGAGTTCGGCGATGGGCAATCGAAAAGCCGAAAAGAACTGCTCCTGGTCCGCGGATAGGCCGGATGCGGACGCCACGGCGAAGAACGATTTGCGAGTATCCTTAAGTAAAACCAAGCAGCGATCCAGGCCCGCCAATCGGGAAAAGACTTCGGTTGAAGACTTTAGGATGTCTTCTAGTTCTTGAGCTTCTTCGATGGTTCGAGCGGCCTGATAGAGAGCGGTTGCTTCCCGAGCACGCTCTTGTTCCCATTCGAAGATCTGAGCATTCTCGATGGCCATGGCCGCCTGGTCAGCGAAATGATGGAGAGTTTTGATCCGGTGAGAGGGAATCTTCGCGGACGATCGGTCTAAGGTCAGGAGCGCTTTTAGGCGTCCGTGACGGGCTATGGGAACGTAAAGATGCCCGAAGTCGGATTTAGGTTGAGATTTGCGCTGCAGAGAATAGTGAGAAACCTCTTCTTGCCCTTCGATCACGCGAATATTTCCCTGATGGGCCCCGACGAGTTTGACGGAGACTTCGAGTATGAGGCGAGAGAGGTCTTCTAGATTAAGGGCGGTGGTTAGGGCTTGACCTACTTCAGCGAGGGTCGCGGCTGAGCGGAGATCGTCGTCATCGGCCGATGATTCTTTGGAATCGACATCGAGATCAGATGGCCGGGCTTGTCTGAGTGCCGCCCCTCGCAAGTGAAAGAGCAATTGATGAAGGCGCGCTTCATTGAAGATCTCGGCGGGTTCGGAGACGGTGTTGTCATAAAGGGCCACCAAGCACAATTCGACAGGAGATTTGGGTAGGGGTCTGACGGGATAAAGAAAAGCTCGGCTAGCTTTCAGACCTAGAATACGCCGGATCCTGGCGTTAGTTTCGGGTTCGATCTCCACGGCTTGGCAGCACAAGGAAGCTTCCTGCTCCAGTGCCCGGAGAAGATTCTGAGTCTCGGGGTGCGGCTCGGCGGTGGTTCCAATGACGGCGGAATGAGCCGAAGTGGGTCGGTAAGCTAGTAGGACACCAAGGCATCCCCCAATATCCTGTTGTAGCTCACGAGCCAACCGAGTCAGAAGTTCCTCGAGCGTCAGATCTTCTGAGAAATGACGAAGAACCTCTTCGGTGTAATGGAGTGGACTTAGCACGACGATAATTTACAACCGCTCTGGATGGAAATTTCTCACTGAGCTTCGGATAATGACCTCTTCGGGTGGTACGGGTGCAGTCGATGGCGCGGTAGCGGGACTAGTTGGTGACACCCCTGTAGTTAAGGAGAATCTCGATAAACTTGGAGTTCTCGATGGGGACAATGTCTTGTTTCATGGTGCCTCTAATTAACAGAAAGTCTGTAAAATTCTAGCACGTTGCTTCCTGCTTGTCGATAGAAAAAACGTTTTAGCTTTTAAATATCGAGATCGGCGAGGCTGTCGTTCAAGGTAAGAGACCAATATTGCTCGCTGTCCATGACCGAAGGATAATGAATCAGCGCCATATTGACCAAGACTTCATACTCCAAGAGTGTTTCTGTCAACTGCTTGTGGGTAGCATCATCAAGTTTGGGCTCTAGAACTCTCAACATCGTGATGATGCGATTTTCTTGTTCGAGAATCTCTTCGGCCGTGATCTGGCCGTCCTCAATGTACTTTTTCCAACCATCATGATGGTCGAGGAACTCTTCCCGCAAAAGGTCGAGCCCTTGATCGTCGAACCATCCATCCCTATCGGCCATGCAGTCTCCTTTTTGGGCGTACTGATTCCGCTCGAAAAGCAGAATGTCTACAGGCCCTAGTCTTTTGCGGGTTTCTTCTGGCGGAAGTCGAACCCTTCTCTCATGAGTTCGAGAGCCACGGCCTTGCGAATTGCCGTTGCGGCGATGTTTGTCGCCCTGAGTCTGATCGCCTCCGTGCTGCCGACGATACCGGGTTCGGCGCTAAAGTTTGGCGGTTTTCCCCTCTTGTTGGCGGGGATGCTGGTGGGCCCGAGAACGGGCTTCGCTATAGGTTGCTTGACCGACATTTTGGGCTTCGCGCTTAGGCCTGTGGGAATGTTTTTTCCAGGATTTACCCTGACCCAAGGCCTTACCGCCATGATACCCGGGCTGTTGATGCGGCGTCGCGATCCCCTCACCGGTGTACGGCTTACGACAAATTCTCTTTCGGAGCCTGAAAAACCCCTCCTTGAGAAGGGAGCCTCGAGATCATTCTCGGCTCTGAGATCTTACTTACGACTTCTGCTGGTTTTTGGCTTGACCCAGTTGGTGACCTCGGTCTTCATGGTCTCCTTTTTCACCTCGAAGATCGTGCTGGGGACACCTTTGGTGTACGAGATAGGGCAGAGATTGCTGATACAGAGTCTCCACGTACCGGTTTATTCTCTGTTGGCCGTCATGGTCCTCAGAGCCCTTTCCGAGACCGAGTTATATCAACGGTTGCTCAGAGCCCGCAAGTAGGAATTTTCGCAGTTCTCAAGGCTCGTCAACGATGGGCGCGGGCTCACGAGTTGTTTTTGAGGCGGGGCTCAAGGACTCTGGCAATCGGTCGCGTTTGCTGAGAAAGTTTCCCAGGCCCTCTAAACGCGAGGGAGCCATGTCGGCCGGCAAGGCGTCTCCAGGACACAGGAGTGCGACCCAGGTGTTACGCGCCTCATCGATGTGTCTTCTGATGTCGTGATAAGACATCTCCGAAAGCTTTTGCTCGTTCAGTCCACCCGCTACCCTGCCGGTGTAACCTCGGGGCAGTTTGTCGAGAGTGGGACCATGAGCTAAATGTGACCAGGAGAGCAGATCGTGAGGGAGGTCGAGCAAGGGATCCAGGTACACTCTCTTGCCTGTGACCTGAATCCAGATGGGAACTTCTGACTCGGCTCGGATGTGATTTAAAAGAGACTTGAGATGGGGTTTCACGACCGTCTCAAAACTTTCCGGTTCGCGATTCTCATAGTTGGCCGAGTTCACTTCGACGACAATACCGTCGAGTTTGGCTTCACCCAGGATATGTGTCAGATAGTTTTTTACAGAGAGTGTGATGGACCGGAGGGCCTTGTCTAGAAAATTGGGGTGACTGCGTTCGGTGACGCCGAGAACCTCTGGAGAGGTCACGTAGCTAAGGGTTGTGAGCGGATCGCTGAGGCTCTCGAATACGGCGATGCGCTTCTCGGCCAAGTTCATGATGGACTTTAGTGCCTCGATACGATCTCTCCAAAAACCAGCGCGTCCATCGAGTGGATCAAAGGCCGTCAAATCGTGGGGACGATCAAGCGACGTCTGATGGGCGAGCGGAAAGTCGCGAACGGTCGGCATACGCAACAGATCGACATTGTACGAGGCCGCGAAAGTGAGAGCCGCTGCGGTCAGCGACTCCCCTTTCATGTGGCTGAGCCCGAAGGGATGCCAGAAGGTGAAGGGACGCTTGTCGATCTCTTCTTTGGCTAAGGCCCGTAAAACTCTGTCCCGTTTTGTGAGACTTATGCCTTCCCGTGACATTTTTTGAACTTCTTCCCAGAACCGCAGGGGCAAGGTTCGTTACGACCCACTTTTGATTCGCTGTAAGGGTTCACAGCCTGCAGAGCGTTCTTGAGAACCTCGTTGTGGGGATCGAGCCCGGAGGCACGACGAAAGTAGCTGGTGGCCGTCTGGGCATCGCCTTTTCTCATGTAGAGCCAACCAAGACCGTAGTGCGGATATGCCAAGTTGCGATCGGCATCCAAGCCGGTTTTCGCGAGTTCAATCGCCTTGTCAAGATTGTCCGGACTCTGACGGGCGAGAATGGCCGCGCGATTCAGTGCGATCACCCCGTCTTTATGGGCATCTTCAACGACCAAGAAAGGCTCAAAGCCTTGCTCTTTTTCCTCTTGGTTAGCGCACAGAACGAGTTCTACAGCCCGACCATCGGGATACGTATCGAAGTACTCTTTAGCCGTGGCGAGGTTCTTGAGCGCATCCTCAAAGCTCTCCTCGAGAGCTTCCACGATGGAAAGGTTGAGGTAGAGAAGAGCGGCGTTGTCGTCGCTGGCTCCTCGAACCTTGAGGTCCGCCTCGGCTTTGCCCAAAAACTCGCGGGCTTTGCTGTAATCGTGAGTGACCAGTTTCAAGAAACCGGCGTTGTTGAACATCAGATAGTGGCTGATGTCGTCTTCGTCGAAGGCTTTCTCGTAAACCGCGACGGCGGCTTCCGGCCCACCTTTTCGGTAGTGGAGTAGACCGACGTTCGTGATGCAGGCCATGATTCCGTCGAGGTCTTCCAACTCTTTAAAGAAGCCCTTGGCTTCCTCGAAGTTGTGCTCGGCTTCACTATCTTGAGCCAGATCGCTTTGAAGAGAGCCGATGTCTCTGAGCGTTCGACCCAGTCCGGCCTTGTCTTCGAGTTTGCGATAGATCGCTAAGGCGGCCCCAAAGTAAGCCATGGAATTGCGGTGATCGTTTTTCTTGTAAGCGGCGTTTCCGAGCTGTTCGAACGCTCGACCTTGCCCGTGCTCGTGGCTATGCTTTTCGGCTAGGCGAAGAGCTTTCTTAAGGTGAGGGTTTGCCTCTGAGGGTTTGTCGAGCTCGTTGTAACAGAGTCCCAACGTATAGTGAATGCGCTCGGTTTCAAGCGGCGCCCCATCATCGGGCATGTGGCGTCTCGCTTCATTGAGAAGATCGACGGTTTTTTGAAAATCTTTTTGTTCGAAACTTTCCTCGGCGTTCTTGATGAGGGTTTCAAAGCTTGTTTCGGTACCAGTGGACATAGTTCTACCTGCAATATTGATGTGTGCGGGGTCTTTGGACTTCGCGGACCGATCCTTATTGTTTTTCCAGAGGGGGGTTCCTGCAAAAACCTCAGTATATCGCTGTCCGGGGGAAGAATCTCAAGGAGCGGGACCAACGGGTGAGGAAAGAGAACCCAGGTAAAGGGTCGACAATCGAGGGCTCGAAACCTGATAATGCGGGCGTTGAGACGAATCTCCGACCGGTTAACCCAAGACGAATTAAGAAGAAATAGGAAACGTTCAGTGACATCAGCTACGGCCAGCAAAAAGAAATCGCGCAAACCTCTTGGGAAGGAGACTCTGCTCTGGGCCCTTCAGACGATGTATCAGTCGCGTCGCGCCGATGACCGTGAGATGTTAATGAAGACGCAAAACAAGGTCTTCTTTCAGATCTCAGGTGCCGGCCATGAAGCCCCTCAGGTGGCGGCCAGTTTGCACTTAAAGGCTGGTCACGATTGGTTTTTTCCCTACTACAGAGATCGCGCTCTCTGCCTCGGGTTGGGCGTCACGTTAGACGAGATGTTTCAAAGTTCGGTGGGGGCTGAGGTCGACCCAGCATCAGCGGGGCGACAGATGCCTTCTCACTGGGGCCACAAGAAGCACAACATTGTCAGCACCTCATCACCCACGGGAACCCAATTTTTACAGGCCGTGGGATGTGCTGAAGCCGGAATCTACATCGAGTCTAGAAAAGATCAGTTGCCCGACCTGCGTGCTCAGGGCGACGAAGTCACTTTGGTGTGCACCGGAGACGGCACCACCTCCCAGGGCGAGTTTTGGGAAGCTCTCAACACCGCGTGCAATATTAAGGCACCGGTTCTCTTTTTGGTGGAGGACAACGGTTACGCGATCTCAGTTCCGGTAGAAGCGCAAACCGCCGGTGGAAGTATCAGCGCTCTGGTCAAGGATTGGCCGAATTTGCATCACGCTGAGGTGGACGGATGCGACTTCGCCGCCTGCTCAGAAGCTTTCGAGAAAGCGGTGACCCATTGTCGCCAGCACCAAGGACCGGCGTTGATTCACGCCCACGTGATCCGACCTTACTCTCATTCCATGTCGGATGATGAAGCGGCCTACAGGCCTCAGAAAGAACGCGACGCAGAAGCCGAACGTGATCCTATCCATCGTTTGAGTCGTCTGATGATCGAGGAAGGTCATCTCGACGAAGCCGAACTCGAGAGCCTCAAAAAGACTTGGAACCAAGAAGTGATCGCAGCCTCCGACCGGGCTGAGAAATTTCCCCAACCGACCCACGAGAAGGTTTACGAAAACGTCTACTCATCCGAGGTTGATCCCTCCGATCCCGACTTCGCGGTGCCGGCCGAATCGACAGGGAGTCCCACCACCATGGTGGATCTGATCAATCGCTGTCTCAAAGATGAGATGAAGCGCGATGTCCGCATTCGTGTTTTCGGTGAGGACGTCGCTGACGCGACTCGAGTGGACGTGCTCGAAGAGTGCAAGGGCAAGGGCGGCGTTTTTAAAGTGACTCATGGCCTGCAGACCGAGAACGGAGCGGACCGCTGTTTCAACTCGCCACTGGCCGAAGCGAACATCGTTGGCAGAGCCATCGGGATGGCCCTTCGTGGTCTCAAACCCGTGGTGGAGATTCAATTTTTCGACTATATCTGGCCAGCCTATCACCAATTGAGAAACGAACTCGCGACCATGCGTTGGCGTTCCGGCGGTGCTTTCAAGGCGCCGGCTGTCGTTCGCGTCCCCATCGGGGGTTATCTCCGTGGAGGTGGACCCTATCACAGTCAATCGGGCGAAGTGCTCTTTACTCACACCCCCGGTGTTAGAGTAGCGTTCCCATCCAACGCCGAGGACGCCAACGGGCTTCTGCGGACTGCCATCCGAAT
>JBBKWP010000190.1:0-36536 GCA_037968995.1 Candidatus Xenobia bacterium
ATGGAGTTCACCAGCGTTCATCTGCTTCTCGTCGAAGACTCAGCGACTGACCGCCTACTCGTCACCTACCAGTTGTCGAAGGTGTCGAACCCGATATTCCGAGTGACTGAAGCGTTAAGCCTGCGCCAAGCCCAGCAGACCTTGCGATCCGAGCATATCGATGTCATTCTCCTCGACCTATCCCTCCCTGACTCCGAAGGTCTGGAAGGTCTGACATCCCTAGCTAGGGAGTTTCCGTCTATTCCAATCGTAATCTTCACTGGTCACAAGGACGAGCGAGTGGCGATTCAAGCCTTTCGAGTTGGAGCCCAGGACTATCTCGTCAAAGGAGAGGTGCCCGCCGCGCTTCTCAAGCGAGTCTTGCTTCACGCGATGGAGCGTAAGCGAGTCGACATCACCTTAAACCATCACCGCGAAAGTTTGCGGGCGGCTCAGCGCTTGGAAATGCTGGGCAGAATCGCCGGAAAGGTCGCTCACGACTTCAATAATATTCTTAATACAGTCGTGGGATTCTCCGATCTTGCTATCGAAGAACTGGAAGGGCATCCTGCTCATAACGACGTGCTCGAGATAAAAAAAGCGGCCCAGCGCGGCGTGAAACTGACAAAGAACGTTCTCGACTTCTCCGTCCGCGGGTCCACAACTCAGGAGACCTCTTGCCTCGACGGCGTCGTGAGGGATCTTTTGGGCATGCTGAGGCTCCTACTTCCGGCCTCCACCCACCTAACCACCGAACTTCGCGCTGAGCATCGAACCGTTGTAGGCGACCCTGCCACACTGGAACATGTTGTGACAAACCTTGTTCTCAATGCGAGAGATGCTTTGAGGCCTCAAGGCACCATAAGCCTTCGCACCGGTATGACTACTTTCGACAGCGACGACCCCACGACAAGACT
Organism: Candidatus Xenobia bacterium; assembly: GCA_037968995.1. Taxonomy (GTDB): domain Bacteria; phylum Vulcanimicrobiota; class Xenobia; order Xenobiales; family JADMJV01; genus JAEXNA01. The sequence goes on from JBBKWP010000190.1 coordinate 897, forward strand.
AAGCCCAGGCGACTACGTGACCCTAGAGGTTAGGGACAACGGCATGGGGATGGACGAGATTTCCGTCAAGCGAATGTTCGATCCGTTCTTCACCACCAAGGCCCAGGGGGGAGGGACGGGACTTGGTCTATCGACGGTCATGGATTTCGTACGAGCTCAAAGAGGCGGCGTCAAGGTCGATTCGCAACCAAATCTTGGAACACGAGTCAAGCTCTTTCTTCCAGAAGTGAAACTAGAGAGCTCAGGGGAGACGTGCCAGACTCCCTTGCGACAAGGCGGTTCGGCCATTGTTCTGGACGAACTCCTGTTCTCTCAATCCGAGTACGCGGAGGTTTTCGAGGAACAGGGACTCGAGATAGTACGCCTCAGCCCACAACGGATGATATCCTTCGTCTGCGACTCCACTGTCCGGTTCCTATTTGTGGAAAGTCGTGACGTCAATGAGAAACTGCGAGTGTGGGCAATAGATCTACTTGAGAAGTGGCCCAAGCTTTGCGTCGCGGTGGTCGCAAGTCACTCGGATGAAGACTCCCTTTGCAACATCATCCCATCCGAGATCGCCACTCTATGGCGCCCAGTCACCCCCAACTCGTTGAGAATCTTCTTAAAACGTTCGTGAGCTGAGAGTGGATCATCAGGACTCGCGAAGCGAGAACAACCTATACATTTGACCCCGTATTGAAGGTCTCAAAGCTTTTTTATTCAACTTCTCCAAGAATCTGTTTTAGTCGAAAGAGGCGTCAATGGACAACGAAAAAATCCTTGTCATAGATGATGATGAAAGCGCTTTGCGAATGATGCGTCGTCGACTTGAGCGGGAGGGGTACACCGATCTCTTCTTGACCTCTTCCCCCGAAGAAGGACTCATAAAGTTCGACACTTGGGATCCCGATCTCCTCATCCTCGATCTCAACATGCCGACCCTCGACGGCTTCCAAGTCCTGACCGCGTTGCGTCAAAGAAACCCCGACCAACTGGCAGAAACGCCGGTTCTGATTCTTACCGGAGAGGGAGGACAAGACAACAAGCTTCACGCTTTATCTCTCGGCGCCAGAGACTTTCTTTCCAAACCGTTCGACCCCGCGGAACTTTCTATGAGAGTCAAGGGGAATCTTCAGGTCCGAAAACTGCTCATGACCGTATCGGCCGACAACGTTCAACTCGAGCTCCGCATCCGCGCCCGAACCGCGGAGTTGGAAAAAGCGAACCTTGAGATCATTCAACGGCTGATGGCGGCCGCCGAGTATCGTGACGATGACACCGGCAGCCATATCGGACGTATCAGCAAGTATTCAGCTTTGTTGGCCCAATCGCTGAAACTTGACGAGACTGCCCAAGAGATGATCAGACGGGCCAGTCCGATGCACGACCTAGGGAAGATAGGGATCCCGGACCGCATTCTCCTCAAGCCGGGAAAACTGACTCCCGAAGAGTGGGAGGTGATGAAAACTCACTCTCAGATCGGTGCCGACTTGCTGAGCAATAGTGTTTCCCAACTGCTGAATATGGCCGAAGAGATCGCTCTGACCCACCATGAGAAATGGAACGGAATGGGGTACCCAAGAGGTCTCAAGCAGACCGAGATTCCCGTGTCGGGACGGATCGTAGCCGTCGTCGACGTTTTCGACGCGTTGACCTCAGAGCGACCTTACAAGCAAGCTTGGCCGACGGATCGGGCCCTTGAGGTGCTCCGTTCGGACAGCGGAACCCACTTCGACCCTGAAATCGTGGAAGCTTTTTTCGAAATCTTGCCCCAAATCCTAGCAGTCAAGGAAAGCCTCACCGCACCTATCGACTCGAGCCAACTCACCTGAACGAATGGTAGCTGCAGCCGTTCGCCTCCTGATGGTTGAAGACTCGGCTCATCACCGCCTCCTGGTGATCGATGAGTTGACGACCGTATCGGAACCGTTGTTCCAAATCGCCGAGGCGCTCACACTGGGCCAAGCTCATGCGCGGTTGCGCGAAGAGGAAACCGATGTGGTCCTTCTCGACCTCTCTCTTCCCGACTCCGAAGGCCTAAACGGCCTGAAGTCTATAGCGCGAGAATTCCCCTCGGTTCCCATCGTTATCTACACAGCCCATAGAGACGAAAAGATGGCCCTTCGAGCCTTTCGAGACGGAGCACAGGACTATCTGATCAAAGGGGACGTGCGCGGTCCTCATCTTAGACGGGTCCTGCTCCACGCCATGGAACGCAAGCGAGTCGACATCTCGTTGAACCATCAGAGAGAAAGCATGCGGGCCGCTCAGCGACTGGAAATGCTGGGCCGAATCGCCGGCAAGGTCGCCCACGACTTCAATAACATTCTTAACACCGTCTCGGGATTCGCCGATCTCGTTCTCGAGGACCTTGAGGACCACCCGTGCCACGCCGACGTACTCGAGATCAAACAGGCGGCACAACGTGGCGCCAAATTGACCAGGAGCATTCTCGACTTTTCCGTTCGAGGATCCAACACTCAGGAAGCGTGCTGCCTCGACGAACTCGTGACCGGGCTGACAGGGGTTCTCAGGCTTCTTCTTCCGAGCAAGTGCCGTCTGATGACAGAACTCAGCGCGGCGCAGAGATCGGTCGCGGCCGACCCTGCCGAATTGGAACAGGTTCTCACGAATCTTATTCTCAACGCCAAGGACGCTCTTGGGACCCGTGGCCTGATCACCGTTCTCACCGGATTCATCACGGTCGATGGGAATGATGCCTCACTGAATCTCGTCCCGGGTGACTACTTGACCTTGGAAGTGGAGGACAACGGTATCGGCATGGAAGAGGTCTGTTCGGCTCGTATGTTCGACCCTTTCTTCACCACCAAGGCCCACAGCGGAGGCACGGGGCTCGGCCTATCAGCGGTCATGGACTTCATTCGAGCCCAAAAGGGGAATATTTCGGTCGATTCGCAACCGAATCGTGGGACCCGGATCACCCTCTATCTTCCTGAGATGAAACCAGAATGCCCAGGGGAGTCGAGCGGTGTCTCGCACCAAACCGGAGGCTCCGCCATTGTCTTGGGCAAGCATCTTTTTTCTGAACCGGAGTATGCGCGCGTCTTCGAGACCCTTGGAATAAAAATCCTAAGCCTCAGCCCAAAGGAGGCGACAACCTTTGTCTGCGACTCCACTGTCCACTTCCTTTTCATGGAGGGTCGTGAGGCCGACGGGGAGTTGCTAGAGTGGGCCGACGACCTGCTCCCTCAATGGTCGAACCTTCAAGTTGTCATGGTCGGGAGCCACTCCGAAGGTTATTCCTGGGGGAGCCTCGCCTCTTCGAAGTTCGCCACTCTTTGGCGTCCCTTTAGCCCTAACGCTTTAGACACACTTTTACGGCGCCCAAGAGTTTAGCCACTTAGGATTCGAAGAGTTCCTTCATCGACTCTTCGATTACATCGAAATCGAATGGTTTGGTGATGTAAGTGTCGGCGCCTAGTTCGCTGCCACGCATAATGTCGTGGTCGCCGCTTCGTCCCGTGAGCATGACGATGACGGTCTTTTTATTCAACGAGGCCTCTTCCTGTCGTATAGCTTCGAGCGCCTCAAAACCGTTCATCTCAGGCATGTCGACATCGAGCATGATGAGGTCATAGACACTCGTGCGAGACGCCTCAACGGCCTGCAGCCCGTTGACCCCCTCCTCAATGGAATGTCCCGAGAAGATCCCGTCAAGACAGTCTTTCATCAACTCCCTCAAATTGACCTGATCGTCGCAAAGGAAAATTCGAAACGAGGAGCCGCCTGCGGACTTCGCCGCGAGATTTTCGAAAGGATTCATTCCAGCCTCCGTGATGTAAATGCTTTAATTTCTATGCGCAACAGAATGACTCTGAGCTTTCTACCGTGGATTTTATTACGACGGTAGCAAGCGGTGTGCCTTTCTCTAATTATTATCCAGCTGCTCCCAGGAGATTATTATCCAGTGGTCCCCAGGAGATCTTTACTGGTAGTAAAATATTCTTAGGAGGAGGGTTGCTTTCTACTATGTCCCGTATCACCTTTTTTTCGCTCTTACCGGAAAGTCAACTCCCCGATATCATAGAGTCCCTAGGTATCGTCGTGGCGAGACCGGATTCTTCGAATGCTAGTTTGCCCACTATGATTGAGGGCTGCAAAGGTTCTGAGATCAGCGATGAAATCCAACGTAGAGGACTGAACGCCTCGACGGTTGTGGCGGTCTGCGATTCGGCAAGTGGTTTACCCGTGGAATCTCTCTGTCTCTCCCAGACACTCCTCAAGAGCCCCAAGGGAGGCGAAATTCTACGGGCTTGGATTGGCGATCCGGACGATGACCCCAGCCAAGCCCTGCTGGCTCAAATATCCCACGACATGAGATCTCCGCTCTCCGTGATCAGCACTGCCGCCTCGCTCATCAAGCGTCATCAGCAAGACACGGGCAAAGTCTCACGATATCTGACTATGATTAACGAGTCTTCTGGCGTCTTGGCGAGCCTCGTCAACGACATCCTGGATTACTCGAAGATCCGTAAGGGCGAGTTCGTCTTCACCGACTCCGAGTTCGACCTTCACCAACTTCTCCATTCGCTTGTCCACAGCTTTGTTCTCCTCGTCAAAAATCCGGAAGAGCTGAGGGTCGAACTCGAGATCGAAGCCGGCGTTCCCGACTTCGTAGGTGGCGACCCCGGCCGTCTTCGCCAAGTCCTAACAAACCTTTTAAACAACGCCCTCAAGTTCACGGCCAACGGTGCCATCCGACTGAAGGTGATGAAGGACGCCGAGAACCTGCTACTTTTTGAACTGTCCGACACAGGCATCGGTATAGCACGCGAAGCCCTTGACCGGATCTTCCTCCCTTACCAACAGGCCGACTCGAAGACTCATGTGACTTTTGGAGGCACCGGACTCGGATTGACCATCTGCCGCATATTGGTCGAGCGGATGGGTGGGGCCGTTGGAGTGAGATCCAAGGTGGGCCAAGGCAGCACCTTTTTCTTCACCGCCTGTTTCCCAGCAGTTGCAAGGAGACAGACCGTGCAACTTCCCGACCTAAAGGGTTATGGAGTCTTCCTGGCCGCGGCCCAACCGACGCACTTTCTCTCCGTCGTCTCCCCGGAGAACTCTTGCACGCTCGCCTCATCGGTTTCTGAGGCTTTGGAACTCTTGGGACGTGTTGCCTTCGATCTCTACATCATCGATGTCGAGCTGGACGGGTTCAGCCTAGCTGAACAAGTTTTGAGAGATCACCGGGAAGCCATCGTCGTCGTCACGACGTCTGCCGGCCGCAGAGGAGACGTGGGTCAGTGCCAAGCCTTGGGAGTCTCGGCTTACCTGACGACCCCCATGGAAACGGAAGAAATCAAGACCGCTCTGGCTCTGGCTATGAGGTCTCGCTGGCTCGGAGTGGTCACTAAATACTCAGCCAGAGAATATTTAGCCGCGCTATGCTAGAGATCGAACCATCGGCCATGAAAATCCTGATCGTCGACGACGACATCGCCGTGCAATCGATGATGGCTAGGGCTTTGGCCAAAGTAGGATATCGGATAACAAAGGCTTCCTGCGGGGAAGAGGCGCTCGAGCGCTACGACACCGATGGTCCGTTTCACTTGTTGCTCACAGACATCAACCTGCCGGGCTACAACGGTCGAGACCTGGCTTCAGAAATGAGGAAGCGTTTCCCGGACCTCAGAGTGATCCTGTGTTCTGGAGATCACCTCCAAAACAGCGACGTTTTGCTCAAACCTTTCAGCATCGCTGCTCTCCGAACCCGCGTTCTGGTAGAACTGACATCACTCCCTAGCGGACAACTGGCGGATTGATGCGGGGAAACGAATTCCCAAAAATCGTCTCGTCGGCGGACTGGTCCGATCGTGTTCTCGACTCAATTGGCGAGGGAATTCACGTCCTCGACGAGGGCGGAATTGTCGTCTATGAAAATGCGGTCGCAATCGACTTGCTAGGGAATCACCTGGGCGAGACGATCGCCTATCTGTTTCCACGCGGCGAGAAAAACTGCCCTATTAAGACGCCGGTCGAACAGCTTGAAAACGATCCAGCCCATAAAACCCTGAAAGACGGCGAAACGCGTCGAATAGAATCGGCGACCCTTTTTCGCCAGAACGGCCAGAGCTTTCCCGCGGACTACTTCTGCGCCCCGCTCCTGTGCGCGTCGCAATCTATCACAGGCGTAGTGATCAACTTCCGGGACATCTCCCGTCGGCAGAAAACGGAGGAACTACAGTCCTGCAGAGCAGCGGTGCTCTTGGACATCGTGGCCAGTACGAGTCTGAGCAAAGTCCTGGACCGCATCGCGCGGTGTGTTGAAAACGCGGTTGCCGGCGCCCTGGTATCCGTCATGACGATCAACGAAGAGGACTCCAAACTTTATGTCGCTTCGGCACCGAGCCTGCCTCCTGATTATGTAAACTCCTTCGCCCGCGGACTCCCCATCGGGCCCGATTCCGGATCCTGCGGCACCGCAACCTATAGGCGCGAGCCTGTCATAGTCAGCGATATCTCAAGCGACCCTTTGTGGACCGACCATCAAGAACTAGCAAGGTCGTTTGGGCTACGCGCTTGCTGGTCTTGGCCTGTTTTGGATTCGAACGGCAAGCCGTTGGCAACACTCGCGGTCTACCACCGAGAACCCAAGCCCCCCACCTCGGCCGACGAGGAAGTCATCGTCCGAATCTCGGCTACCGTTGGGATCGCCGTTGAGTGGGCTCGGCGAGAGGGCCATCTGAGCCGTTTAAATACTTGTATCTCGCATCTCAACGACATCGTGATGATCACAGAATCCTCGCCGCTCGATGAGCCCGGACCTCGCATTGTTTTCGTCAATGAAGCCTTCGAGCGGTTGACCGGGTACACTCAAGCCGAGGTACTGGGGAGGTCTCCCCGCATTCTTCAGGGCCCCAAGACCGACCGCCGGGAACTCGCACGAATCCGCGAGGGTCTCGAGAGCCAAAGAGCGGTCAAAGCCGAGATTCTCAACTACAGAAAAGACGGTACCGAATTCTGGGTAGAGTTCGAGATTGTGCCGGTCTTTAACACCTCCGACCAGACTTCAAGCTTTGTGGCCGTTCAGAGAGACGTCACGACCCGCAGACTCAACGAGCAGGCACTGCGCGAAAGCGAAGAGCGGCACCACGCGGCGGCATCCCAACTTGCCAAGGTCCTGGATTCCTCCCTCGACGTGATCTGCACGATCGACGCCGAGGGGCGTTTCGTTCAGGTCAACCGCGCCTGTGAAGAGGTTTGGGGATACTCGGCGGCGACACTCATCGGGACGATATATTTGAACTATGTGATCGAGGACGACGTGGAGCGAACCGTCCGGGAAGCACACAAACTGTTCTCGGGAACCCCAGTTCATAGCTTTGAAAACCGCTATCGACGAAACAACGGGGATATCGTCCACATGCAGTGGAGCGCTCAATGGTCCGACGCCGAACAACTGATGTTCGGCGTCGGTCGCGACATCACGGAAGCCAGGCGAGACTCCGCCCGCATCGCGGAGCAGGCTTCCCTGTTAGACAAGGCTCAAGATGCGATCATCGTCCGCGACTTAGACGACCGGATTTTGTTATGGAACCCCAGCGCCGAACGCCTGTACGGATGGACCGCTGAGGAAGTGATGGGGCGGCGCTTCGAAGAAATCGTCTGCGGCGCCTCATCACGGTGTCGAGGGGATAGGGACATTTTACTCAGCGTAGGCGAATGGGTCGGAGAACTTGAACAGGTCCGCAAAGACGGAACCATCCTCTCGATTGACGCGCGCTGTACATTGGTTCGCGGCGATGACGGCCAACCGAAGTCCATCCTTACGATCAACACCGATATCTCCCAGCGCAAGCAGCTAGAGGCGCAGTTTCTTCGTGCCCAGAGAATGGAGAGTGTGGGGACGTTGGCCGGCGGCATAGCCCATGACCTCAACAACATTTTGGCGCCGATCCTGATGGCGGGAGAACTCTTGACTCAGGAGATCACTGAACCCGATCAATTAGATATGCTTGCCACCATCCAGGAAAGCGCCCAACGAGGCGCAGACATGGTTCGCCAAGTCCTCAATTACGCCCGGGGATTGGACGGCGAACGCAGTCAAGTCAAGACCGCCGACCTGATAGGGGCTGTCCACAAAATTGTGAAGGACACGTTTCCCAAGAACGTCGTCTTGCAGGTCCGAGTCGAACACGATCTTTGGAGCGTTTGCGCGGACATGACCCAGTTGCACCAAGTCCTTCTCAATTTGTGCGTCAATGCTCGCGACGCCATGCCGGGGGGAGGCAGACTTCGGATCTCGGCAGAGAACATGATGATCGATGACCACTACGCGGGAATGAACCTGGAGGCTCAAACCGGTCCTTATGTGAAGATCGAAGTAGAGGACAATGGATGCGGCATGTCCCAGGACGTCTTAGACCGAATTTTCGACCCCTTCTTCACCACCAAGAAGCCTGGCCAAGGCACTGGACTCGGACTCTCCACGACACTCACTATCCTCAAAGGTCACCAAGGATTTGTTCGAGTGTATAGTGAGCCTAACAATGGGACCTGTTTTCGAGTCTATCTTCCCGCCGGAGATCATGACCAAGTGCTCGGCGAACTGAGCAAAGAGCCTCCGCTACTGCCCGGAAATGGCGAAACCGTCCTTGTTATCGACGACGAAGAAGCGATCCGCAGGATCTCGAAAAAGACACTGGAGTCCTTTGGTTACAAAGTGTTGTTGGCCTCCGATGGTCCGGAAGCCGTCGCCATCTATGCCAGCCATCCAGGAGAAGTCGCCTTGGTGTTGACCGATATGATGATGCCGGGAATGGATGGGCCTTCAACAATTCAGGCTTTGCGCAGACTCAATCCCGACCTACGGGTTATCGCCGCCAGCGGCATCGGCACCAGTTCTATGGTCGCTGAAGCGACCGCTGTGGGAGTCAAACATTTCCTGGCCAAACCCTTTTCCACTCGCCGTCTCCTAGAAACGATCCATCTTGCCTTGGAAGGATAGACCAACTTTCACTTAGTAGAAAGATCGCCTGAATCAAATTTCACGACAGGAGAAAATAAGAAATCAAGGGAATTTGCACGGCAATGGATGAGATCTCAGACAGTAGTATTTCTAGAGTTCTCACTTTCAAAACCGGGGACATCCTATGGGCCCTCACGCTGGACCAATTGCAGGAAATCATCCATCTCCCACGCTTGACCAATCCGCCCGTCGAGTCACAGTTCATAGCGGGCTTCCTCGAGCTAACAGGAGAGCAAATCCCTGTCATCCGACTGGCCGCGCTCCTGAGTCTCTCGCAGACTCCCGACAGCCTATATACTCCTATTCTGATTCTCAAAGGAATTTCCATGGCGCTGTTGGTCGATGAGGTGGGAGAACTCCTCGACGTTACCCCCGGCTCGTTCCGAAGGATGCCTCGAGAACACGTCCTCAACGATTTCGTCGAGGCCGAGTTCTCTCACCAAGAGAGCGCGATTTACCTCGTCGACCCGCATAAAGTCTTGTTGCAGGAAGAGAAGCTGCGGTTACGTGAATTGCAGGCGGCGCGGAGTCGACGTCTTACCAGACTTGGGCCGACCCCGTGAACCGGGATTGGGTGGCCCTCAAAGAACATTTGGTCGCTCTTACCGGTCATGCCTACTACCTAAGCCGAGAGAAACAACTTTTGAGGGTCATCGAGCAATGTATGCGGGCGGCCAGTATCAACAGTTTTGGATCCTACTTAGCTCATCTGCGCAGTTCACCCGAAGAGCTCCAGAGAGTGGTGTCCCATCTGACCGTGAGTGAAACTTACTTCTTTAGAGACCGCCCCCAATTTCAAGCCCTGACCGACACGGTGCTACCCTCCTTGGTGGAGATCGCCTCAGACCGTCCGCCTCGAGTTTGGTCCGCGGGATGTTCGATAGGAGCGGAGCCTTACTCCCTTTCCTGTCTGGTCTTCAATCAGTTCAGGGAGCGCCTTCATCCCCTTTCTATACTGGCCACCGACATCAATACCGATGTATTGGAGGTGGCCAGAAAGGCTGTCTATTCCGACTGGGCACTCAGGCAGGTCCAACCAAGCGAACGGCATCTCTACTTCGCTCCGATAGAAAACGCGCTGTGGGAACTGCGCCCTTCTTTGCGACAGAATGTGCAGTTTCAGCGCCACAATCTGGTCAGCGATCCCATTCCGCCTCTTGGGCGGGTTTATGACCTCGTCGTATGCCGTAACGTCTTGATATATTTTGACGAGCCTCTGATTCGGCGCACTCTGGACCGATTCTACGACGCTCTGGCGCCCGGAGGTTGGCTTGTGGTGGGATATTCTGAGCCTAACGACGATTTCTTTGGTCGATACGACGTGGTCAGTCGACCGGGAGCAATTCTTTATCGTAAACCGCTCGTGGAACGGACCCAGGTTCAACTGACGGGACCTGGGTTCCAACCGACTTGGTTGAAAACCAAAGCCGATGGGCCTCCTCCTTCGGCGGTCGTGCCCCCCGCCACCCCACCGAGTGCCCCGCGGACCTCCACTTCTACCCTGTCAGGAATCGGTAAACTCAAGTCCTTGGCCGATGGAGGGCTGTGGCGGGAAACTCGGAGGTTGGCCGACGAGTTGCTCGCAGGCGACCCACTGCTGCCCCGTGCTCATTTCTACAAAGCCCTTGCACAAGAGCAGTTGGGTGAGGTTCAGGAGTCCGCGCAGTCTTATCGGCAAGCAATCTATCTAGACAGGTCCGATCCTCTTACGCACTACTATTGGGGCCTGGCTCAGGCTCGCTCGGGAGCCCAAGCAGAGGCGGCCCGGTCTTTCCGCACCGTGGCGCGACTCGTCGACTCTCGCGACAAGGCCCCTCAAAGTGGCCATTGCGGAGATGTCTCCTTATCCTTGCTGAGAGCTCAGGCCGTGAACCAACTGAAAGAGTTGCAAATCAGTGAGTGAAGTCATCGACTGGGCCTCGGTCAAGGAACGCCTCCGAAAGAGCGATCTGGCACTGAAGCATGCCTTCGAAAAAAGCGGAAAAGATCTCGGTGAGGCTCTCCGTATGCGGGCTACTGTCCTTGCTCAACGGCGGCGACCCGACGGTCGAGAGAAGACTATGGAGCTTCTCACCTTTCGCCTGGCCAGTTGCCTTTACGGGTGGCCCTTGACCGATTTGGCCGGGGTGCGTCACTTTGATCGGGTCACACCTCTGCCCGAGGCACCGGCGGAACTTCTCGGAGTCGTCAGCCATCGAGGGGGGGTGCTGCCACTGCTCAGCCTCAAGCGCATCCTATCTGGCTCGTCCGATGAACAGGAGAAAGCGGGTCACGCCGTGATCCTCAAAAATTTAGGTGTGGCCTGCCGTGTAGACGAGTTGGAGGGTCTTGCCGAGATTGCGTTCGACGCGATCCAACCGATCGATCCCGGCGAACGGCATGGCTCCCCCATAGTAGGCATCGGGCCGGGAGACCTGCGCATACTCTCTGCCGATACTTTTGCGCGGCATTCGTATTTTCAAACTCAGGAGGAGCGGTTATGAAGCGTAGTAGACGATGGGGGACTTCCATAGGTATAGGCATGAAGCTGGGCGCTATTCCAGCTATCTTCGTTCTGGCCACTCTTGTACTGGTGGGTCTCACCACCGACGCCCTCCGGGACCAAATGGCTGCCGCCAACCGGGTCAACTTGACCGGCTATACACGCTCGCTCATCCAGCGTCACTGTAAGGAAGTTTTACTGACCCGGTCCGGCATAGAAGTCGACTACCGGAGCACCCGGTCCGAGCTTGAAGAGGTGTTGAAGGTGCTTCGCTACGGCGGTCGTCCGTCTTCACACCTGGCCATGTCGCAACCGCTCCCACCCGCTCAAGACCCCATTCTTCTGGAACTTATCAATCGGCAGGATGCACTTCTTCCCAAGGCTATTCAAGCGTCTGATCAACTGTTGGCTCTGCCGACCGACACGGCCGGTGAACGTGAGCGCCTCGAAAAGTTGCAGTCACTCACGGAAGACCTGTCGTCCGGGACAAGAGAAATAGTAGCTCGCGTCGTTCATCTAGCCAACAACGCCCTGGAACTGATCGTTCGTCTCCAGTGGGCTTTAGCCGCGATCTCGCTCGTTGTGGGGTCCGGTCTGGCGTGGTCTATCTCGCGCAACATTCTGAGCTCTCTTTCGGAATGTGTGATGGCCGCCGAAGAGATAGGGGCAGGCAACCTGACTGGACGACCTGTAGAGATCTCCTCGACCGACGAGGTCGGTAAGTTGGGCGAAAGTTTCAATGGCATGCGGTCAAATCTAAGAGACTTACTGGGCGGCCTCAGTGCTGCCGTGGAGACCTTGGGCGCTTCCTGCAGCCAGATCTTAGCGGCCGCCCAACAGCAAGCTGCCGGTGCCTCGGAACAGGCGGCCTCTATCCAAGAAACCACCAGCACCATGGAAGAAGTGGGCCAAACGGGCAACCAGATCGCTGAAAGAGCTCGCAAAATCGCCGCGGGGGCGGACGCGACCTCCTTGGCCAGCGCTATCGGTATCGAGGGGGTGCAGCAGGCTGCCTTGGCCATGGACAGCATTCGCCGTCAAGTCGAGGCGGTGGCCGAGAATGTGGTGATGCTGACCGAGAAAACTCAGGCCGTGGGTGAAGTGATCGCCGCGGTCAAGGATATCGCCGAGCGCTCAAACTTGCTCGCGCTAAACGCGGCGATCGAGGCGGCCTCAGCGGGTGAAGAGGGTCGCGGCTTCGCTGTCGTAGCCGTCGAGATGAAAAGCTTGGCTGAGCAGTCGCGTGAAGCGACCACTACCGTGCGTCGTATCCTCGAAGAGATTCAACGAGGAATCAACACTTCCGTGATGCTCACAGAAGAAGCGGTCAAACGAGTCGAATCCGGTCGTCAGCACACCGAGAAAGCCGAGGAAACGATTCGAGACCTCAATCAGAAGGTCAGCGACAGTATGCAAGCCTTTCAGCAGATCACGGCCGCCACAAACCAGCAGTTGATCGGCTACGATCAAGTGGCCCATGCTATGCGCAATATTGAATCAGCCACCGAGCAGACGGCGGCCGCCACACAACAATTGGAAGTGTCGGTGGTGGCTCTTAGCAACTTGAGTGGAAATCTGCGTTCTTCCACCGAGAGGTATCGTTTATGAGCGACCTGCGCGGGCGACTCTTGAGAGCGTTTCGACTGGAACAAAAAGATCATCTCGCGCAACTGCGTGCGTTCCTAGACCACCTAGAGAGCGGCTGCGCTCCCGGCGGCCCTGAGTATCAGGACGCCTTTCGCTCGGCACATACCCTGAAAGGTACCTCGCGCGCTGTTGACCTGCCTGTACTGGAGTCGATCGCTCATCATTTAGAGTCCGTCTTGACCGCGCTGAGAGATGGTCGCATTCAACCTAGTCCCAATCTGGCTTCGACTTTGCGGCGAGTTTTCGACGGAGTGGAGGACTACAGCGGCAGCGTTGGAGTGGAAGACCGTGAACCACCGATCCATCTCATTACGCTGATAGAACAGTTGATGACGGGCGAGAGTTCTCAACCACGGTCCCCCATTGCTTCACCGAACTCATCTCTGCCCGAGCAACAAGTTGCTGTCGAAGACGTCTCACCCCAGAGTCCCGGACCTCTGACCGTGCGAGTTCCCACTTCTACCCTTGAGGGACTTTCGGCGGGGGTGCATGAGTTAAGAGTGGAAGCGGCGCGCCAAGCGAACTCGGGTTACGAATTGCGGGTTCTCACGGAACGATTGGTGTCGCTAGAGCATGAGTGGAGTCGATTGAGACAGCAGGGCATGGCAGTCGGGATCGACCAGACGGCTTCGCTCGATCTCAAAATCCATCAATGTGTGGGCACGGCTCGAGGTCTACTCTCCGATCAGACCCGCCACCAGTCCAACCTGGTCAAGCTCGGCGAAGGTTTAGAGAATCGCGTCCGACAAGCGCGTACGGTCCCAGCGAGAGACGTCCTAGGCGACCTTGGCCCGGTCGCGCGAGACCTCGCCCGGTCCCAAGGGAAGCAGCTTGATTTTCGAGCCAAAGGCTTGGAGACATCGGTGGACCGCCAAGTCCTTGGACAACTTCACGAGTCGTTGCTTCATATGATTCGCAACGCGGTAGACCACGGATTAGAAACTCCTGAGGAACGGGTGCGCCAGGGTAAAACCCCAGCAGGCAAACTGGAGCTTGTGCTGCGAGTCACCAAAAATCAACTGGTAACGACTCTGAGCGATGACGGTCGAGGTATCGACCTGGAGAAAGTGAAAGCAAAGGCGTTGGCCTTGGGACACGCTCCGAACGATGACGAGTCGGCCCTTCTTAACCTGCTTCTCCTACCCGAGTTCAGCACGGTCGTGACGCCCGGCAAGCTGTCCGGAAGGGGACTAGGGCTTGCCATTCTTAAGCAAGTGGCCGAGCAGTTACAAGGTCAGGTTTTGCTCTCAAGGAGACAGCCATTTGGGACCGTGGTGGGCCTGAGGACGCCCCTATCAATCACCGTCCAAAGTCTGCTCCTGCTGCGTTGCCAAAGCCAGGTATTCGCCATCCCGACCCACGCTATCGACCGCCTGGTGCGCCTGCTGCCTGAAGACCTCACAATTTTAAACGGCAGGTCGAGCTACTTTCTTAACGGTGACGCTGTTCCCACAGTGGAACTCTCCGCGATACTTGGTCTGCCCGGTCGGGGGGTGCGAGTCGAAGACGGGCGTCTGTGGGGAGCTGTGCTCCGCCATGGCGATAAACGTTTTCTGTTGGCCGTCGACGGCCTTTTGGCTCAACGCGACGCTGAGGTATCGGCTTTGATTCTTCCAGGGTACAATAACCCTAAACTTTCCGGCCTGTTTTTGCTCGAAGACGAATCGATCTGCTTGGTGCTCAACCCCTCCCGACTCTGGGACAGTCTGTCCGCCGGTGGCATCGTGGCGACCCGGACCGGGCCCGAGATCGACGACAAGGCAACGAAGAGAGCGTCAATCGTTCTGGTGGTAGACGATTCTGTCACCACACGAATGCTGGAACGCGGCATCTTGGAAACTCATGGCTATCAGGTGGTCGTCGCAGTGGATGGTGAAGATGCCCTTCGCCAGTTGAAGTCTCAGCGAATAGACCTGGTGATCAGCGACGTCCAAATGCCCTTAATGGACGGTTTTCAACTGCTGGCGGCCATAAAAACCGATCCAGAGCTCTTTCATCTGCCGGTGATACTTCTGACCTCTTGCGCGGATCGCGTAGACCGTCAGCGTGGACTCGACCTTGGAGCCGAAGCCTATTTGAGCAAACAAGGTTTCGACCAGGAAGAACTTTTAGAAACGGTGCGACAGATCGCATGAAACCTATTCGCGTCATGATCGTCGACGACTCCGAGACGGTGCGAATTCTCCTGGAAAGCATCATCGGATCAGATCCACGCTTAGAGGTCGTGGCCTCGGCCGAAAGCGCCGAACGGGCCCTAGACCTGCTGCCAAGTATGCTTCCCGATGTCATCACTATGGACATTCGCTTGCCCGGCATGAACGGCTTTGAGGCAACCTCAGCCATCATGGCGCGCCAACCGACGCCGGTGGTAGTCATTTCGGCCAGCGTTGACACGGAAGATCTCAACATCACCATGAACGCTCTGAAAGCGGGTGCGCTTTGCGTAATAGAGAAGCCGCACGGTCAACTTTCCTCCGACTATGCCACCCTCGCGAACAAACTGTGCGAGCAGTTGGTGAGCATGAGCCAGGTTCTGGTGATCAGGCAACGCATCGCTCGCCCCCTCGATTTCCCCCGCTCCAAGCCGCCCGATACGGTCTCGGGTGATGGGGGGCACCCAAAAAGGAGAGTCAAAATGATTGGTATGGCCGCTTCTACCGGAGGGCCCGCGGCCCTGGTGACTCTCTTCAGGAGTCTCCCTGCGAGTCTACCTGTTCCCATTTTGTTGGTGCAGCACATGGTACCCACCTTCTTGGCAGGTTTTATCGATTGGCTGGAACGTTCGGTCCCGCAGCGAGTGGAGATGGCTTCGTCGGGCCATGTGCCTTTGCCGGGTTGCATCTACGTGGCCCCCGCGGGCCGGCACCTCGAGATGGGACCACGGTCGTTGAGGTTGACCGAAGCACCGCCCCTGCTCAATCAACGACCGTCCGCCACCGTCCTCTTCGAGTCCTTGGCACTTTATCATGGCACGTCCACCGTTGGCGTGCTCCTCACAGGCATGGGAGAAGACGGGGCCCTCGGCATGGTTCGTCTAAAACAGGCCGGAGGCTACACCTTGGCCGAGGATGCCACGACCGCTGTCGTTTTCGGCATGCCGGGTGCCGCTTTAGCTCTGGGCGGTGTGAGCGAGATGTTGGCGCTGCCCCATATTGCCACCCGCTTGCTATCCTTGTTGGTGGAGGAGGTGCGAACGTGACTGCCCCCATTGTCTTGATCATCGACCATTCCCCCACTCAGGCGTTGCGATTGCAGATCGCTTTGGAAGAGGAAGGGTGCGAGGTGAAGGTTGCCGGTACTCCCGAGGCGGCGCTTGAGATACTACGGAATGAAGAGATGGACCTAGCGGTGGTGGACTTCTCTCTTCCAGGCATGCAAGGGGACGAACTTTGCCGCATGATCCGTAGGAATGCGAACACCCGGAATCTTCCCTTGATGTTGTTAACGGACGCGGAGAATGACGAGGTACTGCGCCCGGGGCTCGAGAGTGGCGTCGACGACGCTTTACCAAAGTCGGCGAGCTTGGAGAGCTTGCTGTTTCGTCTCAAAGCCTTACTCGAAAAATCACGACAAAAGACGCGGATTCCAGATTGCAATTCCATTTTTGGAAAAGGTCGCTTGCTAGTGGTCGACGACTCGCCAACCTATCGTGAGTTCCTTGCCCAGCAGTTGACAGATGGAGGGTACTCAGTAGTGGTCGCCGACGGGGCGGAGTCCGCTCGAGCGAAACTGGCGCATTCCGAGTTCGATGTTATCTTGATAGACCTGGTGATGCCTGTCGTCGACGGAATTCAGCTTTGCCGAGAGCTAGATCAGGTGCGCCTCACTATGCGGAACCCCTTCTCGATTTTAATGCTGACCGCTCATGAAGGCAAAGATGAGATGACACGAGGGCTAGACGCCGGGGCTGACGACTTCATCGGAAAGTCTTCAGAACCGGTTGTCTTGCGTGCCCGGATCAGCGCTCTGCTACGCCGAAAATTTTTTCAAGAAGAGAATCTGCGTATTTCCCGCGAGCTAGAGAAAAAAGAACTCGAGACGCTGCGGGCCAGAGACGAGCGAGAGGCCGCGTTGGCTCGAGCGATTCTGGCCGAAAAGCTCGAAGTGACAAGTCGCCGTTTAAGGGAAGCTCAGATTCAGTTGATTCATTCCGAGAAAATGGCTTCTCTGGGCCAATTGGTAGCCGGCATCGCCCACGAATTGAATAATCCGCTCGCCTTCGTTTCCTCCAACGTGGAAAACATCAGCGGATGGCTACAGGCGATTGAGCCTGAGGTTACTCCACATCTGTCGGCACCGAGCCTCCATAAATGGGTCAAGTCTCAGCGCCGTCTGGCCGACGCCACTCAGGGAATCGAACGTATGGCGGAATTGATTCTCAAGCTGCGTACGTTCTCGCGACTCGACGAAGGCGAGTTCAAGGTGGTTGATATTCATGAGGGCCTTGATTCGGCTCTCGTTTTGCTTCGCCACCGCGTGAAGGCTCGTATGTTCGTCACCAAAGACTTCTGCTCAGATGGACTCCTGGGGTGCCTGCCGGGCCCGCTGAACCAAGTCTTCTTGAATCTCATCAGCAACGCCCTTGACGCTATCGGGGAGGAAGGCACCGTGACCTTGACCACTCAGCGCGAGGAATGGCACTTTGTGATCCAGGTCACTGACACAGGTCCAGGAATTCCAGTAGAATTGATAGATCGTGTCTTCGACCCCTTTTTCACTACTAAGGCCGTAGGACAAGGTATGGGTCTCGGCCTATCCATATCTTACAGTATCGTCCAGGCCCACCGTGGCAGTATCGAACCGCATCGGAGTCCCACAGGGGGGACCGCCTTTGAGGTGCGACTGCCGCTGAATCTCGAAACTTTACTCCGCGACCCAGTTGAAGGAACCAAAATCCAATGACCATAGCCCCGAGGGTGAAAGAGAAAATTCACCCTGACAAACCGGTGATTCTGATCGTCGACGACGAACCGCAGATTCTCGCGACCCTCGAAGATCTTCTCGAGGACGACTTCGAGATCGTGACCGCGTCCGGTGGCGAAGACGCCCTTGGCGCGATCGCGCGCAGGGAGTTCAGTGTGGTTCTGTCCGACCAGCGAATGCCGGGGCTAGCCGGAGATCAGCTTCTCAAGGAGACTCGACTCCGCTGCGACGCGACTCGGGTGCTGTTCACCGGATACTCCGACATTACGGCGGTGGTCCGGGCCGTGAATGACGGTCAGATCTACGCATATGTCTCCAAGCCGTGGAAGGCTTCGGAGATGAAGCTGCTGGTACAGAAGGCCGCCGACTATCACCGTCTAAATCGCCGTTATCTTCAACAAGCCGAACTCTTGGATCGGTTGATGGATCAGTTCCCGGACCAGATCTACTTCAAAGATCGTGAGGGGCGATTTCTGCGAGTCAATCGTGCTTTTTCCGAGGCCCTGGGAGTGAGCGGCCCTTCAAACCTGACAGGACGTACCCATCTGGAGGTGCTCGACAGCCCACAGAGCCGTGAGCATCATCTCGAAGATATGGCGGTCATCCACGACCAAAAGATGGTCCTGGACCGCGAGGAACGATGGGGCATCGCCACCGGAGAGACGGCCTGGATGTCAGTGACCAAACTCCCAATGACTGGATCCGGATTGGTCTGCATCGCCCGCGATATCCATGTTCGTAAACAAGAAGAGCAACGGATTCTCGATCACGCTCGACAGCAACACTTCCTGGCGGGACTGGCACAACTGGCGCTAGAAGGCATGGACCTTCAAGTCGTTTGCGACCAGGCTGTGCGGATTTTGAGCGATTGCCTGGCGAGCGACACCTGCGGTATCTTTTGCACCGTCGATGGAGATCCTCAAAAGCTCGCCGGAACGGGTTGTCCGGATAGCGATGGCGCCTCGGGTGCTGAAGCGTCCGCGCCGATCGTAAGCCAGGGAAGCAAGCCTTGGGGTTTTTTGCGGGTATCAAGGTTGGAACCCCGCCAGTTTACCGAGGGAGAGAGCGGCTTCTTAGGTTTAGTGTCCAGTGTTGTCTCTTTGGTAGTGCGTCGGAAAATAGCCCAGGAAGAGCTGGAATTGAGCCAGCGCCAACTCTTTCAATCGCAAAAGCTCGAAGCGATCGGAAGGATGGCCGGCGGAATCGCCCACGACTTCAATAACATCTTGACGATCATCGGGGGAAACGCCGAACTCCTGCCCGCCGGCGCAGAGCAAGACGAGATCTTACAGGCGACCGAGAAAGCCGCCGCCCTCGTTCAGCAACTCTTAACTTTTGCACGTAACCAAACCGTTATTTTTCAGCCCGTTGAACTTAATGAAGCCGTCAGAAGAGATGAAAGGTTGCTACGACGTTTGGTGAGTGAGGACATACGGCTGACTGTGACCACGTCCGCGCGTCCAGCCTGGGCGGTGGTCGACCTGGGGCAGCTGACCCAGATACTGGCCAATTTAGTGAGCAATGCCCGCGATGCTATCGACGTCAACGGCGAAATCTTCATTCGTGTATTTCATGAAGGCGAATCGCAGGTGGGGCTAGAGGTCCGAGACACCGGCACCGGGATCAGCCTCGAGGATCAGCAAAAGATCTTCCAACCCTTCTTCACGACCAAGCCGGTGGGCAAGGGAACCGGCCTGGGTCTAGCCACCTGCTACGGTATCGTTCACCAAGCGGGTGGAACGCTGGAGGTGCATAGCGAACTGGGTGTTGGTACGAGTTTCCTCATCCTTCTACCGGTCTCCAAGCAGGCCATCGATCCTTTACCTACCCAGCAGACGTCCGCCCAGTTGACGGTTGCCCAAGGAACTGTTCTTTTAGTTGACGACGAGGAGCCCATCGTGCGTCTTTTCGCTAGGGTCTTGCGCAAGGCAGGCTATCTTGTCCATGCGACGCCCTCTTCAGAAGAAGCTCTCCAACTCGCCCAGACACTAGGTGAGCAGCTCGACATCCTGGTGTCGGACACCGTGATGCCCAACCTGGGAGGCCGGGAGCTGGCCAAGAAAGTCAAGGCTCTTCACCCGGAAGTGAAGGTTCTTATGACGTCGGGATATTCTGAGCGTCCCGAAGATCCCGCGGACGAGGAGCCAAATTTTCTCGCCAAGCCTTTCTCGGGCGAGGAGTTGCTCTCCGCGGTCGCCAAACTTTTGCGGCGACCCTAACTAAGCCCGGGTGGAGTGTCCTGACCTTCAAAACTCCAAAGTCAGCTGCTCGGAATACCCCTGACCTGGATCCCATTCCCGCCAACCGCCTAACAGCGGAAAGTAGAGTCCCATCTTGATCCGACGACCGGGGTCCAGCCTACGCATCAAGGCGGCGTATCGCTCTAGTTGGGGCCTGTACCTTTCCTGTTCGGCGTCCAAGAAGGCCTCGGGGTTCCCCCCCTCGTGGGTACCGGTCTTGTAGTCGACGATCCAGCGGGTTCCAGATTCGTCCACGAAGGTCCGGTCCACCACAGCTCGCACTAAGCGTCCCCTTGAGACACCGGAGATCGCGTATTCGTTGCGGGCAGTGCTGGGGTCTTGTTCAAAAATCCATCGTCCTCTGGAACTAGCGAGGCTCTCTCGAATTGCCTTTTGGGCCCTGCGCACCGACGTCTCAAGACTCTCCGGAGGCACGCCTTCCTCGCTCAATCGAGCTTCCAAATAGGGTATGAGACGCCCCACTCGCTGCTCAGTCCAACGCGTCAAGCCTTCGTGACCGATCTGCTGCAACACTCGGTGCACCACGCTACCCACTCGGCGGACCGTTTCGCCGGCCCATTCGAAGGTGGGTCGTTCATCGAGGTCAAGTTCAAGGGCGGCCGGGACCGACTTGGCCTGTACCGCGGGAGGTGTCGGCGGCGGTACCCAGTCGTCGCGGAGTCGTCGCAGGGTCTGTGGTTTCTCGCTTGGCACAGTGCTCGCGAATGCGACCGGTGCCACCGCCTCTGTCGACATCTCTTGAGCCCAGGGGTGGTCGAGATCGAAAGGACTGGCCTCACCCCTCGATATCGGATCTGGACCGAATTGAGGACGAGCCAAATCGGTGAACTCGTGGCCCAGCGCCGGCCACAAGAGGCTTAGAAAACTGCCAGATTTAGGCTCAGCCAAAGTCCCAAAGTCTGAACCCTTAGGATCGGCCGTCACTCGACTCACCAGATGAAGCTTCCGTTCAGCGCGGGTCGCTGCGACATAAAGCACTCGAGCGAGTTCGTTGTTGCCTTTCTTGGACTCCAGAGTTCGCACGAAACGGTAAACAGAGTCCTTCTGGCCGCCTCGCTGAGTGATGGGAGCCAACAACAGGTCGGACGTCCCTTCTGAGTTTGCGTGCTCAAGCCAACTGAGTAACGGCTCTTTATCTTTGGCCGACGGTTGTGAGAGTCCCGGTAGAATGACCGTATCAAACTGCAAACCCTTGGATTTGTGAATGGTCATCACTTGGAGAAGTCCGTCAGCATGGACATCCGGCTGGGCGTACAACTTGGCGATTCTCTTCTCTAGGAGGTCGAGGTCTGGGCGGCTCTGCTCATCACCGAGACGGTCGAGAAGGTCGAGAAACGCCTGGGCGTCCTCGAGATCCGAGCGAGATTCGACGGTAGCGGGCCCACCCAACGAGAGCCAGACTCCCTCCACCCATCGTCGCAACGGCCCCCGGCGACGCTCGTCCACGGCCCGACGTAGAACTGAGGCGGTTTGAGCTAGCCTGGAACGACCGGAGTCGCTGAGTTCAGATGTCGTTACAATTTCGGGATCGTCACCCTCACCCACCAGTCCTGAAAGTTGCTCGAGACGTTCGAGAATGGTGGAATGACCTTCATCGTCGGCCACCGCCAACAGGTCGTCGCCGGTCAATCCACACCAGGGAGCCCGCAGCACAGAAAGCCAAGCCAAGCGGTCGCCCAAGTGAAGAAGGGCGCGGGTGAGAGCCAGTAGATCTCGAACCACTGACCGATTCTGTAACGGTTCGATGTCCACGCCCTGGTAGCGTAACCCTGCTCGACGGAGGGTGGGGAGAATGGCATCCAAACTAGTTCGAGACCTAGCCAAAATGGCGATGACCCGCTTGGGGTCTTCGCTCCAGGTTTGTTGAACGATCTCCAAAACCGCGTCCGCTTCTTTCTGCTTGCCGCCGGAGTCCCCCCAACTTGAGCTCAGAACCGGATGGAGTTGAACGGGGGCCTGATCTCGGTCGGGAACCGCGGCTTCCGCCCAACTGTAGGGGACGGCCCCAGTGGTGAGACTTTCCAAGGGAGGAAATACTTGACGGAACACATCGTTGAACCAGGTTACCAAAGCGGCCTGGGAGCGAAAATTGGAGCGCAGAGCGAGAGATTCCAATGGGAAGTGCCGCAACCCGGTTTTGCGTATCTCGAGAAAGAGCCGAACCTCCGCGTCCCGAAATCGATAGACCGACTGCATAGGGTCGCCCACCAAAAAGAAGGTGCGACCCTCGTATGGCGTCCATTCCGCCGTCAATTTCTCCAAAAGTTGTCGTTGCCCTAAGGAGGTGTCTTGAAATTCGTCGACCAGAACGTGTTGAAGCTTGGCGTCAAGCGCCATGGCGACATCTGTAGGCTCCTCGACAGTTCCCAAAGCCCGACCGGCACGCTGAGCGATCTCCACGAAATCGGCTTTTCCCCACTGCTTGAAGACTAACACTAACTCCAGAGCGGCGGCCAGAGACACTTGCAAGAGCGCCTTCAGAGTCTCCCACTGGTCATCGTCATAGCGTGCGGGAGGCAGACTTTCGACCTCATGCAGGCGCAGGCGTAGGTCTTCCTGGTCAGCCAAGTCTTCCAGCAGCGCTTTCATCTGAGCCTTGTTGACTTTCCGAAGGAATTTCTCGTCTTTATCCTTGGTTTTACCCTCCGGTGGGAATCCGTGGTTGGCGTTCACGCTCTTGCGCCAAGTGCCCCCTTTCGTCATCAGAAGTTCCCGTAGACCGGTCCAGTGCTTCACCGCCTCGACGTCGGTGCCCGGCAGTCCGCTCAGCCCGTGCCACGATTCTAGGGGATGTGGTCCTTCCAACCGTTCCAGCACGAACGGTACCAGTCCGAGGATCTGATGCAGGGGTTCCCGAGGGAAGGCTTCCTTGAGCTGTTGTAGTTCTTCAGTGAGGATCCGCTCGAGAGCCGCTTCCAAACCGCACCGGCCCAACGCCTCAAGGTCGCCTTGGCCCAAAAGCGCCATCAATGGCCGCATCCATTTGTCGCGGCGACCCAGCAACTCCGAGATCTGTTCCGCCACCTTACGCGCATCGTTGTCGAGGTGAAGGAGCAGATGGGCCATGGCCTCTCCACAGGACGACTGGTCGTTCTCAAGGAGGGCCAAGGTGCGTCGGGCGGCCTCGGCATAAAACGGGGTGGCGTCCTCCACTGGTTGAGGAGAAGCTCCGAACTGGGACAAGATGGGAAGCGCCCGACCCAAACGACTGCACAGAGAGTCGATGGTCATCACCTGGAGTCGTGCGGGATTCTCTTCGATCTGCCAACCGAACTGCCGATCTCGGGTGAGGGCTGCCTGGGCGAGGTCCCAGTTGAGAGCGTTATGCTCTTGTTCAGGTCGCGGTTCGGTGCGCGCTTGACGCAACGACATCAAGATACGTTCCCTCATCTCGCCCGCCGCCTTTTTAGTGAAGGTCAGCGCAAGGATCTCCTCGGGCGCCGAGACACCGGACAGCAGCTTCAGGTAACGCTGGGTGAGCAGACCGGTCTTGCCGGAGCCCGCCGGCGCCTGCACGATGAAAGAACGAGTGGGGTCCAGGGCCGCTCGACGGGCAGCCTGATCGCTTTGCTCCATTAACGCGGCACCAATCTATGACCTGAGGTTTGGGAGGTTATCGGTTGCCGGCGCACTAGAGGTCCGCCTCCAGTTCATCTACACGACAAAGCGTCTCCATACGGCAGTAGCGGCAGGTCTCTCGACCCTTCACCGGATCCACTTCAAAACGGCCCGCGCGAAACTCTTCCGCCAGCCTCAGCAAGGTCTCCCGCCATCCATCTTGCCTTTGAGACCAGCTCATTCCGAGGCTCCCGGCGTGTTCGGAGTCGTTCATTCCAGGAACCAGATCGTTGTCCACACCGATTCCGACGAATTTCATCTCTCCGGTTTTCAGGCGGGCGAAAGCGAGGCCCGAAAAAGCCTCGAGACCGGCCACGCAGTATAGCGGAAGCTGCGGATCAGCCGGTCGCTCGTCGAGCCAATCGCCAACTTTAACAGAGCCTGTTTTATAGTCCAAGAGAACGAGCCGACCATCCTCGAGTTGATCGATGCGATCGATGATGGTTTTCAGACTGAGGCCGCCGAATTCGAACGTCACCTCTCGCTCCGTGTCCCTGACCTTAAACGGCGGTCGTTGCTCTTCGACCTCCATCCACTCGAACAGCAAAGCCTGAAGGCGTCGGCGCTCGAGATCCAAGTAAACTCCTGAGAGGGCGTCTGGTCGCTGCTTTTTGACCTCCAAGAGAGCAAAATTCACGGCGGTCTGGATGACACTGGCGCGCTGCTCGGGATCCTGGCGTAGCCAATTCTCGAGCGAACGAAGGTCTTTCCATAGCGCCTCCAGGGCGAGGTGCAGAAGGCTCCCCCTTTCTTTAGGTCCCAGGCCCGCCTCCGCCATTTCCAAGGGTCGAGCCAAAAGGCGATAAGTGGCGAAAGCCCGGAACGGACAGGCCGCTTGATGCTTGAAGATACCGGTTCCACCAGCGGAGTAGCGGCCTTCTCCCACCGGCGGTGGACCGGGGTCCACGACATGTTCGAGACGACGAGACTCGTAGATCACCTTGGTGAGACTCTCTACCGACGAGAGGGGTAACGTGCCCAGTGGACGCTCCGGAAGGTGAGAGACCAGAAGGCTGGGCCGGAGTTCTTGATCCTTGTCCTGAGTGGCGCTACTGACCACACCGTGGGAAGCCCCTGATAAGAGTTGACGAGTGAGCCCTCGAGCAAATTCCAATTCGCGCTCGGCGGAACTGTGAGGCACGTTATGAGTACACTGCAAAGACACTGGAAGGTAGGGATTCGGTCGCGCGGGTCGAGGCCACGCTCCGTCGTGCATGCCCACGATCCAGAGATGGTCGAAAGGCAGTCCCGCGGCCTCTAAATAGCCCATGACTTCCACCGGTCCAGAGGACACTCGAGGCTGATATACCGTCTCCTCAGCGATTCGGCGCAAGTGGCTCACAGCCTCGCTTCTCGTCAAGGCGGGCTCGATACGGTCTAAGGTTCCTAGATGTGCCAACGTTTCGTGAAAGCGCTGGACGGTTTGGTACTCTGAACTGTCAAGAGCCCTTTCACCGGGCCAGCCGAAATGGTCCAAGGTAGAGCGAAACTCGGTGGCCCACCGACTAGGCAACTGGCGATTAGGAGACGCTCTCAGGTGCTCACCCACCACGCTGACGCACTCTCCCAAGGCTGGACAAGTGGAAGGCTTCGCGTTCCCTTCAGAATCCAATCGGGCTGCCTTATCTGCGACCCGCTTCAGGGTGACCGTAAAGGCGCCGTCACGAAAAAGTTGAGTTTCCAGCAGAGAACGCGGACCACGTTCGGCCTCCGCTCCTATCAGGAAGGGGCTATGAAAGAGAACTCCGAGGGCGGAAAGTTCCTGGGGTCCTCCCCCAAGACCGAGCAACGAGAGCGCGTCGGCAACCACCGGCCAGGCCGCCAGCGGGTTCCCCAGAGACAGATTGTAGAGTGTCTCGGGACCTCTTTGATGGGGCAACAGATGACCTGGCTGCAAGACTTCGTCCAGGACCCGGGTGACCATGCTGCGATGAGTCTGAAGATCAGAAACCACCAGCCCGATTCGAGGAGGACGGGCGGTCCTTGTATTTTCCAATAGGTGGCGGATCCAATAGGCGGCGTTTCGGAGTTCCGCCTCGGCATCCTTGGCCACGGTTCGACACCAATCCACCCCGCCGCCCCATTCTATGGCCGGTTCCACGGTGATGACTACGCCGGCGTCCTCCAAGGCCTTAACCAGGCGATTTTGAGCGGGCGTGAGATCGTTGAAGCCGACACACTTGAGTTCGGAAGGAAGATTCTGCTTTGGGATCTCGCCGTCTTGAAGAGCTTCTTGAAGGGCCCCCTCTAGGCGGGCTCTATCGATCCAGTTTTGCTCTTCACAACTGTGCTGAAAGGCCTCAGCCCAGTCGAGAAACACTTGGGTCTCTTCATCCCAGGGAAGGGGTGGATGACGAAGATGCTCGCCAAGATCGTAGGCGACCACGATTCCCCAGGCTTCTTTGGCCAAGCGCCCGGCCGCCGCGAGATTCAGCAATTGATCGCCAAGTTCTGACCGCTCTAAAACCCGCATCCATAGAAAACGTTCTTGCCAGGGATTGAGAACGGTTGGCAGTGGATCCGAGCCTTCATGGGCTAGAGCCCGCTCTTCCCACAGCGCGCTGAGAAAGGTGGACCAAGAACAGGCAGACAGCGTCTCCCAAACAGTCTCCTTGGCAGCCAACTGCTCCTCGTCGTACGCCTCGCGCAAGGACAGCGCAAGGCGTTCATTGGGTGTCAAGACCAACGGTTTTTGTGGGCTAGGGCGTACGGACATTCCAACCCTCCTTATCCCCTTTTAGGATTTCAGGATCTGTTTAGCCGCCTCTTTGGTGTCGTCGGCGAAATCGGCTTTAAGCATCCAGCGCAGATAGGAATGATGTTCAGAGACATCTTCCCCTCGGTGTTTTCCAAAATTGAGACGAATCACGCCGTTGGGTTCCTTCACGAAGCGTCGCCCGTGGTCGAGGAAAATGCGACCATCCGAGCCGTTGTTCTGTCGAACTCTCGACAACAAAATGTCGTCGACACTGGGCCCTAGGGCATCGGGATAGCGGGCGCGCTGCTCACGTAAGACGGCAATCGTTGCCAGGGTGTCGGCTTCGGCGCGATGGGCCCCACTCAGGTCTTCTCCGCAGTAGCGCGCGTAGGCGGCGCCCAAATTGTGACCGTTAACCAGGTGTTCGATGGCCAAGGTGTCGATCACGGGATGGTTTGGGGAGACGCCCTTCTGTCCGGCTCTGACCAACTCGTAGTGAAGCAGGGCCAAGTCGAACCGACTGTTGTGGGCGATCATAACCGAGCCATCCACGAGTCGCTGAATCTTTCCCGCGAAACTTGCGAACTTCGGTTGGCCCCGCAAGTCGTCATCGCTGAGACCGTGGATGGCAGTCACCTCGGGCGGCACGGGGATTCCGGGCTCTACCAAGCTCTTGAAAACCTGACCAGGTTGAAGCTCGCCGTTGAGTTCCACGAAGCAGAACTCCACGATCCTATCGGTGGAAGGTTCCAGTCCGGTGGCCTCGAGGTCGAAGGCTATCAGCGGCTTGGTTCTATTTAAGATGGTCTGACTCATCCGACTTTTAGGATTCCGGCTGCTCCTTGACCTCCGCCGATGCACATGGTGATCAGTCCGTATCCACCCCCGCGCCTGCGCAGTTCGTGGACGGCAGTGGCCGTGAGTTTGGCTCCCGTACAACCGAGGGGATGACCAAGAGCGATGGCGCCGCCGTTAACATTGAGTTTGTCTTTGGAAAGTCCCATCTCGCCGATCACCGCCAAGGATTGCGCGGCAAACGCCTCGTTGAGTTCGATGATATCCATCTGGGCGAGTTCAAGACCGGCCAGTTTAAGAGCTTTCGGAACGGCGACCACGGGACCCATTCCCATGAGTTCAGGGGCGACGCCGCCCACCGCGAACGAGAGGAACTCAGCCAAGGGCTCTAATCCGTGCTCCTTGGCTTTGGCCTTGCTCATAACCATAATCGCCGAAGCGCCATCGGAGATGGGCGAGGAGTTGCCCGGCGTGACCGACCCTTTGACATGAAAGACGGGTCTCAGCCCCCCCAAGATTTCGAGCGTGGTGCCCTCTCGCACCAATTCGTCTTGCTCGAAAGTGTGCTGCTTGCTGGAGATCGAGGTGCCGTCCCGCTTGTCCACTCTGACACTCACGGGCACTATCTCCTCGTTAAACTTACCGGCTTTGATGGCCGCTGCCGCTTTTTGATGGGAGTCGACCGAGAACTGGTCTTGGTCCTGACGTGAGATCTTATACTTGTTGGCCAAGTTCTCAGCGGTCATCCCCATGCCGACGTAGGCGCCGGGAATCTCACGTTGCAGTCTCAGGTTCATGGAAGGCTTGTTGCCGGTCATCGGAACCATGCTCATAGACTCCACACCGCCTGCGATGATACATTCACTCATCCCCGAAGCGATCGCCTGAGCCGCGAGCGCCACCGCCTGCAGCCCCGAGGAGCAGAATCGATTGACGGTCATTCCGGGCACTGTGTCCGGGAAGCCGGCCAACAAAAGCGCCAAACGAGCCACGTTGAAACCCTGTTCACCCTCCGGCATGGCGCAACCCAAAATGACATCTTCGATCTCAGTGGCGGGCACCCCAGTGCGTTCGAGGGTGGTCTTCAAGACGAGAGCGGCCAAGTCGTCAGGACGGGTCTTGGCCAAACTGCCTTTGCGACCTCGTCCCACGGGGGTACGCAAAGCGCTGACAATAACGGGGATTCTGGAGTCGTCCATCTTAGTTCCTCAAAGTCTTTCCGGTTTTCAAAGTGTAAGCCAGTCGTTCCTGGGTTTTCTCTTGTCCTGAGAGCTGGAGAAAGGCTTCTTCCTCTAGCTCCAAGAGCACGCTCTCGTCCACCACGTCGGGATGATTCATTTCACCGCCGCACAACACGCGGGCGATGGTTTCAGCCAAATGGTACTCGTAGGGTGTGATAAAGCCCGCCAATTTCATCCCGTAAGCCCCGGTACAAAGATTGGCGAAAGCGGCCTCTCCCAACACCTTGACCTGACGGGGTACCGGCGGTACATAGTTGGGAACCAGACTCATGACTTCAAGTTTCGCCTCGAACAAGAGTCGGTCCGCGTTCATCACGATGGGGTCGGTCGACCTCAGGAATTTCATCTTCTTGGCATCCTGGGCTGAGGCCGAGACCTTGCCCATGGCTAGAAGTTCAAAGGCCGCCGCAACCGCGGGAAAAGGGTCGGCGTCTTTAGGAAGCCCTTCCATCTGTCGAATCAACATTTCAGTGGTACCGCCGCCGGCCGGAAGGATGCCCACACCGACTTCCACCAGACCGGTGTACAGTTCGGCGTGTGAGACGGCGACATCGCTGTAAAGCATCACTTCACATCCGCCGCCCAAGGTCATCCCGAACGGCGCGGATACCACCGGGTAGGGGGCGTAGCGTAGACGACTGGTCATACCTTGGAAGGTGCGGCAGGCCCGACGAATCTCTTCGAAGTTTTGTGCTTTCGCGAGATGCAAAATCATACCGATGTCGGCTCCAGCGCAGAAATGCTGCCCCTGATTGCCAACGACGAGTCCCTTGAAATCCGCGAGAACCTTCTCGTGCGTGCGATCGAACATCTCTAGGGTTTTAGCCCCGATGGAGTTCCCTTTGCTGTGGAACTGCAGCATGGCGACGTCGTCTCCGGCGTCCCACAAGGTGGCGTCTTCGTTGCCGAAAATCTTCCCGCCACTACTCTTCTGCAGTTTGCGAACCGTCAAGAGCCCGTCGTCGGGAGTCTCTTCACGATCTTTCTTGAAATAGTCGGGAACATCCAAGCCGTAGTCCGGGAACATCATAGCGCAACGCTCGCGGCCCAAAGCCTCGGCCAACTCTAAGGGCCCGACTTCCCAACCGAATCCCCACTTCAGAGCGTTATCCACATCGACCGCGGTGGCGGCCACTTCGCCGACCTTGCTGGCAGCGTAATGGATCTGGTGGAAGATTGTCTTGCGAGTGAACTCACCCGCCACGCCCGTGGAGTTCAATAGCGCTTCGACCCGCTCTTCAGGAGTCGCCAGCTTGCGAATGTCGTTGATCTCCTCGAGTCGGACCTTGCCTCGATCTTCGTATTCGAAAGTCTCGAGGTTAATGGTTAAGATGGTGGTCTCACCTTTCTCCTTGACCTTCTTGTAGAAGCCGCTGCCCGACTTGTCGCCCAGCAGTCCGTCGTTCATCATCTTCTCAACAACTTCGGGCATACGCACGTCTTCACCGGTGGCCTGGGCTAGGTTCTTAGCCACTGTAGCGGCGATATCGATACCCGTAAGATCGGCGGTTCGAAAGGTGGCGCTCTTAGGGCGCCCGATGAGAGGTCCGGTCAAGACGTCCACCACATCAGGGGTGAGGCCCATCTCAAGCATCACCTTCATGGAGCGCGACATACATCCGATGCCGACTCGGTTGGCAGCGAATCCCGGTACGTCGTGGGCAATCACGATACCCTTACCGAGCACCCGGTCACCGAACTCCGACAGGGTCTTGGTGATCTCTGGATCTGTGTCCTTGGTGGGTATCAGCTCGAGCAGATGAAGATAGCGCGGCGGATTGAAAAAGTGGGTGCCCAAAAAGCGCTTCTTAAAGGCCTCGGAGCGCCCCTTGACCTGGAGCGCCATTGGGATTCCGCTGGAATTGGAGCTGACGATGGTGCTGTCAGACGTGGTTTTCTCCAGACGCTCGTGGAGTTGCTGTTTGATGTCGAGGCGCTCAACGATAGCCTCCACCACCCAGTCCACTTCGGCCAATCGCTCGAAATCGTCGGTCATGTTACCGAGTTCCACGAGGTTGGCGCGCTCGGGATCCATCAAGGCAGCAGGCTTGGCTTTGAGAGCCCGCTCCCAGCCCTTTTTCACAATGGCGTTCTTGTCATCGCCTTCACCGGCGATGTCGAGTAAAAGGGTGGGTATTCCCGCATTGGCGAGGTGGGCGGCGATGCAAGCGCCCATAGTTCCGGCGCCGAGAACGGCGGCCTTACGAATCTTTAATGACATGGTTTAAGAGGAGCCTCGTTTCACAAGGTTTAGGTTCCGGTTCGAAACAGCTTCTGCCTTTCGGGCGCCGTAGCGCAATACTAGCCAAATTGACTTGAGAAAGTTGCTTTGGACCAGATCCTAAGAAGCCAGGCGTTCTTTGTCGGTTCGAGAGAGGCCTGCCTCGACCGCATCCCCGGCCCCACCAGGGTCTACCAGGGCACCCCCTCGCCGTAGAGGCGGGAAAGACGCTGAATCTCGAACGCACGCTTGATGAACTGTGGGTTCTCGAAAACCTGGTTTGGTTTTTTGCGAGGCCCCTTTTCAAGGGTACTGAAGCAGTCGATCAGTCGCTTGCCTCCCCAGGGGATGAGTTCTTGAGAAAGACAGGACAAACCGGCGAGCTTGGTCTCTTTCGCGAACCACGCGGCAGTCACGCTGGGAGCCCGCATTTCGTCGTAGTCTAGAAGCCCGGCCCGTTTGAGCGAGCGTCGTAGCTTCTTCGGGACCAGGTCCTTGGCTTTGAAGTACTCCGCATAGGCCCCTAGATTTGAGTGATGCAAAAAGGCTTTGCCTTCCGGCTTCAAGACCCTACAAAGCTCGCGCAGGTAGTCGCTGAGAACGTCGGACTCGGCCAATACTAGCGATTCGAAACTGAAACAGAAGTCTACTGATTCGTCGTTAACGCCTTTGAGGCTTCGTCCATCGCCAAGAATCGTGATGATTTCAGAGGCCTGGAAGTGCGACAGAGTCTCGTTGCCGACCGATGGACCGCCGAGAGACGCACCGCTGTGGCCTGCGAGTGGTGTCTCCTCGGGAGGCGCTGCGGAATGTTCTGTCGTTTGAGTCCGCACGTGCATCGTGGTTCGGTTGGCGTCTGACTGATGCTCGGCCGCGTGAACTGCGAGGCGGGCTCTGCAGCCTGCTAAACATTTCTCGGAGAGGTCCAGTAGAATCAGCTTTTGACAGTGCTCCCTGAGATAGCGACTCCAGCGTCCAAAGCCCGGCCCGATTTCGAGGATCGTGGCCGCCGGAAGATGACGGCGTATCCGAGGGAAGATCGACCAGAACCACTGCACGTCCGGGCCGCCCCACCGCGCCGACCACTCATCGCCCTGATACCGACTCCAATCGTAAACGTTGTTCCAATAGATATAGTTATCGTCGATGCCAGACACTTGCTCTAGCAGGTTCGCGAGGGGCACGGACCCGACCTCGCGCAACCCGCATACCCGCGCAACCGCCGTCTCGCGCATACCCCGGAAACCCGCGCATACCCCGGTCTAGAGGCCGAAAAGTCAGCCCGTGCCAATGTCGAGCAGTCTCGCCTGAAGCTGGAAGAGTCCCAGGCTTATCTAGTACAGTCTAGCAAGATGGCGGCAGTGGGTCAGTTGGCGGCCGGAATGGCGCACGAACTCAACACCCCCTTAGCTGCGGTTCTGCTGGGTCTTCAAGATGAGGCCACTCTCGACGTTGGGGTCCGTGTCGGTTTAGGGCGCTTGCCCGATCTGAACCCCTTCAACTGAACC
The DNA here is from genome assembly GCA_037968995.1 of Candidatus Xenobia bacterium. Classification (GTDB taxonomy): domain Bacteria; phylum Vulcanimicrobiota; class Xenobia; order Xenobiales; family JADMJV01; genus JAEXNA01. The sequence continues at coordinate 33,265 of JBBKWP010000190.1, forward strand.
GGAAGTTTCGCCGGCACCTGTCGATCCCAAATCTAGTCAAAATCCACACCGGCCAATCTTAGGACCAGATAGAAGGTTCCCTTCGACGCTTTTCCAAAGGAGCGCTCGATGGAGAAAAGAGGGCCTATCCTTCCTGCGCAAAGGTGTTGCCTACCCAAGTGAAAAAACCTCAATCGTAGTGAAGGCTCAAGTTAAGGACAGTCTATCCCGGTCGACCGTGGAATGGCAATCCAAAGTCACGGTACCCCGAACGGTGTTGGTCGCCTTCAGTCGCCAACTCAGCACTATGTTGGGGGCGGGAATCCCTCTGGTTCGGGGTCTGGAGTGCCTGTCTCGCCAGGAGGAAGCTCCTAACTTTGGGCTCGTGGTGCAGGAAGTCGTCAAGAAGGTCAGCGCCGGCTCAAGTCTTTCAGAGAGCATCCGAGCCTTTCCCAGAGTTTTCTCACCGTTGTACGCCGCGATGCTCAGGGTTGGCGAAGCTTCAGGAAATCTCGCGGAAGCTTTGGATCGTCTGGGGGGCTGGTTAGAACGCGACGACGCGACCTATAGAAAGGTCAAGCAGGCTCTCACCTATCCCTTGCTAGTGCTTGCCGCCGGAATCGCTATGACAATGGGCCTTTTCACTTTCGTTGTGCCCCGGTTCCTGGAGATCATCGTGCAGATGGGAGGCCCCCTTCCCTTACCCACACAGATTGTGCTTGGGTTTTCCAACCTTGCCGGCAATCCAGGCTTCTGGGTCTTGCTTATCATGGTCATCGCCAATCTGTATCATGCCTTTGGCCGAGTTTGGAAAACCCAAGACGGTAGGCTGCGGGTCTACCAGGTCGTTTTGCGCGTGCCCGTGGCAGGGAACATTTTGCGTTGCGCTTCACTTTCACGGTTCAGCTCAGCGGGGGAGATGGCACTTTCCAACGGCGTAGGCATTTTGGAATGCTGCGAACTCGCCGGACAGGCGAGTTCAAGCCCCCTCATCATCGCCGATATGTCTTCCTTGCGAGAGTCTATTCGCGCCGGGGAAACTCTCACTGAGCATATGACGAGTCGGCCCGAAATCTATGGAGTCATGATGGTCTCGATGGTCGCCGCTGGCGAAGAGACCGCGCGCGTCGATAAGGCCCTCAGGTCCTGTTCACGGTACTACGACGAAGAGGTCAACCATCTGATCGAAGCTTTCGGTTCGATCATAGAGCCGGTTCTGATCGTGGGGATGGGGATATTGGTAGCGTTCATCCTCATGTCGGTCTTTTTGCCTATGTACAGTATTATCAGTGCGTTGTGAGGGGCTTACGACTTCTTCGCGGGTTCTAAAACCACGCGTCCAAGCTCGAAGATCACTGTTTCCGGTTTTCCGGCCGCGGCATCGAGGCTTCGCTGGAACGTTGTGTAGCCCGGCTTTGCGATCAGCACCTCAGCGGCTCCAAGAGAGCGACGAGTTTCGAATTCAACCGTTTTGTCGATCCGGCCGCCTCGCTTCACAGCCTCTGAGCCGTTCCACGTCAGGCTGAAGGGCAGGGTGGGAATACGGCAGGTGACTTTTATGTCCTTAGAATCCGTCGCCCCGCCATCGCTCGTCACAACCTGGCCGGAAATCACGATCTTGACCGCGGATGTGTTTTGAGCCGACGAGCGCTCGGACACCGCTCCTGATCGCCACCCCGTCAAGAGCAGAACGACACCGATAATGGCTCCCAAAGCGGTCAAAGCTTTGAACACCGGCTCGCCGGGACGATGCTGCTGCCAAAGGTCTTCCAAGGTAGGGCGGTAGTTTCCAGGTTCGGTATCGAGTTCAAGACCTTGGGCCTTCTTGGCTTCGGTCACAACTAAGGACTTTTTCGATTCAGCGACGACTCGCAGCCACTCGATCGTGTAGCCTTTTGAGGCTAAAAACTCTCGTGCGCTGGCCGAGTCGGGAGCGGTGAAACTCCCGATGCGGTCCTTTCCAACCTTCGGGTCGCGTATTTTGAAGCGGAACTTTGGCATCGACGGGCTAACGTATTTGGGGATCCTGGTCCGAGGCTGCGTTCTGGGACAGATTGAATACGTTGGCGCCTAGGGCATCGATGATATAGACATCGTACCCAGAGTTGTTCGCCGCGAAGGCCACTCTATCACCCTGAGGCGACCAAGACGGGTTGACCTCGGCGTCGTAAAGCGGCGTTGCACTAGGAAAGGGGATGAGGTTCGTCCCGTCGCGATTGACCACGTACATTTGTCGTGACAGGGCCGGGTTATAAGGGTCGGGCTCTGAGGTGTAGGTCAAGCGACTGCTGTCTGGCGACCAGACCGGCTGCATTTCCCCAACAGTGGTCGTCGTGATCTTGAGTGCGGGGGCGCCCGGAGAGGCGTCCATCACATACATCTCCCACTCGCCGCTGCGGTCCGATCGAAATGCGATCTGGGTTCCGTCGGGTGACCAGGCCGGTGCGCTGTCGCTCGCACCGTTGATGGTGTAGCGCGTCTTGTTCGTACCGTCGGAGTTCATCACATAGATCTGAAGATACCCGGCTTCGGCCGAAGAGTAGACGATCTTTTGTCCGTCCGGCGACCAACTCGGCTGGTATTCGTATTCCACGCTGCTCGTCAGCTGAACTTGATTCGAGCCGTCGGCGTTCATGACGAAAATCTCATACTGTCCCGTCCGCTGTGATCGAAAGAGTATGCGACCACCCTCTGGAGACCAGGCGAATGTATCGCCTGAGCTGGGCAGCATCCGCTTGCCTGTGCCGTCGGCATTCATGACGTACGCCCCATTAGTGCTTGTGTAAGCTATGCGCTGTCCATCGGGCGACCAAACCTGACCGAATTCGGCAGCCGTCGTACGCGTGAGATTGGACACACCCGTCCCGTCCACATTCGTACCATAGAGATCCCAGCTTCCGTCCCGAGTTGAGCGGTAAACAACGCGGGCCGATGTGTCTCCTACCTGGACAATCGGGCTGGCGCTGGTCGAAGCCGACAGCACCAAAGCTTCTTGTCCCTCACCGTCCTCAACCTTGCCGGTCAGCGTGAACTGAGTGCCCGTCGGGGCTCCAACTGGAGGGCGCCACTCCCACACCGATTCCCACTCCCCACTCACCGGCAGATACGTCATGCGAACGGATTCTTCAGAAGAAAGGCCTCCACCGGTGGCCGTCCATTGACAATACAGTGGTACCCTGTCGGGGCTGGTGGCTCTCACCGTCATCGTCATGTGACGATTGGGATCGAGCAACAGGTCCACTCCAGGCGGAAGTGTCACAGTCGAGGGGTCTGGCAACAGTTCGAGGCTGGTG
>JBBKWP010000191.1:0-5266 GCA_037968995.1 Candidatus Xenobia bacterium
TGCTCGTGTAACGGAATTGAACGAGGAACTGGCAGACCTGAGAAAACAGATGGACGAGGCTCTGAGGGCTCCGGTTCAACAGCAACCTACTCTTATGGCCGCACTGTCAACGGACCTGACGGCTTTCGAGTCGAGCGTGCAATCCCTACCCTCACAGTAGCCTCAAGAACCCAATCGGGCAGGGAGAGCCTCGAACTCTCCCTGCCCGATTTCGATTTCGAGAGCCAGCGCTCATTGAAAAATAAGTCGCACAAGGGTAGGAAAGCTATTCTCCCCTGTGCGACTGTTAACGTTACGGCCAGAAGGGGTTGAATCAGACTCCTCCGGAGAGCCAAAGAGACGAGCGACTTCCCTCGTTGAAGCCGGCGAATTGGATTTAGAACGAGGTCTCGGCGAGTTCGCGAAAGTCCGCTCAGGGGTGGCCGTGGCAGGCACAGAGGGGCTGGCGACAAAGTGATAACAATGATTGAACTCTGGCTCGCTCGACACGGCGAGACTCCCTGGAGTCTCACGGGACAACATACAGGACGAACCGATCTCGAATTGACCCCAGAGGGTCGCAAGCAAGCCGCGAGACTGAGAGCGCGCCTTGCCAATCAAAGCTTCGACAAGGTCCTTACAAGCCCGCTGATCCGGGCGCGCGAGACCGCGAAAATCGCGGGGTTTCCCGACGCGGTACCGTCGGAAAATCTGATGGAATGGGACTACGGCGACTTCGAGGGACGCACGACTCTCGAAATTCAAAAGGAGATCGAGGGCTGGTCTATCTGGTCGACCTTGGTACCGAATGGGGAATCCTTGGAACAAGTCGGAAATCGGGCCGACCGCTTGCTCGCGGGTGGTCCCCGTCAGCCGGGAGAATGTCTGCCGAAACGGGTGCTGATGTTCGCCCACGGACACATTCTTCGTATTCTCACGGCCCGCTGGTTGGGTCTCGAACCCGAATCCGGGAAACTTTTTTCTCTTTCCACGGCTTCATTGAGCGTGCTCGGTTACGAGCACGATGTAAGAGTCATTCGCGAATGGAACATCCACTGAACCCAAATGACGGGTTGAAAGGCGCACCTATGAAAATTTTCAATCGAGCCGCCCTCGCTTTGCTGGCAGCGATGACACTTGTCGCCAACCCAGTCAGCGCTGAACCGAAGGCAGTCGAGTTAGGTAACCCCTTTCCCAGTCCTCGACTCGCCCAGGCAAACAGTCCGTTGCCCGAACTCGACCGCGATTCAAAGATGAAGTTGGGCCGAAAGATTTGGCAAAACGAGTGCGGTGGACGAGTTATGGGCCTCACTTCATGGAACTCCGGAGAAGAGTTCCCGTCGCTTGGTATCGGTCACTTCATTTGGTACCCGGCCAATTTTCAGGGACCATTTCAAGAAAGCTTTCCCGGCCTCATCGCCTTGGCCAAACAGCGGGGCGCCAATCCTCCGGCGGTGGCTCAACAGGCCCACGCGCCATGGAGTAGCCAAGCCGAATTCAACGCCGCGCTGAATGGACCAGAAATGAAAAGTCTGCGATCGTGGCTTGCCAACTCCGTGCAATTGCAGACCGACCACATTATCGCGCGTTCCCGAGCGGCTCTGCCCAAAATGCTTGAGCTCGCCCCAGCCAACAGAAAAGCGAGTATTCAAAGCAACTACGAGAAGGTCGCGTCTACCGCGAACGGTGTCTACGCGCTGATCGACTACGTCAACTTCAAAGGGGAAGGCATCAACCCCCAAGAGCGGTACAACGGCGAGGGTTGGGGCCTCATGTGGGTTCTCATGGAAATGAAGCCGGTCGCTTCGGGTCAACCGGCAGCACGCGAGTTCGCCGCCGCCGCCAAACGAGTGCTCGATCGTCGTATCGCCAACTCCCCTCCGGCTCGAGGAGAAGACCGCTGGCGCCAAGGCTGGCACAACCGCTGCGACAGCTACAGTCAAGCGCTGTAAAAGCAACAGGCGCCCTCTAAATTTGAGCCAGAGCAGTTCTCAGACCTTCGAGTTCGGCGGGACCTCGCCATGCTAATCGACCCTTTCGATCGATGAGCAGCCAACATTGAGTATCACTGCCTCCCAAAGTGGTAACCGACACCTTGGACTCTGGATCCGCCACGACATGGTCAGCAGAAGGGCCTCTCCGCACGATGAAATCGGGCACGCCAGTGGCGGCTTCATAGACCAAAAAGTTCCAGACCTCCGCACCTACGCCTTTAGCCAGAGCGTAGGCCTCCCGATCGATACCGTCGACTCGGCCGAGACACTCTCCACAGCCTGTAGCGGTCAAAACGATGAGGACCGGAGAGCCTTCGGAACTTCCTTCTCCACGCCCCTCGTAGGCGAAGCTCTCACCAGGCAGGCTCGCCGGCAGACGAAAATCTGGCACTCGGTCCCCGATCCTAATGGGCCCGTTCTGAGCGGAGAGATTCAAAGGAGCCGGCTCCCCAGATACCACAGAAGAAGCCGGAGTTGGAGAGGCCTCCTCCACAGTACCCTGGTGGTCGTAGCCAGCCTTCACCAACACAGCGACAGCGATGAGCACGAGCAAGAGATCGGTGGAGTTGAGTTTCATACTTAAAGCTTCGCCGGGACCCCAAGTCTCCCCGCTCAGCGAGTGAAAGCGTTGGAGATGTTCGCAGGTAAGATGGGGAGGCTCGCATCCGGTCCCACCTTGGTGGTACGGAGAGGAAATGCCTTGAGCGACATCTGCAAGAAAACTTCGTTCTGCACACCACGGTAGGTGAGACTTCCTATCCAGTCGTGGTCCTCGTAGTTCACTGAAAAATTCTGGTAGGTGAGGCGACCATTTAAGAGATCGTAGATGCTCCAGTGAGTTACCGAAATCCCCGGCGTCACCTTTGCAGTAATTCCGGTGTCGACAGACCGCCAGTTTCCGGTATTGGGGTCGAGATTTGAAGCGGCCGTCAACTCCCACCCTGGCAAAGGATTCACGTCGAGTCGCGTAATGATATCGTAGGGCGTGTTGTAATCCAGGTTGTAGGCGCCGCTTGCAGAAAGACGAAAGTGGTCGTTGTTGTAGAGTTCCACCCCACCGGAAAGGATCTGATAGTCGAAAGCGATGTCGTGCTGAAAGGGTGTATATCCCGCGGACTCTTGCAAGTTGTAATCGAAACGGAATAACAAATGGTCCGCGATATCCTGTGTCCAACCGAGGCGTGTGCCTAAGACGTATTGTTCCTGGCCGCTGCCGTAAAACGCCTGACGGATCCCCGCTCCTGCGTGAAAATTCCCCATCGGGGTGGGAATGATCTGCTCCGGAACCTTAATGTCGAAACGATACCTTTCGGTCTGAAACAAGGACGGAGACTCTTCTAGAATACCGAAGCTCGCAGAAGCCGTGAGGGGAAGAAATCCCAGTTGGAAGGGATAAGCTCGTACCGACAACTCCGGTTGGCGATTGAGAAAGAAGGTGTCCTGTCCCCCACTGCGCTCGTAAGACAGGTCACCTTCGAACACGTCCCCCCTATGCCGTAAGCTCCCTAGGTAGTGGTAACGATTGGTCCGGGTGATTTCGGTGGAACTGCGGGCCAAGTCAGCTCGAGTCAGAAGCGACCACCTCTCAGAGAGGTCGAGGTCGTAGTAGAAGCGATAGTTCTGATTCTTATTCTCGCCGTTGCGAGAAAAATTGGCTCCCAGTTGCAAGGCCGAACCCTCCTTGTACCGTGAGAGATTCACAGAACTCGTAACGTTGAGAGGACTCACCTCGCCCGGAAGTTCATACTGGGTCGAGTTGTATGCCACGCCGAGTCGGGTAAACTCGTCGATCTTGAAATTTCCGTTGGCCCGAAGTGTCGAGCGGTTACGCTGGGACTGCTGCCCATTCTGAGTGTAGTAATAGATATTCCCGCTCCCGACCTCGCCGAGATCGAAAAAATGCTCAAGCCCGTAGCCCACTCCGGAGCGCTGGTAAAGGTCGATGTTCGCTCTTCCGTAGTTGCTCTCATTGAAGCTGTAATTAAAACCGTTGCGAACGAAAACTCCGTCCAGACTATTGTAGCCGGCAGAAGGGAAGTAGGACTGACGCTGCTCTTGCTCTTCGGTGAGGGGAAAGACTACGGTGGGCAAGGTATAGAGTTGGGTTCCGGAAATCGTGAAGCTTGTGTTGCTGGCCACCATCTTGTCCCCGGGATACACCGTCACTTCCTCGGAATTGATCTGATAGTGGAGGCTGTTCGGCTCGAGATCACAGGTGGTCAGGACAGCTCTTTCCAGTACGACCTTTTCTGGAGTGTAGATCATGGAATCAGCCCAAAAATACAGGCCTCCTTCGAAATTCTTGTTGCTTATAGTCAAACCCTCACCTTTGCCCGCAACCCCAGTCAAGACAGCATGCTCAGTATTCACGTCCAAGGTTATGGTCTGAGAGGCGGCGAAATTTTCACCCCAAGAAAACAGACACTCTCCAGTTGCTGTGATCAACCCCTTGGCGGGGTCATAGACAAGTCGCTGACAGTCGAGGCGCATACCCTCGAGTTCCACCGTAACGTTGCCGGTGGCAATGGTAAGATTCCCCTTCTTCTGCAGGGTTTCTGCTTCGATGAAAACAGGCTCGGAGCGCTTTCTGGGAGCTCGGGTGGCAGGCGTCGGAGAAACCTTTCCCGCAGGCGACGAGGGCTCAGTCGGCGTCGTGGATTGAGAGAAAATGGGGCTACTTAGGCACAGCAGCGCTAGGATAAGCCACCCGACCTTCCCACTGCCTCGAAACGTCCACTGAAACCGACCGCCAAACAAGATTTTATCCTCTTCAAGCCAACCCCTTCGCTCCCTGGCTTCAGGCGGCAGGGCCTGAGGTTACAGTTGAACAGCAGATTGTCCTTTTGTGAGAAACTCAGGCTAGGTGAACTTGGTTGCGACCGTGTTCCTTTGCCTTATAGAGTGCCTTGTCACTTGCTGCCACGAGGGCCTCGGATGTTTCCCCGTCGTCAGGGAAACACGCCACGCCAATAGAGATTGAAGTCTTCATGACCCGTTCCTTATAAGTGAAGTCCGCCTCGGCGATGCTCACTCGGAGCCGCTCAGCGATACTGGCCCCTTTCTGCTTCGGAGTGGTCGGCAGGATCACCGCGAACTCTTCTCCTCCGTACCGAGCCACTATATCGTATTCTCGGAGCGCTTGAGACAAGAGAGCGGAAACCTTTTTCAGGACGTGGTCGCCCGCCTGGTGTCCATAGGTGTCGTTGAGTCGCTTAAAGAAATCTATATCTAAAAGACAGACGGTCAAAGGTTTTGCGTAACGCTTGGAATAGGCCACCTCTTCCCCCAATCTC
>JBBKWP010000192.1:0-8154 GCA_037968995.1 Candidatus Xenobia bacterium
GAACGGCGGGTGTTGGCTAGGCGAAAAGCCCCTATTAAAAGAATTTTCGCTGCGGATATCATGGGTGAGCGCGACGTCGAGCACTGCCTGATTCATATTCACGACCTTAGTGAGGGTGGTATGAGAGTTCATACCGAGTACAACTTCCCCGCCAACCAATTGGTTTCCCTCCGTCTCCATCTTGACGAACCGCTCGACGTGACTGTCAAACGCGTCTGGGAGAAACCCTTGGTCGGCGGTATGAACGTCTTTGGCTTGCAGTTTTCCGATCTCACCGACCCCACGCTGAACCAGATCCGCTACTTTTTGGATGAACAGCTCCAAGACAACCGACGCAAAGCCTTCCGGTTGGAACGAATTCTCGTGGTGGAGATGCAGATCAACGAAAAGAATTCCCGATTTGGAGTGTTCACTCTGGATCTCTCCACGTCCGGAATGCGGATCAATCACGAAGAACCTCTACCCGAAGATTGCGTGCTCGATTTCAGGATTCTTCTCGAGCCCGGTCAGACCCCGGTGGCGGTAAAGTCGGAAGTCAGTTGGCAGAAAGAGAACGCTTTCGGTCACTATCTCATAGGCCTCAGGTTCACGGACATCGACGAAGAAGCCGAACAGCGGATCGAAGCCTACATCCATCAAGCGCTCCAACGAAGTACTCGGGGTGGCGGCGGGCTCTCCAGCTTCCTTCCTCCGGCATAACCTCGGACCCCTACTCTGTGAATACAGCCGCGCAGGCTCTCCTTTAGGCAAGAGCGATAACCGGTGGTTCTTAGAACCTGCTATTGCCCTGAAACCAGAACCTGGCTTGCTGAAATTGGTCAAAGGAGATTCTCGTCAAGAGGTTTCGGGCGAATCTCCATTCTATACCAAAGAGGTTCTCGTTGAGCCCATTGTCTCGGAACACGCGCGTGAGCGTCAAGAGAAACTTGTCTTGAGGGTCTAGGGCCTTGGCGAGTTTGATGACATAAGAGGCGGGTGGAATGTAGTCGAAGGAGATTTCCGAGAGGGAAAAAAGCCGGCCGAGTTTCTCTGTGATGCGATTGGTGAGTGCTCCGCTTAAGAAAGAGACCCCCTGTCCTGACAGAGTCCCCAAGGAACTGCCGGCTTCGCTGTTTCCGTTGCCGGTTCCGCCGAAGGCGCTGGGCAGGCCTCCGAGGACCACCATTCTGGAAAGGTCTGACTGTGGCAGCGGAGGGTCGGAAAGCAGGCTCACCTTGAGGGTGTCGGGGTAGCGTCCATCGACCCGGGCCATAACACGATAGGATCCAAGGTCGGCGACAGCTTCCACGTTTTCTAGTCGTGGAATCAGCGGTCCGTCAAAGTATGCGACACCCTGCCGAATTCGAAAGGAGGCTTCATAGAACGGGATTTTGACGATACCTCGGCTGAGTGCGGTTCGTCCAAAAAGTTGGGGCTGCCCTTTGTTGCTTAACAGTCTAAGCTCGCCCACCGCCCGCACTTCGGCGTCGAAAGCATGAATAAAGAAACCGTCACCGAGATTGAGCGAGATGTCGTACTCGAGGGGAATCGCAAATCCTGATGAGAGGCTGTCTTTGGTGACGTCCGCGGGACTCAGGCTTAAAGGCAGGTGAAAGTCACCCGAGGGAATGTCCAGGGAGCCAACCACCACAGGAGAAAGCTTCAGGTCCTCGTCTCGCCCTTCCCTGGCCCCTTCAAGGTCCAAGTGGATGTTCGCGATTCCGGTAAAAAGTTTGGGAAATCTCAGCGGAAGGGAGTCTCCGTTGAAGAACATTTTGAGGAAGGTAGGAGCGATTCCCGCGAACTCGGCTTTCCCGCCCGCTACAAACGGTTTCTGGCCCACGGTCCCCTGAAAGGTGTTGAGCTGGAACCGCGTGATGAGGCCGTCTTTGCGAGCTTCGAGAACCTGAGTCGGCTCCGCTTCTTCTTGCGTGATTCGCTCCATCGAGGCATCGAGCTGGAGGTTTTCAAAGGCTCCAAACCGGTCGGACCGAAAAAATCCGTTGGCCAAAGTCGCTTTGCCTTCAAATTGTGGGTAGCCTAAACTGCCGTTGACATTGAGATCCGCTGCGAAGGTTCCGCTGGCTGTCTCCTCGCCCGGGACTACATCCGAGAGAATGTCAAGGTTCTTGTCGACCACCGTGGCGGCCAGATCGATGGGACTGTCCGGGGAAACATCCAGATTCTCTGAAAAGAACTGAAGTCGGCTGGGATCGATCGGTCCTTTGCGGAGCCATCTGATTGTCGTGTTCCCTTCGGCTTTGATGCCGTGAATACTGGAGTCCGTGCCACCGAAGGAGAGGACCACCGATTCTTCCTTCTGGTCTCCGAGCTGGATCACGAAGCCTCCCGCCTCATCGCTTCGTGTCGTGACCTTACCTTTCAGGGTCATCCCGTCGAGCGGACCGAGCGCGAGGTCGGTCAGAACAGCTTTAGCGACAATTTTGGGGCTTGGGAGCACGCCGTCCATATTCACTTCGAACTGTTCGAGCATGCCACTTGGCGAGAACGAGCCGGGCAATAGAAAACTCAGGTTTTCTAGCGGGACATCGACTCCGCCGAGATGGAACTCACTGCGCGGAGTTGCACCGGGCACTTGAGTCAATGCGATGCGGGCCTCGGCCTCAACGGAACCTTGCCGGACGAGCGGGGTCTCCGAAATTGGTTCTGCCGCGTTCGCCTCCTTGTCTTCGGGAACCACGAGATCGCGAAAGAAACCCAGGCGCATTTCCTCAAGGGTAAGATAACCGACCTCACCCTCGCGCTGGTAGTTTAGGCTGGTGGGAGAGGCGAGTTCAAAGCCCGAGGTGTTCCCAACGCTCGTTCCCTGAAAGCTGAGTTGCCCGAGGTCCAGGGAGTATTCGGGCAAGGTGGTGGCCGCCGCCCGTTGATGATCGCGCCACCATTGTCCCTCGAGCGCTAGTTTGGCGGAAGTGCTCGCTTTATAGGGGCCTAAATCTCGTCCGAGGAGACGTCCGATCTCCGCGAAGGTCAATCCGCTTGCCGACATCTCGAACGGCTCCCCGTTCCGGCCGAAGTCTGGACCAGTATAGGATAGAAAGTAGCGACCAAAATCAGCGAAAGTCTTGAATTGACGTAGGTCAGGTAAACCGCGAGGCAGACTCACTGCCCCTTGAGCCCAAACATCGGTGCCACCCGGTTGGGTTCGAAAACGGAATCCGTCTTCTGGCAACACCAGTTGCAGGGCTTGCTCAAAATAGGTCACCGACAGGCCAGATTCTAGGGATGTCCCGTCCTCAGAAAAGGTCCCTAAGGCGAACTCCTCAATGGGAACTAATTCGCCAACTCCTCCGATGGATCGGGGATCCCAGGTCAGGTCTCGGCTTCTCAATCCCACGGTCACTCCGGCGTTTCTTGGATATCGGCCGTCCGCTTGAACGATCACGTCGGCGCGGCCGGCGAGGCCTGTGAAAGGGGACCCGAGTCGATGCAGCTGTTCTAGTTCGACGTTTTGCGCCGACAACTCTCCGGACAGCTCGCCTGTCCGAGAAATCGTTCCGGATCCTCTCAGCGCCAGACCTGGCGCATCGAGAGTCAGACTCTCAACGCGGGTTGTTCCGCCTTGACTCGCGAAGGTGACGGTGGCCCGCTTGAATGGGTACGCTTCTTGAGCTAGCAGGACCCCGCCGTCTAGAAGCCGGATGGTTCCGGCCAAGGCGGGGCTGGCCGCGGTTCCCCACAAGTGAAGGTTGTCTGTCGCCAAACGTCCGAAAGGGAGGTAGGTTCTCAAACTTTCGGGCAACAGAAGGGACAGGAAAGCGGAATCGAAACCGGCCGTCGCCATACGAAGATCGAAGCCTCCATTCGCCGAAACATCTCCCTTCGCCGCCAGAAGCCCGTTCATCTGACTGGCGAACGCGTAGAGGCCTTTCAATGGCCTTGCCAGGCGAGGATCGAAGGGCGTGTCCGAAAGGACAGCCGCGCCGATGTGGAGGTTTCGGTCGGCGAAGCTGATCTGTCCCCGGGTGCTCACACTCTGGCGGTTTTCGTTCCCGTTCCCAAGCAGCAACCACGGGACGGAGTAGTTTGCCTGTAGCCTGGGCAGCGAAGGTGTACCGTTGAGGACTCCCTGCACCACCCCGTATCCGCTCAGAACATCGAGAGGTAGGATTTCGTTGAGTGAAAGCGCGTTCGATGCTAAGCCGAGAGGCTTCTCCGCAATCTCTTCTAGACCGGCCGAGCGCAATTGAAAGCGCAGATCGAGCTGTTGAGAGGCAAGATTGGCGCGACCAGAAAAGTTGAGGCTTCGACCGGTGGGGAATAGGGATTCCTCGACCACCACTTTCTTCAAAGGTCCCGCCAAGAGTGGTCCAAAAAACGGGTATGCAGCTCCACTGTAAGTCATGAATGGCACGAGCTCGGGGCTCTCTGAGCGAGCCGTCACCAAGTTGGGTCGCAGGCTCAAAACTTGCCCCTGGAGGGTGGCGCCTCCGTATATGTCGACCGGGCCAAGGTCAGCGAGGGATGGTCCCAGAATCTGGGCGTTGTAATCTAGGTTCAGTCGGTCCAAGGTGCCGTCGGCTACCACAGTTGCTGTCAGCGACGAATCCTTCTGGTCGGGAACGACGGCATCGACCCAGGCCACGCCCCCGAGAGTCCCGTTGGCGCGCCGAAAGGCTGAGAGTGCCGCCTCTCCGCGACCTGAACTGGCGTGACCATACACGCCCAAAGTTCCGTCGAGTCGACCGGAAACGGTTCCGGACACTTTCGCTCGCTCTCCCGAAAGACCGAAGCGGGTGAGGTCCAAAGAGTCGCTTTGGGCGGCGAGTGCAACGGCCTGATTTCTTAAATCGTAAATGCCTGAGGCATTGATGCGACTTCCCTCAAAGGTACCTTGTGCTGAGGTGACCACCACTTGAGAACCGTCGAACGAGAAGTCGCCGGAGGCCTCGGAAACACTGTAGCCCCCTGAGGATATTGTCCCCTGGAGTAGACTTCCTTGAGCCGCCAAGACGGGTGTTTCACCAGAGAGATCCGCGCTCACCAGCGCTCGGCCGGACACTGTCCCAGTCATCCCTGTTAGGCCGGGGACATCAGAAAGTGAGAATCCCTCGATGGCGACCACGCCGTCCATCTGTCGGGTGGCGAGATCCATACCGGCCAGTGGCACTCGCACGGAGCTTTGTCCTTTGACGGCTAGGCCGTCGAGAACGAAGACGTTCTTGCGAGTCGCAACGAACTGGCCTTGGGCATCTTGTATGCCTTGGCTCCACTCGCCTAGGTCCTTGAGAGCGCCGTTGCCGTAAAGCACGGGATCGTTGAGGGACCCCATGACCCTGACCTTAAAGTCAGCACTTCTGGCAAAATCAGGAAGGATGACCGCCGGGTCGGCGTTCTTTCCCTCCAGCGCCAGAAGCACTCGAGGTTCGTCGCCCAAAAAGATCCAGCCTTCCCCCTTCACTGTTCCGGCCGACGTGTGGGCCGCTAGGTCGGTGAGGCGGACAAAACTCGACGTGGTGAGGAAAGAGGTCTGAGCCAAAGCGATTTTCTGCCCTTGGAACTCGAGGCTATAGCCCTTTAGAAGGCCGGAAAGCTGTGGCTCTGATACGGTACCGGAGACATAGATGTCGACCTCGGCCAAGCCTTTCAAGTCCGGAGGTTTCTCTAAGAATGGCTTAAGGCGATCGAGTGAGAACTTCGGAGTGGTGACGCGGGCATCGAGGTCTCCATCCTGACCCAGTTCAGCTTTCCCTTCGACGCGAAACGGTATATCGGCGGCCAGTCCCTTGAGTCCGGACGTAGAAATCTGATGGCCGAGAAGCTCAAGATCCCCCTCGAGCTTTTTAAGAGGGAACGGGAGTTGTGGAGTCACCAGAAGTCCGTCACGAATCTGAGCATCACCGGCGAGAAAGAGGTTGGCTATCAGTCCGTTCCAGGTTTTTCCTTCGCCCTGTACCAGGGTCGAGGCGGAAACCTTCCCTTGCAGCAATGTCAGACCGGGGCCGAGTCCGGGAAAGCTTCCGAACGGCGTGAGATCGAGTTGCTCAACCTTTACGTTGATCGCAAGTTCGGGTCGGTCCAAGGCGACTTCGCCTCGTAATGCGAGGAGCGAGTCTTTGTCGCGGGCTGGAAGCATAGAGGTGTCGAGGCGAAAGTGTTCGCCGTCAGGGAACGAAAAGTCTCCGTTCCAGCCCGTGAACTCATACAGAAAGCCCGTATCACGTCGATCATTGTAGATGATCCATCCGTCTTCGAAGGTGATTTCGGTCCTGAGCTTCGAGACATCGAGGGGGGTCTCGGTTTCGGGGAAGTTCAAGACCTGACTGAGATTGACAGTTCCGTCTCGATTCACGATCACTCTAAGGCCGGGCTTCGTCACTTTAGCCGTCTTAACCAAGATGAGCCAGTCTCGACGAAGGAGAGCCGCTCGGTCGATACCGATTTCGATCGTCTCCGCTTCAAAGAATGGCTCGCCATCTCCGAAATCCCATTTGATACCCTTGAGAGTGACTCCACCTAAGGTGGGAGAAAACTCCTTCACTCTCAATCGTCCGGGGAGCGAACTGGAGGCCGAATTCAAGGCGTATTGAGCTATCGAGTCAAAATAGGCGAGAAAGAGAAATAACGCCAGTAGCAAGAGGACCCCGATGAGAGGGACCAAGACCCGGAGAAGCGATATGATACGTCGGCGGATTTTCAAAACATCGGCTACAAAAATTCATTCTTCCTGTCGAGCCTTCGCTCTCCTCTCCAACAATGACAACCATTTCAGCCACAGTGTCAGACATCAAACGCGGGTCGGGGAAGCAAGTTCCCCATCCCGAGAGAATCCCAAAGATCGAGACGAAGACCTAGACCCGATCAGGTCCTTCTACGGGGCGTAACCCAGAAAGAACGGGGTACGGCGATTCCGTCCAGTGCTGGACGGGGAACTCAAAGGTCTGTCTCAAACTGTCTCGGATAAGCGGCAGAACAGAGGCCTCTCCCGTCAATGTCAGTCCGGCCGCGAAGAGCGCCCGATGGTCGTCTAGCGGAAGCTCACGAACAAAGTCTTCCAGCTCGTCGAGCTGGGGCATGATTTGGTTGAGCGCTCCCTCCAAGAGAAGGTCTTGCCTGAGGGATAACCGCTCGGACTCCGCTCCACTCCCCAAGCTCACTTCCACCAGTCTGCCAGTGGGAAAGGACAGTCCGTTCTCCGAGACGACTCTCAGAATTCGATGACTTTCTTCGATGGTGACTTGATTTTTCACGACAGAGGTGAGCCAACCACGAAAATGCTCAAGTATGGAGGCTTCCCCAACCTGTAAACGTCGAAATCGATACGTTTCGCCGTGCAGAGAGATCCCGAGGTCTCCCCCGCTACTTCCCCAGTGCAAGAAGAGGCCCGGGGAGGTCTCTGTTAGGTCCGCGGAGAGCCGGTCGAGATTGCTGAGAAGGCGATACTTTCGAACTCCTAAATCGCGCAACAGAATTCTCCAAATGCTGCCTTGAGTCTCTAAGAGCATCGGCGACAAAACGATATTCCAGTCGAGGCGCCGGAATAGCTGAGTAAAGCGTTTTCGCAGAAGGCCCAGGTAAATCCCGGCCAGCTGGAAATCCCGGACCGCACCGGAATCCGACCACGGCCAGAGCTCCACTACTTCGGGTTTGTTGACCAGACTGTCGAGATCTTCCGGGAGACATATGCCATCGCCAGTGCGCGCTTCACGCACAAGATAGGAAGAAAAACGAGAGTAACGGCCCTGTGAATCCCGGACGCGAAAAAAGCGACTTCCAGGCTCGATCCAAAGTGAACCCACTAACCGGCCGAAGCTGGTACCGGTTTCTCCAAACGAGAGATGTCGGCGCCCAACGACGTCAAGCGCTGCTCAAGTTTTTGGTAGCCCCTGTCGATGAAGTGGATTCCAGAGATGAGGGTCTCCCCTTCGCCGGCCATTCCCGCCAAGATTAAGGCAGCCCCCGCACGCAGGTCAGGGGAATCGACGGGCGCGCCGAAATATCTACCGTTCCCTCGAATGAATACCTGGCGGTCGGAGACTCGCAAGCGAGCGCCCAAGCGGACCAATTCCATTGCGTACATGAAGCGTCCTGAGAAAATTGTTTCGTTCAGCAAACTTGCTCCGTCGGCAAGAGCCAGCATGGCCACGATCTGAGGATGCAGGTCTGTAGGGAAGCCGGGGTGAGGTGCCGTCGCGATTTCGACCGGGCGAATCG
>JBBKWP010000193.1:0-8449 GCA_037968995.1 Candidatus Xenobia bacterium
CCGTCGTGCGCACAGGAACCTTAGGCCCCGCGCAAGCCACCGCCCCTAACTACCTAGCGCGGGCCGCCAAACTCTTAAAAATCTATCGTGGAGCCACCGACACCCTCATCGGAGGACAGCGCGGGCTGCACGTGCGCACCAAAGACCACAATCTCTTCCTTCGTTCGATGAAAGAAGCGTTCGCCCACCACTACCTCGGCTCATTCGAATTTCGCGCCCTCTGCGAAGATGTCGGATTTTATCCTTGGAACCTAAAACGGCTCGACCAACTCCATCAGATCCCCTACTTTTTTGTCACCGCCCTCAAATATTTTTCCGTCCGTTCCGTGCCCAAAAAGCAGATCGCCCTCACCCTCAAGTCGTCGGGGACCACCGGCCAAACCAGCGCCATCGTCCTCGACAAGCCCTCTTTAAGAAGAATTCGGCGCATCGTCCGCCACATTTACGACGACCTCGGTATGGTGGACGAACAGCGCACAAACTATCTCTGCTTCACTTACGACCCGGCCATCGCAAGCGACGTCGGCACCGCCTTTTCCGACAAGCTTTTGACCGGGCTGACCAAAGTTCAGAGCGTCTTTTACGCCATCGAATGGGATGAAAAGAAAAACGATTGGGCTCTTGACAGTCGTCGAGTCGAAGCCTCTTTGGACGCTTTCGAGGCCGACGGTCGGCCTTTCCGTCTCTTAGGTTTCCCCGCCCACACTTGGCAGGTCCTCGAGGAGATCGTGGCTCGGCGGGGGCGTCCCTACACCTTTGGGCCCCGCAGTTATGTGATCACCGGCGGCGGCTGGAAAAATTTCGACGGTCAGGTCATCGCCAAAGAAAAATTCCGGGAAGGCGTCGGTCAACGTTTAGGCATCCCCGCCGCCAACGTTCGCGACCTTTACGGCATGGTCGAACACGGCGTTCCCTACTGCGAATGCGAAAAGCATCGCTTCCACGTCCCTCGCTACAGTCGCGTCCTCGTCAGAGACCCCGCCACCCTAGAACTCTTACCCGACGGGGAGACCGGACTGTTGCAGTTCGTCACCTCGTACCACCACTCATATCCCGCCATCAGCCTTTTGACCACCGACCTAGGACATTTAGAACCTCACTGTCCTTGCGGCAGGCTGTCCCCAGTGCTGGTCTTAGAGGGTCGGGGAGGACTCCGAAAACACCAAGGGTGCGCCATCGCCGCTCTCAAGGTGCAGGCCGACCGATGACCACCGACATACATCAACACTACATCTTCGGAGAAACCAGCGACCAACCCCTCACCGTCGAACGGGTTCACCAAATTTTCGAGCAGGCCGAGCAGATCAACTTAGGCTCCATCCCCATCCGAGAGATCTTAGACGTTTTAGACCGGGCCGGTCGGGCCTGGCGCGATCCCGATTATCCCTTGCGAAAGCAGGCCCGGGAGCGGTTGCCGGAACTGACCGGATTCTCCCCCGAGATGATCGATCGCGGCTTCTCCGAACTCGGCCGACTCCTGGAGCGTTCCGAACTCCAACACAAGCTGCGCTTCGAACTCGGCCGCTCTTCCTATTTAGACGGCTGGGTCTGGCGCGACGTCTACGACGGCTATGTTCGGGCCACACCCTTGGGGACCGTCACTCATGTCAGTCCCGGAAACGTCTTCTTAGGCGCCGCCGACTCGTTGGTGCACGGACTGCTCACCAAAAACGTCAACTTGGTGAAAGTCTCCAGGGGAGATCCACTGTTCCCGCTGCTCTTCGCCCAAAGTCTTCGAGAAGCCGACAGGGGAGGCAAGATCTTCTCCAGCTTCTGTATCCTCACCCTGCCCGAGGAGCGCGAAGAGATCGAAAGCGTTCTCAAGCTTCGCTCCAACGCCGTGGTCATTTGGGGCGGCACCAGCGCCGTCAGCGCGTGGTCTACCGGGGTCGGCGACGGCGTCAAGGTGATTCCTTATGGCCCTCGTTTCTCGTTTTCCCTCATCTCCGAGAAGTTTTTAGACGAGAAAGCCCTAGCAGAACTCGATCTCGCGGCCTTGGTCGAAGACGTCGTCACTTGGGAAACGCGAGCCTGTGGCTCACCCCAACTCTTCTTTTGGCCCGAATCTCACAACGACCGCTTACCCTCCCTCTTAGAAGCCTTGGCCGCCGAATTCCAAGCCTGGGGCTTTCGTCTGCCCCCGCCGGAGCGCGACCCTCAAGTCAGCGTCGAACTGCGGCGCGAATATGAATTGACCAGATTTCTAGGCCTCAAGGGGCGAGGACAGGCCGTTGCAGCGCCCGACCTCTCCTGGAGCGTCCAGGTCCGCCCCTGGGAAGAGCATCGCCACAACCCCCTCAATCGTTCTCTCATCGTGATTCCGTACCCCGATGTCAAGACGCTTTGCGACTGGTTGAGGCCGCTTCGACACACCCTGCAGTCCGTCGGTTTAGCCGCGCGGCCGCACGAATTTCGCAACCTAGGTCGCCGCTTGACCGACCTCGGCGCCCATCGTATCACCGAGTGGGGACAGATGTGGAGGGCCAAACACGGCAGCCCCCACGACGGGGTTTTTCAACTCGCTCAACTGATCCGCTGGTCCACCATCGAAAACTTGCCCGAGCGCTTCGACGCCGACAAAAAGCTGAAGCCCCAGATCCCCTCGAAGACACTGCGTCTCGGCTCTTTGATGGAATTTGCCCGGGGACGCTCGGACTACTATCGTGAGCACTTACCGGACATCGAACTGACCGGGGCCAACGACATCGTCAAATTCCCTCGTCTCGACCCCGAAACCCTGAGGCAAAACACCCCGCCGGCCGGAAAGGCGCTCTTGACCGGTCCCTTAGAAGGAGCCTACATCTTCGCTTCCGGCGGTTCCACCGGTGCGCCAAAGTTCAGTTTCTACTCCTTAGAGGAGTGGGACGAAGTCACCGACATCCTGTCGGCCATCTATCAAAAGGCCGGAGTGACCAAAGGCGACACCGTCGCCAATCTTTTCATGGCGGGCAACCTCTGGACCAGCTTTCTGGCCGCCAGCGAAGCCCTCGAAAAGCTCGGCTGCATCAAGCTTCCCATCGCAGGCAACGTCGATCCCGAAAGTGTCATGTCCTATCTTGAGATGTTCAGTCCCACCGTGCTTTTAGGACTGCCCTCGCTACTGGTGCGTCTGGCCGAGCTTCTTGAGTCCAAGGGCCGACGCCTCAACGCCCGCACCGTGCTGTACGGCGGCGAGTCCATGTCCCGTGAGGCCCGCGCCTATCTTAAGGAGATCCTTGGCGCCACCACCGTCGCCTCGGCCGGCTACGCCTCGGTGGACGCCGGGCCCATCGGATACCAGACCTTGGACCTACCCGTAGGGCACCATCATCTGCTCTACGACTATCAATTCCTCGAATTTCTCGATTCGGAAACCGGTGAACCCGTCCCCGACGGACAGGTCGGAGAGATCACCGTCACCTGCTTAGGCCGCCGCCTGATGCCTCTCATTCGCTATCGCACCGGGGATTTGGGACGCTGGGTGGACAGTCATCGCTGGACCTTCGAACTCAAGGGTCGGATCGGAGACCGGATCCGGGTAGGCACCGCCGACATCTATCCCGCTGACGTGGCCCGCGTGCTCGACAGCATCGAAGGGGCCGGTCACATTTTCCAACTCGTCATCTCCAAAAAAGACAAGAAAGACCATTTAGAGATTCAGGTCGAGCGCTCAACGCGAGGAAACTCCGCGCTCGAACCCGCCGCCGTGAAGCTGGCGCTCTTAGAGCAACTCGACGAACTCTCCGAAGCCCTCGAACAGGGATGGATGAACGATTTCATAGTGGATCTTGTGGATCAGGGATCGCTTCAGGGCATGCGACGGACCGGAAAAATCCGCGCCGTGGTGGATTTACGCCAAGAAGAACAAGGAAATTGAGCCGGTCAAAGCCCGCCAACGCTGGAGTTAACATGAAATTAACAAAAATAAACCCTCATGCCCCTTAACATTCCAGTGGGGTGTGAGATAATACGAGCAGAACAAAAGAATTTTTGGAGGTAGAAGTTATGGCTATAACACTCGCAGGAGCAGCACTCACATTCGCACCGATGGTTATCGGCGGAGCGATCAGTTTTCTCAAGGGTCGTAAGCTCAAGAAGAAAGCCAACGCTCTCACCCAGCAGAATCTGGCGCAGCTGCAACAGCTCCAGTCAGGCACCAACGGCGCGCTCGGTGCGATGAGTTCCAGCTTCATGGGACCTTCCGGCATCCAAGCCAACGCCACCGGCATTCAGCCGATGCAGTCCGGGCAGTTGCCCGCTTTCGCTTCGTAGCCTCACTTTCTGTCAGGATAAAAAAAGAGAAAGAGCCTAGAGCTCTTTCTTTTTTTCTATTTCTACTCAGCGGCCCCAAAAGTTCGAGGGATTCTCCCTCGATTGTCTAACTCGCTTGGCGGAGGCTACCATGGTTTGTGTTCAATGCGGGGCGGAAAATCCAGAGAGTGCGAAATACTGTACCAGTTGTAACGCGCTGCTCTTTCAAGTCGCGCCAACCGGTCTACCCGAAACCTCAACCATCGATCTCGATACCGACATCGACTATCCATTTCCCACCTACCATTATCAATCTCCCGTCCTCGAGCAGTTAGCTTGGGCGGTTCACGAGTTTATGGAAGAAGATGGGGAGTTCGAGCCGATCATCGAAACCTATGATGCCTTCCGAGAGATCTACGCAGGTTTTCAAGTCGAGATTCCCGGTATTGAAGAACTTTTCTACGCCTCTGAGGGAACCATAGAAGAAGACCTCACGCCGAAGTACGTCCGTTATCTTTTGGGGAACGCCAAGCGAGGCTATATAACCGGTGAGACCGCCTTCGAACAGTATTTCGATCTGGTGGAAAATCTCACCGACGACGCCGAGTATCCCGAGCCGAAACTGCTCGTCGAAGGGGTCAAAAGTTGGCTCAGTTGCAACGACAACATCTGCATGACTTTTGAACTTTTGACCGGACAGAGCCAAGCCATCACCGGCATTTTAGACGATCTTGCCGAACGACAAGCCGCCGGCGAAGACATTTTCGCCGTTCCTCCCGGAGCGGATGCCTCGGCCGATGAGTCCGCCGAGGCTCAGCCTTCTGAGACAAACTGAGTCGTTAAGCGTTACACACTTCATGGGTTATCTTCAGCGGCTAAGTCAGCTCGTTTTCTTTGTACTCTTCATGGCCGTGGCGGTGTCTGCCGGTCCCCTCATCGCCGAGCAAGAGTCGACCCTGAAAATCACGGTCGATGGGGAAACCGTCCTAGAGGCGGCGCCACTCCCCGCCGCTGAACTGACCCGCGTAAGAACCTGGCTTTCGCGTCCCCCGAGCGGTGCCAAGATCACCTCCTCGGGCGCCACCGTCAAGGGCACCGGCGTGGATCTCGTTGTGACCGCCGAGATCGCCAAGCGCTGGGGCTCGGATCCGGCAGCCTTGGCCGCGGTCTTCGCCGACCAGTTGCAGCAGAATCTCGGCGAAAACTTAAGTTGGGGAAGCTCCGGTCAACTCGTTCCGCTGAGCGAAAGTCGCGAGGTCGCTCTGCGACCCATGCCCAAGAACTTAGAGGTGACGGTGTCAGCCAGTGACCCTCAGGTCCTCAAGGTGGAAAAAATTGGCGCCGGACGGTATCGGCTCACCGGTTTACAGCCCGGTCGTTCGCAACTCCTCGCCGTCGCCGCCGACGGGCGCGAGGTTCCCAGCCTCCCGGTTCAGGTCAAGCCATGGGCCGCGCGATGGGGAGACGGTCCCCAGTCACTAGAGTTCACCGGAGCCGTCGACGCCAAGCGCATTCAAGTCGCCCTCAACCGCTGGCTCGGTGCCCGCGCGCTGATGGGAGCCCGAGTCGAGATGACCGGCCTCAAGGCCGTCGAAGGCGCCAGCGTCTGGAAATTCCAAGTCACCGCCGCCAGTCCCGAAGCCATCTCCGTCGACAAAAGCTTCACCGTGAATGTCGTGGCCAAGCCGTCGGCCCCGATGAAGCCCGCCGAGGTCCTATTCCTCTCCAATCATCCCGAAAAGATCTTTGACGAAGGCCTGCTCTATCAACGCCGAGCCAGCGCCGCGAACTTTCGCATCATGTGGCATCATCGCAACGATCCCGAAGGACCCGACCGCTACCTGATCACCCAACTGACCAACCCCGGACCGACCGCCCGGAAAATGCGAATGCTCTGGTCGTCCTACGGCCCTTCGCCGGACGAAATCCATGTCGGCCACACCGCCGCGCTCACCTTCGCCGTAGACGGCATGGGCGGCAACAGTGAAATCATCACCCTGCCCCCGAACGGTTCACGCACCATCGAAATCCGCCGGGTCAAAGCCGGTCAGACCATGAGCGGCTTGGTCTATCTCTGTGACGTTTCCGGCGCCTCAGCCCCCCTGGAATTTTCGGTCTTCTCCAGTAACGGCGACGGACCGCTCTCTAACGAACCCGTCGTCAGTCGCGACCCCGGTCGAACAGCCAGCGGCGTGTTCCCGGCTCAAGTCGTCACCGAGGAGACCCACACCCTCGGTGGCCCCTTCACTTACGTCGCCTACGGAGGCGAACCGTACGTCACGGATATCGGGGGAGAGCAGCCCTCTTATGGAAACTTCGGAACCTACTACCGCACCCGCCTCATGCTGCACAACCCCTTCGAGTCTCCACGCCAAGCCCAATTAGCTTTTCAGTCCGGTGGAGGCGCCGCCCGAGGCGTCTTGCTGGTGGACGGAACCCTTTACGACCTTCCCATGGGTCGTCCCGGTGATGGAGTCCCCGTCACCACGTTCGACCTCGCTCCAGGGGAAGTCCGCCAGGTCGATATCGAACTCATGCCCCAGGCCGGTTCGAACTATCCGATCAGGCTGTTGGTCCGCTCCGACTTCGAGCGGTTAGAGAAAAAAGTCCAGCCCCCCAGCCGACCCCACCGAACCCTCATCCCTTAGAATTACCAAGGCCCGTGATGAATCCAACACCCACTGGCCTGAGTCGCAGAGATTTATTCCGGTAGCATTATTATCATCGACCATCTCCTCAGCCAGCTACGATGACAAGCGCAGAGTACCGACAAACCATGACGTTGGCAGCGCCAGAGATTTTAGCTCTCGCCCAGCGGCGCTTGTGCTCATAACCGAAAAGCGGCAGCATCGCCCTCAGTTTTGGGTCCGGAAGCGTCCGAGACTCTAGATCTCGCTCAGCGGCGCCAGAATCCCCATCATCGATTTGACCGCGATGAATCCCACCACACCACCCACGATCAAGAGCAAAAGAATCGGTAGAATGGTCGTGATGCGGTGCACCTGGGCTTCAAATTCCGGCTTCAGGCTCTCCGCGGCCTTGCGCAGAGTGGACGCGAACTGTCCCGCTTCCTCGCCGGTGGAGACCAAGCCCAACTCAATGGCGCTGAACCCCTTGCTGCGGCGCAGAACCGCCGAGATAGGAGACTCTTTGCCGATCACGTTCCAGGCCTCCATGACCCGGTCGCGCAGCCAATAGTTCCCACACGAATTCGCGGCCAATGGGATCGATTGGTCGGGCAGAAATCCCGCCTCGCTGAGATTAGAGAGAGCCTCGAAAAAGCGAATACGGGCCGCCGACCGCATCGGCGGAGCGATCACCGGAAGGTTCGAGAAAATGTGGTCAAACAGCCGTCGAGGACCCCCTTTGGTGCGGAAGAGTCTATACGCCACAAAGCTCCCAATGACCACGACGTACAGCGGAATCAACACCGAAAGGACCGTGGTCAGGTAGGCCTCAAGCCCGTCCTTCACCAAAAGAAAGAGGGGAGGGAGAAAGATCGCTCCATGGACGACCACCGCGGGGTACACCAGTTTGCTAGAGATCTGCTTGGAAAGAGCGTACGAAGACTCCGCCGAGATGGCCAACTCCTTGAGTTGGTGATCCAGTTGACCCGCCACCTCTCCGGCCTTGACCATGGCCACCTCATACTCATCAAAATGGAAGGGGTACTTCGACATCGCCTCGTTCAGGTTGGCGCCGTGGTCGATATCCAACGCCATCGCCTCCCCCAATTCCGCCAACCCCTGCTGCGCCGAGGTGTGAACCGCTCGACTGACAGGCAGGCCAGAATTGACCATGGTCGCGAGCTGCCGAAAGAAGAAGGCCTTCTTCTGAGAGGACAGTCCGAAGAGAACAGCTTTGGGGGTCACCGAGCGAACAGGAAGAGTCTTCATCCTCACTCCTTCGCGCTGAGCGAATCGATCCCCGCATAGAGGAAGGCGGAATTCCAACCCCAGAATCCCAACCCCGCAACCACTCAACATCCCAACCCCGCAGGCACTCCTCAACCCAACCTCGCGCGCGAGCGGTCCTGAACTCCATGTCAAAGCAAAAATCGTGCTCCCAGACCAAATCTCGACCCCCTCCCGCATCTCAACCCGCTACGCCCGCCTGCCACTCTCGCTCGCCGCCACCGATCCACTTTCCGTGAAAACATTCACACCGAAACTGGATCTTCTCAACATCCCAACCCCGCAGGCACTCCTCAACCCAACCC
>JBBKWP010000194.1:0-6276 GCA_037968995.1 Candidatus Xenobia bacterium
CGGTCAGATTGATGTGTGACCACCCAAGAGGCGAGAGGTGGGTAAGTAGACTCTCATCGATTTCCTGGTTCTTCCGGAGAAACGTGACAGCCCGATCAAGGTAGACTGTATTCCACAGAATGATGGCCGCGACTACCAGGTTGAGACCGCTGGCGTGATGACGCTGGCTGCTAAATTTCCGGTCTCTCATTTCGCCTAGACGATTAAAGAAGACGGCTCTGGCCAATGCGTTCTTTGCTTCCCCCTTGTTAAGCCCGACCTGAACCCGGCGTCGTAGCTCAACATTCTGCAACCAATCGAGAGTGAATAACGTTCGCTCAATACGGCCTAGCTCTCGCAGGGCAACAGCGAGACAATTTTGAAAAAAGGGATACTAAGGGCAGCCCTGGGCTTAGGTTAGAAGAATATGGCATTCTTCTTCGACCAAGACAGCCCCAAGCTGGCTTTGTAACCCGGTATTTAGACTCTGTGGCGCCCCGGCGTAATAGCCGATATCCGTACGGGGTAGCTCGCCTGCCGGTTCGGATAGTATCCGATCATGGGCCGCAACTGTACCGTGAAGAAGACTAGGTCCAGTACTCGAGCCGCGGCATACTATGGGCAGAGGCAGCACGGTAGACGAGAGAGTCAAGACCAAGCCTTAACGACGAAATCAGAGAGACCTCGCCTCCAAGGCCGGCACTGGGAACCAAAACGGTCCAGGCTACAGCTGACCCGACCGAGCCTACTCAAGACAACAGAATAGAAGAATGTCGCCCCGCCCTTTTACTGGCTTGGACGACAAGCAAAAGGACCCGAACACCGCGACTAGATGGCGGCCGGGTCTTTTTGCTTTGGCGCGTTAGCTCTCACGGCCATATGACAGGATATGACAGCCTCACATGCTCTTCTTACGCCATCATGTGGCAACAGGAGCGCAGCAGCTCTCAGTTCAAGAAGCTCTGAGCCAATCGAAGGAGTTCTCATGGAAAGAAGCCATTCTGACTTGCTCATTGTGACGCTTTCGTGGTCGGCAAGAGCCCGCCTGGCACCAGGCCAGAGGTCTAGATTGGACCAAAGCAATCGCCTCCGTCTCTCCGGCGCCAAGTCCTAGGCGCCAAAGCTCAGCGGCCACCTCCACCTGGTGGACCTCCAGCCAGGGGAAGAGACTGATGTCGGGGGCTTCATAGCCGCGGGCGCGACCTTCGTCAAGCTCGTGGACAACGGCTTGAGGGATAGCGATGGTGCCGAAGAGCAGCTTGAGCAACTCAAGCTGCTCAAGCCGATGCAAATAGAAAATTGGCGAAGTATTGCAAACGACCATCAGCGACTAAAGAGTCTTGAGCTCGGCCGCAAATTCTTCGGGAGTAGGGTCGTAAAGAGGGATGTCGGCGCCGCTCAGCTTCTCGAAGAACTCGATTCGAGAAAGGCTAGCTAGTTGGGCCGCCTTTCCGGAAGAGAGTTTTCCGTTTTGATAGAGCTTGACCGCCGCCGCCGTAAGGATGGCTAGGGAAAGCGTCTCTGGCTCATCAAGTGATGAGAAGAGAACTTCATCGGAAAGCTCCAGGGAGATCTCTGTCATGGCCTTATCTTACCGCGTGAGCCGTGAGAGAGCCAGAATGTCGTTGGCGAAAGCCCGGAGGGAATCAAGGAGAGAGACTCAGGCTCAATCGATGATTCACCTCCGCTTGTGACGCTGGATTGCCCCCCGAAAAGCTATCCGTGCCCAGACGAAGATGACCCCTTGCGGACTGGTCGAACTCCAGGCGCAGAACCGGTCCTTCCTTGCCGGCCGCCACTGAGGTAACCTTTGCCGATGAACATCCCCTTTCAAACCACGGACTGGTCAGAAGTGCCCCTGACCGAACACCCAGGCGAGCAAGGCCTGGCCACTTGGAGGACGCTCCAGTTCAATGGCCTTCGGGTCCGAATGGTGGAGTACTCAGCCGGGTACAAGGCCGACCACTGGTGCGCTAAGGGACACGTCATTTTCTGCGTTCAGGGCGAGATGACGACCAGCCTCAGGGACGGCAGCACTCATGTTCTTAAACAGGGGATGTCGTATCAAACCAGTGACGACGCATCGAATCCCCACAGCTCGCAAAGTCGAAGCGGCTGCCAGCTGTTCATCGTGGATGGCCCCTTTTTGTCGCGTTGACCTACCGCCAAAAGTCCCGGCGCTCTTTCGAAATGGGCGTAATCGTCTCTTTTTAAAAAATGCTCAATTAAGCTTGACCCTGCGATTCCGCCTCGGGTGGTACGTGGTTCGGAGACCATGAAGAACGCTATCTTGCCCTTGCTTGTTGCCCTTTGTCTTCTCTTCGCCTTCTCGACCGCGGCCGCGGAGGCGTGGACTCCCGGCCCGGGATTGGTAGAGATACCGCTGTGGCCGGAAGAGATCGAGAATCTCCTCGATTAGGGCTGCCTATTTTAGGCGAACGGCTGGATTGGCCCGCGTGTAGCGTTGGGTTTTGTGGCAAACTCCGTGAGCGTCGGTATAATCCTTGCTCGGTCGCGGATCGTGCACGAAGGCCAGCTTGGCAGCCAACTTTTCGCTGCGCGTGTTGCCGGCCAGAATTCGCGCCCAGAGGTCTTCCAGGCCCAGCTCTTCTCCGGCCCATTGCACCACCTTCGAAGTGGCTTCGTAGGCCAGCCCTTTACCTTCCGCATGTTCGAGCAAAAGGTAGGCCAGCTCGGCAGAGCGCTCGTCCCAATCGATCTCTCGGAGCAGGACGAGCCCGAGAAAAGACGTGCCCTGCCAGATCGCCAGACGATAGCGAGTTCCGGCTTCCCAGTCGCTACGCGACTCGAGAGCATAGTCTATCGGGTTTTTCTCGAGCACGAGCAGTGTGCTGGCGAAGGCCGCTGCCACACGGTCCCTTTCGGCCAGCATGGCGATAGCAATGACGTCAAGGCAGTCGGCGGTGATGGCCGTCATGCGCAGTCTCGGAGTGGTCAAGAGAAGGTTGAAGTCGGGTCTCATACCCTATTTTAAACCTTGCCCAGCCGAGAATGAAGTGCCAGTCGCCTCGGAGGGGTTCGACCAGTGACACCGCTGACGCTCGCGTCTGTCCCAGCAACACTTCTTCGAGTGACCATCAGCCCGCGACTGAGCCTAAGGGCTGAGCGGCATGACCGGAATTCGTGATCGGCATGCCGTGGAATCCGTGATCGGCATTGCGTGGAATATGCATGATATGATATTCCCTATCGAAGAGTGAAAGGAGTAGCCGGGCATTGTATCAGGAATTTGAACCGCCGACTGCCCTTAATCCTTGGGTGGAATGCTTCTGGAGCTCGACCGGCCCCCGAAACAGAGAGACGATTGTCAGTCCTGATGGCTGTATCGACATCATCGTAACTCCCAGCGCGGGAACGGCCAAAGTAGTGGGGACCATGACGCGCTCGATAAGGCTTTCTGCAGGCGAGACGAGCGACGTTTTTGGCGTGCGCTTCCGCCCCGCGGGGAGCACACCGTACTTGCAGGTTCCAGCGCACCTTCTGACCGATCTCGTCGTCGATCTCGGCACGCTGTGGAAACAGGAGCAGATCGACCGTCTCTGGGATTCCGGAAGTCCGCTGTCCGCGTTGCAGTATGCCGTCGAGCAAAAAAACTCAGGTGAGCTGCCAGATTCGAGAGTGGAATCGGCCATCGCGCTCTTGGAGCATTCCCAAGTCAATGACGTCAGTTCCGCTGTGGGGCTTTCGCGCCAGCAGCTTACGCGACTTTTCCAACAGACGGTGGGAGTTGGACCGAAACGGTTTCGCCGTATCCTCAGGCTTCGCCGACTAATCGACCAGTTGAAGAATGGCACGGCGGGAGACCGTGGAGACCTAGTGCATGATCTGGGTTTTTATGACGTATCGCACATGAGCCGCGAGGTTCGCGAGCTGGTGGGATGCTCGCTCGAGAACTTGTTTACCAGTGTTCGCGCAGGAGAGGTGTGATCATGTTCCATTTGTCCAAGATAAGTTTGCCGTCTTTGGTTAGAATCCGGGCCAATGAGAAAACTCGTCGTCGTCTCAATCTTCTGCCTCGTCTTGGCTGCCCAAGGCTTGGGGCAGCCAAAGGATAATCCCATGAAAGCTCTTCAAGCAACCGCGCTGCTGACCGTCGACAAGGTAGAACCGTGCGTGGAATTTTGGACCAAGACGTTCGGCTTCGAGCTGCTCGTTTCAGTTCCGCATGGCGACGCCATGGGTTTCGCCATGCTGAAATCTGGTCCGGTAGAGTTGATGTACCAGAGTCGCGCTAGTCTAATGCAGGACATCCCTCAAGTCGCCACTTCTTTAGGCACATCAATGCTCTATTTCAGCCTGGAGAGCCTGGACCCGGTTCGCGCTAAAATGGGGCAGCTCGACCTACTGCTGCCGGAACGAACCACCTCTTACGGGCACACTGAGATAGCGGTGAGGGATCCTGGCGGCCACGTTTTCATCTTCTCAGTAGAAGAACCGAAGGAGTGAGCAAATAACAACCCACGGCGCCTATCACCGTCGTTGGTGAAAGCCTCGACAGGGCCAGGGCTGAATACAGCCGCTTGTGGAGAATTACTTGAGGCCAAATCTTTTCAAAATGGAAAATCCGATGGTCAAAGAAAGTTTGTAGAGATGGCCAGTTCTCAAGATACTGTTGATTTCGTGCTGGAGCAGATTACCGACTCCGGTGATGTTTTGCCAAGAAGATGTTTGGCGAGTACGGTGTTTATTGCAACGGTAAGCTTATTGGGATGGTCTGTGACGACCAGCTCTATTTGAAGCCAACGAACGCCGGACGAGACTTCGCGGGGGATATCGGCGAGGGCTCGCCTTATCCCGGGGCCAAGACGCACCTTCTTATCACCGGAGATCTCTGGGACGACCGTGCCTGGATGTCGCAACTCGTCAAGGTCACCGCAGACGCGCTTCCGCCTTCCAGGGAACGCAAGTCTCCGCGGAAGGGCCCGGCGCGGTCTGCGAAATAGTCACCAGCCCAGAGGGAGACTC
The DNA here is from genome assembly GCA_037968995.1 of Candidatus Xenobia bacterium. Lineage (GTDB taxonomy): Bacteria > Vulcanimicrobiota > Xenobia > Xenobiales > JADMJV01 > JAEXNA01. The sequence goes on from JBBKWP010000194.1 coordinate 4,966, forward strand.
TCGACCTCTTGGCCAAGGCAGACCATACAAGGACACGAGCTCGTCCTCTGTTCCAGCGTCCATCTGCCGATTCGTTAACGCCTGGCGCCTACTACGGCCGAGCGCCAGCAGCGGCATACTCTGGTCAGAGGCAACACGCAGACGGCAAGTCAAAGGCCCGCCTTTAACATACAGAGATTCTAGAGACCTCGACCACCAGGTCGGCACCGGCGCCAGAACGGCCCGGGCTACAGCTGACCCGAGCCGAGCCTCTTCGAAAACAAAGGTTGTATGCACTTCCACCTTTCCAACGTCCTGAATTCACTGGCCCTTGTCCTTGTGCTGGGCTCTCTAGCCGGGGCTGATGTCGGGCGAATCGAAAGGCCCGACGGTACCGAGATCGTCTACTATCTGGACCCGCCGGCATCCACGGAAGATTACCCGCTGGTCGCCCTACTGCAAGGCTCGGAGTGCCTACGAGTCTCTGATAAGTACGCCGACCTGATCGCGTTGATGAACGCCCATGGGGTAGCGGTGCTTCGAGTCGAGAAGCCACGAAGCGAAGGGGTGACGATGCAGAGCGTTGATCAATTCGGCCAATGCTAGCGAATAGGTCTCGTCTCTCACATGCCAAGCGTGTAGGGACGAGAGTCTTGAGTAGGTCGTTCCAGGGCACGATTCCGATTGTTCGAGAGGTCTCAGAGGTGGCATCGGGAGCGACTTCCCGTCCTCTGCGTGAGGAGATCATGAAGGCTGCTCGTCGTAGGGAAGTCGACGTCATCGTTGTTTGGAGACTAGACCGATGGGGCCGTTCCGTGACCGATCTTCTCTCCAGTCTCAATGAACTCCAGGAACTGGGCGTAGGCTTTGTGTCGCTGACAGAAGCTTTAGACATGACAACAGCGAGTGGGCGGGCATTGGCCGGAATGTTGGCGGTGTTTGCAGAGTTCGAGCGAGAAATCTTACGCGACCGCGTCAAAGCTGGCATCGCACAGGCTCGGAAGGAGGGAAGGCCTCACGGAAGACCCCCGACAGCCAAAAGAAAAAGTAAAAAAGTCTGGGCTTTGAATAAGAGAGGAATGAAGCCCGGTGATATTGCCAAACAGCTCGGAATTTCGAGAACTTCGGTCCGAAGAATACTCGCAAACGGGGAGCCCGAAAATCCTTAACGAGGTTTTATTTCCGTTTCGTGATGTCACCCCTAATATGGTCTACGACTCCCGCGGACGCGTGGAGTCGGTCCTTCGCGATGTCAGCTCCTCATCTCAACAGCGCCGAGTCAAGTACCTGTATGATATGATAAGCCAACTTAAGGACCTGACACGCCTGAAA
>JBBKWP010000195.1:0-9859 GCA_037968995.1 Candidatus Xenobia bacterium
ACAGGTAACTGAGGACAGTGAGCCCAACAAACAGGGGTTTCCAGGCAGGCGGCGCCTGAATGTCCGTCCCTTCGCCGCGCTCGCCTCCCCAGGCATACGAGGGAACCCAAGGGGCTAAGGCGACAATTCCTACCCAGGGCCCGATCCCGAGGTCGAAAAACCAAGCGGAAGCGACGGCGCACAGCGCCAGCGAAGCGATCATAAAAAGTCGCCCCTCCCGACACGTCGAAACGAGTAAAAGATATCCGAGAGCCTGCCAGGCCGCCAAGGCGAAAAACGCCAGACCGAGCCACTGAGGATACGGCTGCCACCGGTCCTGGAACGCCACAAGATTCTCTGGCCGGAAGACTCCTTGTTCCCCCATTCTCAACCAACCAAGTCTGGCCAGAACCCCTCCCAGGTGCGTGCCTACGAGACAAAGATAAAGACCGAGGCCCGCCACTCGAGAACAGTGCGACAAGCCGATCTTCGGATCGTTATCGGACTGAGATCTCCACACCCAACATTCTCCCCAAGGAAGAAAAAGACCCAACAGCAGCAACTCGCGAAGGAGCTTGTCGCCAGAATCCAGAGAGATCATGGAGCGGTTCTGCAACGAAACATAGAGGATCCACAGTGATAGGACGACCCACGGAAGGCCTCGCCCGGCGATGAGCAATAGGATAGCAAACAATGTCAGCGCCAAGAGAAGGGAAGGCCAGATCGGATAGGTGCACATTCCGTAAAGACTGAACGGCAAAGCTCCATGGTCGGTGTCGCCTGCCCAGGCAGACAACGGGTAGGGCCCTCGTTCTGTCAGAAAAAACGACATGTCCCAGACCCTGAGAGCTAAGTCCACGAGCAACAGAATACCCAGGGCGACTCGAAACAGCGCCAAGGAACGCTTGTCGAAATCAAAATTCTGAATCCAACGACTCATCTGGGGTCACCCTCCCAATGTACCACCCGCTGAGTTTCCACGGCTTGGAAATCTGGCTTCGTCAGCTCTTTCATAAAGACGTAGCGAGCTTTGACGACGTGATCTTCAGGGTGTTCGCGTTCCCAATCCAAAACCAGGGCACGAACAAAAAACGGCTGCAGTCGTCGGTCGGCGGTAACGACAACGATAGGCGTGGGCCAGCGAAACGAAGTATACCGACTGAGCGGTGTCTTCGGCTTCTTCCAGTCGATAGGATCGTGACCTTGAAAGAGATCTACCTCGCGCCCATCGGACATGGTCGCCTCCACCACTAACCAACCGTCTAATATTTGGGGAAGATTGACGAACACCGTCCAACGCTGATGAAGGCCCGTGACGTGAGCCACCCATTCGAACGCCTTTGGGGTGATTCGGCCCACCCGAGTGTCTTGACCCAGCGCAACCAGAAAGACATAAAAGAATAGGACACATAGCCCGTAACTTGTGTCTCGCCCCAAAACCAGCGGCTTTGTCCAACGAGGTTCTAAGTGCGACGGCAAGCGAACTGCGATCGCTTCGAAGACCTGATTCCATCGTTGAGCCCGGGCTCTGCTCCAGACGATGCTCGGCAAGAGCGCCAGTAGATAGAGACTCGGTGAGAACGCGAAGAGACCCAGTCGCAAAAACAAACCAAAGCTAAGGTGCATGACCATGAAAGCCGAGCAAGCGAATAACCGTCGCCGAGGACGACTTGAAAGAAGAAAAAACGGTCCTATGAACTCCCAGGCCAAAGTCGCATAGGTCAAAAACTTTAAACACTTGGTGTACGGTAAGAGCGACTTGACGAACTCGTAAGAGTAAAGATCGTTCTGAAAGGCGTAGTAAAGGACCTCGCCATTCAACCAGACCGGTTCCATTTTGTGAAAAACCGACACCCAGTAGATCATGACCGGTTGCAATAGGAACACCACAGTGGCGCCGGAGTAGACTTGGAAAGTCGCCAATTCGGGCTCACCTCGGCGACGACGAGCTTGCCGGTCCAAACTGAAAACCTCGCCCCAAGGGAGGAACATCCCCCAAAAAAGAACGCTCGCCAGGAGCGGGTCCCCTCCGTTGTTGACCAGGAAATTTCTGCCTTGGAGTGCGACGGTGAAATACCAGGTCAATGCGCAGGTTACGCGGGTCTGATAGCCGAGCGCCAACAATAATGCCGCCATCCCGTGGAGGACGAAGAGCCCCACCAGGTACGGTTCCCAACTCGATGCAGAATATAGGCTAGGGAAGCGTTGGAGTCCGAACGAGTACAAGGCCTCCCTGGGAAGAATCCCGTAATCAGTGTAGTGCATGCGAAAAACAGAGGCACGACCTATCAGGTCCCCCATCACGACAAGACCCACGGCGATCCGGCAAAGAGCCAGCGAGCGCAGGTCTAGGGTGAAGGTAGGACGGCATCGCTCGACCAGTCTGTCAAAAATTGTTTTCGCTGAACCTACCCCACTCATTCCCTTGATTTTGAGAAGACAGCCAAGGATTCCCGCTCCTTTGCGCACAGGGCAGACTCTCCCAGGAAGAGCCCACAAAAAAAGCCCCGCACAAGGCGGAGCTTTTTTCTGTTCAACAGATGAACTCGATGTTCAACGAAGATTTACTTCGCTTGAGCGGCGAGCCATTTGTAAAACGGGACAGTGTGGACCAGTTTGGCCTTCATTCCGTTGTCGGAAGCTACTTCCACCTTGGAACCAACGCGCACACCTTCGACACTGGGGTCGAAGCGAGTGGTGCCGGGAAACAAGCTGAAGGTCAAGACGTCGCCGCTGCCATCAGCTTCGACAATCATGGTGAATCGGTCGAGGTACGTGACTTCGCCCGAGTAGTCTTCGTCATACTCAAAGCCCATCATGGGCGCGCCGAAATCATCGTGCGCCGGTCCGAGGTAAGGGTAATACCACGTTCCACCGGCTTGCCTTTGATTCGGTACGCGGTCCGTGTCATCGGCTGCGTGCGCGGCTCCGAAGAGCCCAGCTACCATGGCAGCTGTGAGAACTAAGTTTACTAACTTTTTCATTTCGGTCTCCTCCTAAAAGAATGGATTGAATCCCATTCGAGAATCAGTCCAGGGTCCTTCGTTTCTATTACGTTACCGCCATTCCTTCCAACCAAAGGGGAGGATTAAACCGCGAATCGAAACTTTCTTTATGGCAGTACATCCCCAGGTTCGTCCCGTCTCCCCGGTCGAATTGCCCCCCGGAACAGGGTCGGAGCAGAAAATTTTCCTTTTGCGAGATCCCGCGGCACTCGCAGACGACCAGATTCAGATCAATCTTCCCACTCTGTGCCTCATTGAACTCTTGGACGGTAGTCGGACCGCTGAGCAAGCCATCCAGCGGTTTCAGGAACTGACCGGAATCGCGCTTCCAGTCGATCAACTCCAAGAGATCTTAGACCAACTCGACCGAAGCTACCTCTTGGAGAACCCGAGAGCCCGCGCTCGCCTGGCGGCACTCTCTCCCCGCCCCTACCAATTGTCAGGCTCTGGATATCCTCGGGACCGGAAAGCCTTGAAAGCGTATCTCGACGACCTCGTGGGCGCCGATGAACCGGTGGGCCCAAACAAGCACTACAGGGCCTCTATTCTTCCCCACATCGATTTTTCGCGGGGTCGCGACGCCTACCGGGCGGGATACAGACACCTGAGATCTCTCTTCGAAGGCGGCGATCAAAAGGCGCCCGTGACCGTGATCGTCTTAGGAATTTCCCACGCGTTCAGCCGAGTCCCGTTCCTCTTGACTCGTAAAGATTTCGACACCCCTTTGGGCGTCGTCAAAACCGCTCAGAATTTGGTCGACCACCTGAGTGACGGCTTGTCGTTCGACCCCTTCCTGGACGAATACAACCACATCAGTGAGCATTCTATCGAGTTTCACGCCGTGCTCCTGAAACATCTCGCGGGGCCCGACCGTCCTCTCACGATTGTGCCAGTTCTGTGCGGCTCCTTTTTCGACGCCATCCGCTCCGGGAAATCGCCTAAAACGCTGCCCGGGGTGTCGGAATTCCTAGCTCGTCTCCATTCTCTGCGGTTGAACCATCCCCACGTGCACTTTTTGGCAAGCGTTGACCTGGCTCACAAAGGGACAAATTTCGATGAGCCTCCCCTAGACCAGGAACAACTCGATAGCCTCTGGGCAAAAGATCTTGAGACCCTAAGCCACGTTCAACGCGGTGACGCGGAAGGATTTTTCGAAACTCTGCAGGCCGACGAGGGTGTGCGCAACTACTGTGGCACTCCAGCTATTTACACGGTGCTCGATCTTTTTCCCGAGCCGTTTGAACTGGAACATTACAAGCAATGTACGGATCCTGACTTGAGTTCTACGGTCACGGTTTGCGCTGCCGTCCTGACTTAGCGAGTAGATATTCACCAGGGTCTGTCAGGCGTTCCGGAAGCGACGAGCTATTTCTCTTCATCCCCGAGATAGAGCTTGAGTTCTGTGGTCCTGGCTTGGGTTGTAGCTCGACGACTCTGCGCGTAGATCAGGGGCCAAATGGACCCACCCTCATACACCGAGGCCTTCGCGGCCGCCTCCGCGTCCCGAAACTTGATCCAGAGAAGCTGGGATTGGGTCAGTTTAGATTTGGTCAAGGGCGTGAGGTCTGGTAGGATTTCCTGCCAGACTCTATTCAACTCGAGGTCGGAGGCCTGAAACTCGGCGTGAGCTTTCTCGTTGAGTTCCAATTGAGTCTGAGCCCAGGTTGGAGAAGCCAAGGAGAGCCAAAGGATGGCCGTTGCGATGTAGAGAGGCCCCAGCGTCAACCTGGCCCCGATGAATAGGGAGCGGATGTTTATCATTTTCAAGATTTTCCGCACGCGAACCCGGACTCCTCGATTGCGAACTTCAAACATTCCTGTGGAGTCGATCGAGAAGTCTCTAGGTATCGGTCCCGTCGTCATTTTCGCAACGCGGCGGCCGTCTTCAGCGTTCGTCTTCAGCTATCGTCTCCCGCAGGCGACAATGAACATCCGGCGGTGGTGAGTGCTCCAGCACGATGGTGCTCTGCGTCAAAAACTGAAGCATAAGATCATATAAAAGATTCTCCAACTTCTGGTTGTGAACCAAGCTCTGACCTGACAGGTCCGTGTCCAGCCCAACCGCTGAGACCACGCCATTCACGGGTTGGTTACCCGGCCATCGGCAACTTCCGACGATAACCCCGTGTCGGACGAACGTCAAAGTTCCACGAGTCTGGCCCGTCATGGTCAACCAAAGAGAAGCCAGTACGGTCTGGTGACCGATGGGCTCGGCCCACGCGGGGTGGGCCGGAGCGTAATGTTGGGAATCGGCTTCGCGAACAATCTGTAAGAATGTTTCATGGGTTTCCACAGCGCCGTGGAGTCGATGTCGCTTCCCGCGTTCCCAAAGATGAGTGGGACGCTTCTCGGGCCCTAGGAACCAACCGACCGCATCAGGGAGAAGACGCTCTGGTCCGGTCAAGAGGAGACTCAATGCCCAGGACTGGCTCACGGGTTGCAGGGACTGCACCATTAATCCGTCAACCTTCAGGGGCACTGGGCTGTATATCAGAGCCTTGCACAGACTTGTATGATCGAGCCAACGCCCCTTGAGGTCGGCTCGTAGGCGGCCCCAAAAGCCCGAGACGACCGGTCTCATTAGCTCGATCTGAACTCCTCTCCGCGTACTCCGCTTCGGCTTTGCTTGACATCTCTGAAAGGTCTCGGCGGAGACAGTCCAACTGTTTCTGAAATCGGAAATCTTTCCGGACTCGAATCCACTATGAAAACAAGCCGTAAGGGCCAAGACTAAGGGGTCGCTCAGACTGCACATCCGAAAGTCTTCTCCCTCGACGCTTTCAAAGAAGAAGCCCACATCGCGTGCTCCCAATGTGATCGTGATCTCGGAAGCTCCCGCGGCGACTCCCAGCTGGACCAGATTAAGAAGCGCGGCCTCCCGGCCGCCCAAACCGAATCGAGCGACCTTTCTTTTGGCCGCATTCACGTCCACCGTGAAGGCTCCCACGGAGTGAATCTCGCCCTCTCCTTGACGCTCGCTCAAAAGATTGCGCAGCTCGTTTTCGGCGATATCGCGTGAAGCCACGATTCTACTTATTGGGAACGACAATCATTTCGGCCAAATGGTTGTTCTCAAAGACGAAAACCAGGCCGGGAATGGTCAGCGTGGCAAAGCCCGTTTCCGCGTCCTCACCTTTTTTCGCCTTCGGATAGAGTTTTTGAACTTTCTTGAAGTCCATTCCAAAATAGGCTCCCGCGCTCGTGTAGGCTCTCACGCGGCGCAAGAAGACAGAATAGACGTTGCGCTCATCAACGCCGTCGTTGAGCTTCACTAGCAGACCCTTCCTAAGCTTAAGGTCCAAAGCGCGCCCGTAAACGACGTGGCCTGAGTCCTTGCCCTCAACACCCGGTTTGGGATCGGTATAGAAGTTGGGCTTGCCGTAAAGCTTGACGGCGTTGTCGGGAACGGGTTCCCCCAGCTTGATGACTCCCGCCGCTACCCCAGGCTGGACAAGGATTCGCGATTTGGACCAGTCCTGAGCTAAGACCGTTGTGGATAGCAAAAATGTGACCAAGAGTACGGAAAAGATGTTTCTCATTCTGGAAATTTCCCTGCCCAGCGCTAGACTCCTCGAAGGACGATTTTATCCATCACTCGGACTCGATATTGGGCAGCAGCAACTGAACAGGTCGGTCGTCCGAAAGCAGTCCGGAGAGTCCAACCCCCATCAAGCGGATCGGCCGCTCCTTGTACTCCGTTTTCTCCAACAGTTCCAAGGCCGTATGGTAGATGTCTTCAAAGGCTCGAGACGGCTCGGCCATCGTAAAACTTCGTGTAATGGTTGAAAAGTCGTCGTAGCGAAGTTTCAGAACCACGGTCCCTCCACTGAGGCGCCGCTTCTGGCAACTTTGCGCGACCTCTTGGGACTGCGACCAAAGATGCTCCCGCAAAACGTTGGGGTCGGTAACATCGAGTGAGAAGGTTCGCTCAGTGGACAAGGATTTGGGAAGCCCTCGGCTTTGAACGGGTCGGTCGTCGAGACCCCGAGATAATCGGTAGTAATGGAGGCCAGATTTCCCGAAGTGGTCGAGCGCTTCTTCGAGACTCAAGGCCCGTAACTCGCCGATGGTCGTGATGCCGAGGAGAGCCAACCGCTGATTGGTCGCGGGACCGACCCCCCAGATCCTCTTCACGGGTAACGGCTCCAAGAAGTCCTCGACTTGATGAGGCTGAACCACCGTCAAACCGTTGGGCTTGTTCATGTCTGAAGCGACCTTGGCCAGAAACTTATTGGGAGCGACCCCCGCCGAGACGGTAAGGCCAGTTTGTCGAAAGATGGTCGACTTGAGGTCGTGAGCCAACAGCGTGGCCGTTCGTTCGAGAACTTGAGAGGGTATCGTCACGTCGAGAAAGGCTTCGTCGATCGAGAGTGGCTCGACTAGGTCCGTGAGTTCGAGAAAGATGACTCTGACTTGTTCTGAGATCTCTTTATATCTGGCCATGCGAACCGGTTGCCGCACGAGGTGGGGGCAGCGACGATACGCCTCGCCCATGCTCATAGCCGAGTGGATACCGAACACTCGGGCTTCGTAAGAGGCGGCGGCGACCACGCCTCGACGTTCTTTGTCTCCGCCGACCACCAACGGCTTCCCTCGAAGTTCGGGGAAATCGTTTTGCTCAACAGACGCGAAAAATGCGTCCATGTCGAGATGAAGTATCTTGCGAGGCGTTTCCACCAGATCGAAGAGCTAGTTTGAGGCCGCCGCCATAGCTTTTTGCATATGATGGAGAGCAGCCTTCTGCTGAAAACCTAGAGAGGTGTAGACCTTGAGAAATTCCGGCTGGTCTGTCTTCCATATCTGACGAACCAACTTGATCCCCGGTTGTCGCCAAGCGAACTCGAGAGCGGATCGCAAAAGGGCTGAACCGAATCCCATCCTTCGGTGATCCGCATGCAATCCAAAGGATTCGATGATGGCGGTGTCCTCGGCAAGTTCAAGTTCGAGAAAGCCGATCATCTGCCCAGAACGCTCCGCGACGAACAGATAATAGTCCGGGAGGGCGATGAGAAGATCGAGAAAGCTTCGGCTGCGTGGCTGAAACAGTTTTCCGTGAAGTTGCAAATAAGCGTCGCGATCAAAAACCATTCCTTCACTGATGCGGGTGATCTTTAATCCGGGAATTTCCACTCTTTTCCCTAGATACGGACGATCTGACGTCACGATCAACTGTGTGCTGTTGCGTTGAAAACCTAAGCGCTGAAGAAACTTTTCGGCCAGACGATTTTGGTCTTCGAGCATAACCGACACCGTGGAAACCCTACGAGACCGCATCAGATCCGCGAGTTCATGCCAGAGCCGTTGAGCCAGGCCTTGGCCACGTTCAGCATAAGAGATCACAGGTCCATCCATGCGCGCGTGATGTTCGTTCAAGGGGGTCGAATATCCACAGAACCCCACCAACTCACCCTTCTGGCTTTCTAACACGAGGTAGTCTTTTTTGGGGTCACTTCCTCTTTCGGCGATCTCATGCTTGAGGCGGTCGGGCGTCAGACCGGATAACCGGGCGGACTCTCGGTACGTCTGTTGCAAAAGTTCCGCCACCGAGGAGTAGTCTGCGGCTTGAAAATGTCTAATGATCATGGATTCAGTCGAATTCTTTTTATAATCGGTTCCCCCCCCTCATCCGTCAAACCGATGTCTGGCGGCTTGGGTCCAGGGAACTGATAGAATTGACACGGAATGGTGCCGTTGTAGATTTTTCGAACCCGTTCGGCATGTTTTCCGTAGACTTGGGAAAATTCTTCAAAAGCTGTAAAGAAGTAGAGCGACCAGGTCTCGTGCAGAGGCTCGAAGACTTCCGCCATGGTTTTGGTCAGAACGGTGACCTCCTCTACCGTCCCAAGTCTCTTCCCGTAAGGCGGATTCGTGATCATAACGCAGTGCTTACGCGAACTCGAAAATTCCGCGACATCTCGTTCTTGAAAATGGATCCCATGGCCCTCGAAGCCGGCCTGTTTAAGGTGTTCTCTCGCCAACTTGAGGGCTCGACCGTCAATGTCGCTACCAAAAAGTTTCAGATGGCGTCGACGCTCATAGGTGTCCAAGGCCTCTTGGTGAGCCTCTTCCCACGGCGCCTTCCCTATCCAGTCCCAGCGTTGACCCGCGAAAGAGCGGTCGAGACCCGCCGCTTTCTTGAGCCCAATCCCAGCAGCTTCCAAGAGGATGGTTCCGCTTCCGCACATGGGATCATACAGTTCGCGTTGGGGGCTCCAATGTGACAGTAGGACCAAGGCCGCCGCCACCGTCTCTCTGAGAGGCGCCTTGGCGTTGTAAGTGCGGTATCCGCGACGATGGAGTCCTTCACCCGAAGTATCGATGAAAACGCGGGCTCGGTTGTATACGATGAAGACCCGAATAGCGAATTTGGCGCCACATTCAGAGAAATGCGCGGGTCCGTAGGTCGCCGACATCTTTTCCACAGCAGCTTTCTTGGCTACGGCCTGGCACGACGAGACGCTTTCGAGAGTGGACTTGGTAGTGATCACTTCCACTGGGAACCACGCATCGCGCGGCAACATGTCCGCCCAGGGAATGCCCTTAACTCCCTGAAAGAGCTCTTCAAAGTCGCGGCAGGGAAATTCCGCTAACTGCAGCCAGACTCGGTCGGCCGCGCGAAGCCAGTAATTGGCCCGAGCCATGTTGCTGGGACTGTAAGGGAAATAGACTTGGGCGTTCTGGCGCGCAATGGGTCCCATACCCAAAGCCTCGATCTCGCGCCCCACGATAAGCTCTAACCCGAGAGCGCAAGTAGCGACCAATTGAAGCTTTTGATCTCCCGGCGGTTGATTGGATTCGTGCTCGGAGGCCCGATAATGATCGCGCCGACCATCTCGCGCCCGGTCGGCATCGCCACCCTCGGAGCGGCCTTGATA
>JBBKWP010000196.1:0-7069 GCA_037968995.1 Candidatus Xenobia bacterium
GCCTTGGAGATACCGAGTTTTCGCTCTCGATTTTCGGGCCCTGGCTTTAGCCCGCGCATTTGCCGGGCTCGTTCTAGTATGTGACCTTCTGCTCCGGGCCCGATATCTTCGGGAATTCATGTCTGAAGAGGGCTTTTACCCACTCAAGATCTTAATGGAAAGCTACCGGAGCTTTCCTCTTCCGACTCTTCACATCGCCAATGATTTGCTGGCTTACCAGTATGGCTTGTTGGCCTTGCATGGAGTCGCGGCGGTGTCCTTGCTCCTCGGTTATCGCACTCGCCTCTCATCGTTTATCGCCTGGTACTTTCTCGTTTCCGTCCATCTGCGCAATACACTGGTGTTGAACAGCGGCGACACTCTGTTCGCGGCGCTGCTGTTTTGGGGAATGTTCCTGCCTTGGGGAAGGGTGTGGTCGTTGGACAGTCGTCGATGCCCCCTGAGGTCCGAGCCCGTTGCAAATCCGGGGCGGTTATATTTTTCCGCGGCGACGGTTGGCCTCATCCTGCAGATGGTCTGCTTGTATTTTTTCGCTGTACTTCACAAACTGGGGCCTTTGTGGCTCTCCGAAGGTTCCGCGGTGTACTACTCGTTGTCGGTTGAGCATCACGCGACGGGTTGGGCTCATTACTTGCTAGCCCATCCAGCGGCTCTCCGATACGTCACCTGGGGCGTCCTGGCGGCCGAGGGAGCCCTCGCGGTTCTTCTCTTGGCGCCTTGGCCACCCTTACGGGCTGCGGTCCTCGTAGGAGCCGCACTGATGCACATTGGGTTTGGAGCGTTCCTCGAAATCGGGATCTTTCGCTGGGCGCCTCTCGTGGGATTACTGGCGATGGCACCGTCGTCCTATCTGACTCGTCCGGGCCGGGGACGCGAAACTGAGGCCGCTCCTAGAGAAGTCGAAGATTGCATGTCCCCCAGTTTGCCGACTTTCTTCATGCTTTTCGTGATCGCTTTGACTTGGGCGATGAACCTCGAGTCACTCGGCAAGGGTAAACACGTGTTCGTACCCAAACCCTTAATTCAGATCGCTCCCATGGTTTCTAGTCTCCAGTTTTGGCGTGTTTTTACAGGTGCCGGCCTTAAAGAGGACGGGTGGTTTTCCATCGAGGTCACAACGCGCGCTGGGGAGCGCTATGACGTTTGGCTTGGCGGACGAGTTTTCTCAAAGGATAAACCGCCTCTGGTTTCCGCGACGTATCCCGACGATCGTTGGAGAAAATGGATGATGAACCTTCCCTCACTTCCGGACCACGATCCCGCGAAGCCCTACTTCGCAAAGTGGTGGCTGGAAGAGTGGAATCGCACTCACACCGGTGAGGAAAACGCTGTGTCGTTAAAGGTCTGGCACGTCTCGGAACCTACTTTGCCAGACAATAGGTCCGCGCCGCCGACCTGGATTCTAGTTTGCGAGGCAAAGCTGTGACTGGGCTCGCGAACCGCCTTACCAGGTGCCTGGTTTTGGACTTGCGGTCGTTAGGAGCCCTCAGGATCTCCATGGGCTTACTACTCATCTATGACTTGGTCGACCGAGCGCGAGATCTCACGTTGTACTATACTGACCTAGGGTATCTTCCTAGGGCCATCCTGACCGAATCTTACTGGAACTCCGCTTGGTGGTGCATCCACCTCTATCACGGACTCCCAACAGGTCAAGCCTTCCTTTTTTTGCTTCACGGGGCGTCGGCGATCGCACTTTTGCTCGGCTGGCGTACCCGTCTGAGTTCTCTACTCTGCTACGTTCTGACTCTCTCACTACATAATCGAAATCCGCTGGTCCTAGACTCCAGCGACAGGTTGTTCTTGATCTTACTTTTTTGGGGCCTATTTCTGCCTTGGGGTGCTCGTTTTTCTCTGGACCAAGAGGCGCTCACTACCGAAGAAAGGGGGGGCGACCAAGTGGTTTCTCCAGGGGGAAACGGATATCTCTTTCAAGTGGTGAGTCTCTATCTGGTGGCAGCGCTCTTTAAGATTCACCCGGTTTGGCTCACCGAGAGGACGGCCATCTTCAGGACTTTTCAGCTCCATCACTTCACGAAACCCCTTGGCTACTGGCTTTTGCAGTTTCCCGACCTGCTGGGATGGTTGAGTGTAGGCACCATCATTCTGGAAGGATTCGGACCTTTTCTCCTTTTGTTGGCCGGGAACAGCCGCTGGCGTCTCGTCGGGATCGTCGCCTTTGGGATCTTTCACCTGGGGATCGGCGCCACGATGGATTTGGAGTTTTTCCCCTTGGTCTCTCTGGCAGCCCTGGTAGGGCTACTGCCAAGTTGTGTATGGCGGAGACGACCGGCCCCGGGAGCGCTAGGGGTCGCATGGGGCTGGGCGCTGCACCCTCTCACTCAGGTCTTGGCGGCGCTGGCCATTCTGGGAACTATGGGGTGGAATTCCTACATGGTTATTCACGATGCGAAGCCGCCCAAGCAGGGCTCGGGTGTCTTGAACTGGCCGGTCAAAGCCCTCAGTGCTGTCCGTTTGGTTCAATTCTGGAACCTGTTCGCGCCAGTTCCACGGCCGGTGGACAGTCGCTATTTCGTCGAAGCGAAACTGACCGACGGTTCAACGGTCGATCTTCTTCGGGCCGGGGTACCATTGTCTATGGAGCCGGTGGAGTACCCATATTCGGAATTCCGCAATCAGCGAGAGCGAAACTTCCTCTCAGCCTTGGAGTATAGTCTGGGGCTGCAGTTTCGCATCCGCTTTCTGAAGACCCTGGCCTTTCGATGGAACCAAGCTCATCCAGACCGGAAGGTTCGGGTCCTAAAGTTTCTATCTGTGCGGGTGGACACCAGGTTGGATGGACAGCCGTCTCCCGGTCGGCTCGTGGAATTGGCGTGGGCAGTTCCAAGAGACTCAGATTGGCAAGGACCGGTAGATCTTCCGCTGGCTGCGCCTTCAGTCGACGGCACCGAAGGGGACAAGCCGTCGAGTCCAGAGAATACATAATCTTAAGGTCACACGGCTGGACTTTTCATGAATAGCGAAACCCAAAAGGATAGAATCCACCACTCGGCCATCTTTCTCGCCTTAGCCTTGGCGTTGAACTACGGATGTAAAGAGATGCCCAAGGAGGGAAAGGCCACGGCGACGTCGCCCGCTATCGCTCTTAAGACGCCGGTTCAGTGGGGGAACGGGCCCCGATTTTCCGAAGAATTTGTGATCGGCGCGACGCCCACGGCGCCGGTCTATGTCACGGGATTTTCCGTTCAGTATCTCGATGGTAGCGGCCTTCCTCTTCGATACAAGGGGCCAAGACTCGATTGGTGGGACGTTTCTTGGGTCGATCGCGAGCGACACGGCCAGTTGATGGGGCGACCCTCCTACGATTCTTCGAGCCTTGTCCGAGAAGACGGGGACCATCTCGACTACTACTTTCCTGACGGTTACGCATTACCTATCTTCTCCAACGAGCCTCTTCTCTTTCGGGGAAGTTGGAGCGCTCAGGCCGACCAGGTATCAAGCGGCGAGGTGATGGCTCGGCTCGAAGTTCATTTTACCCCAGCCAAGCTCCTCAAGGTGAAGCCACAGGCGCTTTACTGTCAGTCTGCCTGGGCCGGCGTCGACGGATCAGACTCTCTCGTGGATGCTCGAGAGCCATGGATCTTGAGTGAGGGAGAGCCCGCCACGGGCGCCTATCGACTGTCCCCGGGTGCCATCGTCATCGAAGAGCGATGGGTAAAGGGGCCCGGAGTGAGTAGCATTCTCTATGGCGAAGTGAACTCGGGGAACCCAACGGGCGCCGGGAAAGAGATCGAGTTTCACTGCTCCGATTCCGAGGTTTACCGCCCCAGTATGGCCGGTGTCAATCTCTACCTTCTGGACTCGGCCTGGACGGGTTGGAAGTGAAGAAGGCGCATTTGCTTATCGCTTCAGTTGCAGTCCTCATGGGCATGATCGTTTGGTCAAATGTGACTAAGACAGCTAAGGTAGGGCATTGGAGTTATACCAGTGCTCCCTATTTCCTGAAACAGATTTTCCCATCGATGCGGGGTCCCGGTGAAGTCCTCCGAGAGATTTCGTTGAGCGAAGACTCCAGTCAACTCCTTTGGCTTTCCGGCTATCAGGCGATCATGGTCGATGAGACGGGACGCAGTCAACGGAGTCAAAGTTTTATGTGCCACAACTCCTTATTCCTGGACAGTTCTTTAGACGACTATCGTAAGATGCTGGGAACGAGAACGTATGGTACGCCAAGAGTTTTCACGTTGGCCCAAGGAGCCTACAAAATAAAGTTTCCCACGGGTTTCGCGATCCCGTTTCCGGCTCGACAGAAATTACAGCTACAGTCTCAGGTATTGAACTTATTGCCCGAACACGTGGGCGAGACTGTGCGACATCGGATCCGTGCGGATTTCGTGGCGGACACCGAACTGACTCAGAAGCTGAAGCCTTTGTTTCTCCTAGAGGCGTCCAACCGAGTGATCGTGGTCGACCCGTCCTCCGAGCGTGCCGATCTGCCAATGCCTGCCGCTGGGCGAACGAGAACGAATCCCGACGGAACCATCACCACCGGACATTGGGTCGTGGCGCCCGGAGAGGTAAGAGTGAGCGTTACGTCAGTGAATGAGGAGCTTGGGATTCCCTTCGATACCACCGCACACTACATCACCTCTCATCTCCACCCGTATGCCCTTTGGCAAGAACTTAGGGACAAAACCACGGGGGAAGTCGTGTATAGGGTGGAGGCGCGCTCAACGTCTGATGGATCATCCCTTGAGGAGATTCCGTCCTATTCCAGTGTCGATGGAATTCGGCTCTATGCCGACCACGACTATGAACTGGCGACTTGCTATCAAAACACCAGTCAGAAGCCCGTGACGGCGATGTCGATCATCTTCTTGTACTGTCTTGATAAAGAATTTAAGGACTTCGACCCCGCGGCCGTTCTCGAAGACCCCGGCGTTGTCGCCCCTAGTGAAGCCGTCGATGATTTTTGTGGAGAAATTCCTGGAAACCCCGCCCCTCAATGAGCGCAGGTGGCTTAGGCTCTTAAAGAAAAGGCCTCGGCTTTAGCGGCCGAGGCAAAGTTTTGGGACGGTTGCGACGAGGGGGTTCTTAATGTGCCGGGGCGAGAACCAACATCATCTGGCGTCCCTGCATGGACGGTTTGGATTCGATGGTACCGATAGCACCAACCTCGCGGCTTACTCGCATCAGAAGTTCTTCGGCGAGATGTTGGTGAACGACTTCGCGTCCGCGAAATCTCAGCATCACCTTAACTTTGTCGCCGCCCTCAAGGAGACGGACGACTTGTTTCGTCTTGACCTGGAAATCGTGTTCACCGATCTTGGGCCGCATCTTGACTTCTCGAAGTTCCGCGCTCTTACCAGGCTTGGATTCCTTCTTCTGTTTGTCGCGTTCGTAGCGCCACTTACCGTAATCGAGAATCTTGCAAACGGGGGGATTTGCGTTGGGAGAGACTTCGACGAGGTCGAGTTTTCTCTCCTTGGCGACACGTGTCGCCTCTCTGGGGTGCATAGTTCCGAGGTTCTGGCCGGTCTCGTCGACGACCCTCACCTCCCGTGCTCTGATTCTCTCATTAATCCGGTGTTCAAACCGGGGGGTTTTGTCTTGATGACGTCTGCCTCTTCTACCGATGACGATCTCCTTTCTTTCTAGGCCCAATCCTGAGCCTGCTGTCCCATTATACCACCGATTAACGATGTGGAACACTTGTGAAAGTCATGTATGGTTCAAAAACCGAGGAGTTCCTTTATTTTGCTCCTTAAACCCACAAGGTTCGCCTACGCATCACTTGGTTTAAAAGGTTAGAGTAAAACTAGAGTTGATCATGATGCCGTCATAGCTGAAGGGATGGGCTGTTCGCTGGGGACTGAAGACTTGGTTGGTGCCGGCGAATGTTGGTGTCGTGAAGATTGCAGGTGATGCTTTGTCGCGAGTGGAGAAGAGCGTGGTGGTCAAATCCCATTGAATAGCATCGGATATGGCGTAGTCGAAACCGAGGAACGGTTGTTGCTGTTCCACGTTAAAATTGTCGAATTGAGTGGTCCCGGCAAGCACCGCATATTCGGAAGTGACACCGAAAGGATCGTAGTGCCCGGCGAAAGTGTACTGCCCGTATCCGCCTTTTAGGGTGAAAGTCTCTGTCAGGTCCACATCGACACCTAGTTCCCACCCGGTGTAGTTGAGATCGACTCGATTCACGTTCTCGCCACGCAGACCGTTGGCTCCGGGTAAAATAGCGCTCAAGGCGCTGGCCCGCTGATAGTCGGTGCTGTTGTAATTCCCCCTCAAAGTGACTGCGCGGCTTTGCGATGGATTGAGAGGAAAGTCATGCTGGGCTGAAATGGAATAAAAGTCGCTACTGCCCGATGGAGACTCCAATGGAACAGCCAATGTGTTGCCTCCTTGGGCGGCGAACGTGAAGGGTGAAAAGCCACCAAACACGGGGTCGGTGAAGCCAGGAGAGAATCCTAAAACCGGCGTGTTGGGAGTTCCAGCACCCAGGGAATTGGCGGAGAAGCGAACGTCTTGAAGCGACGGTTGGCGTTGGTCTAGAAATCCGAATTTGAAGAGCAAGACGCCCTGATCTGAGTAGTCCCAGCGAATTTTCCCACGAAAGCCTTCACGATTGTGCGGATAGATCTCGGTGTCGTGGAGCGAGTAGAGGTTTCCGCGCTGAGAGAGAAACGATTCGCCCAGGCGCAGTCCGTTGAAAAGAATCCCTCCGGCGGGTGGGATCTGAAGCAGAAACGGATCGTAGGTAGGATCAACGGCCAGGTATTCAAGGTCCAGTTCGAGAGCATCTATGGGCGTGACTCCGGCGGCGATGCGGTAGGCTGTTCCCGTCGCGTTGTAGGACGAATTTTGGTTGGGTCGGTAGTCCGAATGGGCATACTCGGCCTGAAATCTGGGGTTCCAATCGCCGCCCCAAAGATAACGAAAGGAAAGTCCACCTAAATTTTGCCCCTGAGGCCCGACGTTCCCCAGGTTTGAGGATCCAGGGATTCCCGTGATTCCGTCGTTGCCGACCGTGGGCATGGCGATGGGCCGCTTGTCGCCTAAGCTGCCGATTCCCCCGGTGGTGTCGTTGGGGCCGCCCATCTGC
>JBBKWP010000197.1:0-43063 GCA_037968995.1 Candidatus Xenobia bacterium
CCATGAAAGCGGTTCCGACTCCAATCGCGGCCAGTCCCGCCGGTCGAACGGCAGCGAAATTTTTGGCGCCGACGGCTTGGCCGACGCGGGTTCCTCCAGCGAATGAAATTCCCAGAGGGACCATAAAGGTCGTGGCCGCGCAGACCAGCACGATCTGATGGGCGGCCGCCTCCGCGGTTCCCAGTTTTCCCATCATCAGGGCCGCTACCACGAACAGCCCGATTTCTAAACAGGTCGAAGCTGCGATGGGAATGCCGATGGTCAGGAATTCTCGGAAGTCAGCGACTCGTGCCCGCAACAGAGCTTTGCTGAACTCCGGCTTCCAAAGTAAGAGCATGAGTACCAACATCATAAAGATATTAACGATGGAGGTCGCCAATCCGGTACCCATCACCCCGAGGTTGGGAAATCCCCATTTGCCAAAGATCAACGCATAGTCTGCCACTGCGTTGACGAAGATACCGCAAATCGCCACCACTAAAGGAATTCGAGGCCTGGAGATGCTGTCGGCATAGTTCTTGAGAGTCAGGTAAAGGAAGCAAGCCGGCAGTCCCATCATAACCGCTCTGGTGTAAGAGGTGGCTTTTTCGATGACCAGAGGATCGTAGTCAAGCCATCTGAAGAGCGAATCGATGGGCCACAGGAAGCTCCATGCTAGAAGGCTACACAGTAAAGCGCACCAACAGCCCACCGCCACGGGCATGGCCGAAGCTCCCTCCTTTCGAGCCCCATAGGCTTCACTGACTAAGGGGCCGACCGCCGCGAGAATGCCGATGCCGAACATGAGAAAGAAGCCGTAGGCAGCTTGACCGACGGTCATCGCAGCTAGGGCTTCCCCCTGTAGGCGCCCCACGAAGGCCACGTCGGTTGTGCCCATGGCCAACTGGCTCAACTGGGCTCCAGCCATCGGGACCCCGAGAATCAACGTCTCTTTTATTTCACGCCAAGCTTTCGACAAGAGGTGAGCTTACTCTGACTTGCCAGGGTTGTCGAGAGTTGAGGAAGGTTGAGCCACTTACCAATCGACTTCTGGTTTCGGTTTACAAAACGTTAACATGTCAGAAGGTTGGTTGTTTTACTCTGAGTAGGTGAATATCCGCAGCGGAAATATGCCGCGCCTCAACAAGTCCGCTCCCAAGAAGGCGTGGAGTGTCCCTCACGCGCCCGGCTCGGACGCGATGACGGTGCAATCCGCGAATTCAGCGGACAAGGTACTAGGTTTCACGGAAAAGAGTTTGGGACACCTTTCTCGTCCCGCTCACCTCAGTGACCTGCACGGTCAGGGAATCGACGGTAGGGGTGTGACTGTCGCGGTGATCGACAGCGGCGTCGTCGCACACGAAGATTTCGGTGATCGCATCAAAGCCTTTAAAGATTTCGGCTCACGTCGACGGAAACCGTTCGACTATCGAGGTCACGGAACCCATGTCGCCGGCGTGATCCTGGGTGATGGGAAGACCGTCGACGGGATTGCTCCCAAGGCAGACTTGGTGGCTTGTCGGGTCAGCAGCAACCTTGAAGTTATCAAAGCTTTGGACTGGGTCGTCGAGAACAAGGAAAAATATTCGATTGACGTTCTCAACCTTTCCCTTGGTGTAGACACGAGTGACCCCGACAGCGCCCTTTTCGTGGCCGCCGCCGAACGCGCTGTGGATGCGGGTATCGTTGTAGTGGTCTCCTCAGGAAACGATTGCCAAGGGGCGGTTTGCCGCTCGACCATCTCGAGCCCGGGAAACTCACCCAAAGTGATCACTGTGGGAGCGTTGGATGATCGAGGCACAACGCTTCTCGGCGACGATACTGTCTGGTCGAAATCGAGCCAAGGTGGAAAAGGCTTGTCCAAGCCGGATCTCATCGCCGAAGGCGCGGATGTCGTGTCTGTCTTGGCACCCGGTTCCCGCTATGCCGAGAGAGTGGCTAACGAGTCGCTCTACTTCGCCCTGAGTGGTAGCAGCCTAGCGGCTCCTATGGTGGCAGGAGCCGCTGCCCTGATGCTCCAGGTCAACCCCAACTTGACCCACCAGCAGATCAAGGACATCGTACGCGAAACGGCGGATCCTTTGAAGGGCGCCTCTCGATTCGCTCAAGGGTCCGGACGCCTGGACCTCGACCAAGCCGTTGAACGCGCGGTCGCGTTTGCGAAAACCGCCAAGAAGGCTTCCTGAACGTCTTCGAGCTTGGTTAGCCGCTCAAGCCTTCGCCCGCTATATATCCTGTGGCCCATGCGTTCTGGAAGTTGAAGCCACCGGTGATTCCATCGACGTCGAGAAGTTCTCCCGCGACGAAAAGATTGCTCACTCTGCGACTTTCCATAGTGTAGGGATCGATTTCGGGTAGCGGCAAGCCGCCGGCGGTCACGAACTCTTCCTTGAAAACGCCCTTGCCCTTCACGGGAAGCTTGAGAGCCTTGATCGCTTGCACGATGGACTCCGTTTTCGCATTGCTGAGCCCGTTCCATCGCGTTGTCTCACTGAGCCCCGCGTGTTGCACCAGTCGAGTCCACAGCCGTTTAGGAAGTGCTTCGACGGGTGAGCGCTTGGCTATCTGCTGGTCCGAACGCTGCCGCGCAAACAGTTCGCGCAACGATTGAGACGTTTCCTGGGGAAGCAAGTCACACAGCAACTCCGCTTGATAGCCGGTGGAGGCGAGTCCTCGTGCCGCGAAGGCGGACAGCTTTAATACGGCGGGGCCGCTGACTCCCCAGTGGGTGATTAGGAAAGGACCTTCAACTTCATAGGTTGCACTTGGCTCGTCGTGCTCGCTAAGAAGGAGACGAAGTTTCACGTCGGGGACGGATACTCCCGGAAGACCATCGATGACCGGGTGCTGCGAGCAGAAAGTGAACAGAGATGGAATATCCGGGACCACCGTGTGGCCAAAAGCGCGAAGCCACTTCGTGCCCGCTGAACCTCCGCCGGTCGCCAAAAGAACCTTCCGCGTCAGGTGCATTTCCGACCGAGATTGAAGCTCGAAACAATCGTCGTCGGCTTGGACGATGTTGTCAATCCTGTGGTCAGTCTTTAGGGGGATGCCGCGCCGCCTGGCGCAGTCGAGAAGGCAATCAATGATGGTCGACGACGTGTTGGAAACGGGGAACATGCGTCCGTCCGCTTCTGTCTTCAAATCGACTCCCTGTTCAGAAAACCAGCGGACAGTATCCTCAGGCATAAAGCGCCCAAGGATGGCCTCTAGGCGCGGACCTCCTCGAGGATAGCAACTCAATAACCAGTCCAGTGAGTGGCACTCGTGGGTCACGTTACAACGCCCACCACCGGAGATCGCGACCTTCCGCAGGGGTTTGGCGGAGCGTTCCAACACCAGGATCTCAAGATCCGGTGAACACTCTTTAGCCCGCAGCGCAGCGAAAATGCCGGCGGCCCCGGCACCGACGACGACCGCGTCCCAGATTTTAAGGGGAGTCAAACAGAAGCTTGTAGTAACACCAGATCGCTAGCGTCCAGACGCCTGTGATACTGCAGACCAAAAATAACCATCCAAGACTTGACATAAATTCCTAACCTAACCTTCCCTTTCGTCGTCGTCTTCGTCGGGTCCCGCTGGACCCGCGTCTCCGCTGGGCCCAGGTTCGTCGATACCGTCAATGCCGATGTTCTTCTCCAGCAAACGCCGCTCGCCAATGTACACACATCCGCACAAGAAAGCGATGACCACCGCGACCAGTCCGAGAGCGTACTGCCGGACTGGATTCTCTCCCACGTCCGCTATCCACTTGGGGAGTGAGTCATAAGCGAAAGCCACGAAGACGATGGTCAAAAAGAGCGGAGCGATGAGTTTCAGGACGACCTTGTAGAAGTCGGGGATGCGAATATGAGCACCTTGGTGGGCCTCTTCAAAGCCTCGCGCCACGCCATAGATATAACTGAAGATGAAGAGTTGTACCATTGCCAGGATAAAGATACCAAAGGTTCCTACCCAGTCATCGATTGTGCCTAAGAAGACCAATCCTTTGGAGAAGTACATCACGCAGAAGGATCCACTCAAGCAACAGGCGACCAGGAGCGCGGTTGCGACGCCTCGCCCTCGGCCCAAAGATTCCTCGAAGAAAGCAAGGGCCGGCTGATACATGGAGATGGAAGAAGTGATAGCCGCTAAGAAAAGCATGAAGAACCAGATGGCGCCGACCACCGGGCCGAATCCACCCATCTGAGCGAAGACCACGGGAAGAGTCGTGAACCCCAGGCCGAAGGTGCTGGCCGCAGCCGCCGTGGCCGAGGTCGCGCCCAAGAAAATGAAGGCGGACGTGAGAGTGATCATCCCTCCGAAGCTGACTTCAAAGACTTCATTGGTGGCTGACGCCGTCAGACCTGAAAGGACGACGTCGCTGTCCTTTTTCATGTAAGACGCATAGTTGATGATCACGCCGAAACCGACCGACAGCGAGTAGAAGATCTGACCGGCCGCCGCAAGCCAGGTCTGCCCGCTCTTTAGAGCCTCAAAATTAGGCTCCCACATAAAGCCGAGGCCGTTGACGACATTTTGGTCGGGAAAGTTGGGGTCGGGAGTTCCCAGGGTTAAGACCCGGGCGAGCACGATGATGGCGCAGATGGCCATGGTTGGCATGGCCAGTTGGCAGAATTTTTCGATACCGCCCGAAATGCCCCGATAGACCAGCGCGATGTTGATGGAGAAGACGATGCACCAGAGTACGAAGGTTCCCAGAGTGCCGCCGGCGTGGATGCCGTTGGAGTTCAGCCCGACGGTCGTGGCGAAAAGGGTCGCCGCGGCCTGGGTTTGGGCGGGAATGTCTCCGGCGCCCGCGATATTGATTTTCCCAGTCATGTAATCGATGGCGTAACTTAAACACCACGCCTCGATGTAGGTGTAATAGAATGAGACACAGAGGGGAATCAGAACTCCCAGAACACCGATGTAGCGAAAGATCCTGTTGCGACCCACGGCTCCTAGGATGAAGGGGGCTGAGTGAAAGCCGCGCTTTCCGCCGTAGCGACCCATGGTCCACTCCGCCCAGCCGATGGGGATTCCCAGCAGCAAAAGTGCGATGAAGTACGGAACCATGAAGGCCCCTCCGCCATTGGCCGCCGCGACACCGGGGAATCGGAGAAAGTTTCCGAGACCCACAGCGGATCCGGCCACAGCCAAGATCACTCCGATCTTGCTACCCCACTGCTGTTCCATTTCTTTAGGTTCGTCATCGTGATGATCTGACATCGAATACCCACCCTCTTGTGTGTTTTGCCCTCGCTTGGCTAAAGAAGACAAGGCTCCTCTGTGGTGCCTTGGCCTATAGTTGCGAGTTGAAAGGGCCCTACTTCGCCGAGCCCTCAATGCAAGAGAGACCCACAATGGAGTCTCTCTCGTGATTTATAACTTGCTCAAGCTGAACGGTTGGACGGCGAAGTCGCGTACTCCTCGGAAACTGCGCGGGCGGCGTTGACCCGTCCGTTGGATACCGACACGCCCTCTAGTGCGGCGATGGGGTCAGATCCTCGAATGAGGCGGTCTTTAATCTCGGCGTTAGAGGCGTCTGGATAAGCGCTGGCGATGAGCCCGGCGACTCCCGAAACGTGGGGGGTGGCCATGGAGGTCCCGCTCTTGTTGCCGTATCGTCCGCCGGGTATGGTTGACCATATCGCGCTGCCGGGGGCCGCTACGTCGACGTTTTTAGCGCCCCATTGCGAGAAGCTTGAGCGCTCGTCCTTCGACGTCGTCGCGGCCACGGCCACAATGTTGTCCAGGTCGTAGTTGGAGGGGAAATTGTCTCTTTTGTCGTTGTCGTAGTTGCTGTTGCCGGCCGCTATGATGTGGAGCGCTGGGTTGCCGGCGAAGGCGTCATAGATAGCTTGGCTGCGCTGACCGCCCCCCCAACTGTTGGAAGTGATATCGGCACCCATTTTGCCGGCGTAGACGATCCCGCGTACGATGGCGTCAGTGCTGGTGCTGCCGGAGTCTGAGAAGATCTTAACAGGCAGGATTCGGGCGTTTTGCATCACACCGGTGACGCCGATACCATTATTGCCGACGGCACCGATGGTTCCAGCACAGTGGGTTCCGTGGGAGTGGCCGTCGAGGGGATCTCCGTTGTCGGCAAAGGCGTTGTAGCCGTTAACGTCATCGATCACACCGTTGTTATCGTCGTCGATGCCGTTGCCGGGGATCTCACCGACGTTGACAAAAATGTTGGCTTTGAGATCTGGGTGATTGTAGTCCACGCCGGTGTCAATGACCGCTATCAGAGGACCGTTGACGCTGCTGTCGCCCTTGGTGACCTTCCAAGCGTCGACGGCGCTGATGTCGGCGCCGGGGGTTCCGCCGGTTTGGCCGGTGTTGTTGAGGCCCCACAGTTTTTCGTCGAGGTCGTTAGGTTCGCCGGTCTCTTCACCGTCGATGGTTTCGGGGAGGCGAATAATTTCGTTGCCCTCGGCGTACATCACGCGGGCATCATCTTTCATAGCGGCGATGGCTTCGGCGATGTCGATACCTTGGGGAAGCTTGAGGCGAACCAGGTCGCCGTCGTAAGATTTGTAGATACTCGAAGGGATGTCAAACCGTTCCACGACTTCGGCGCCGTATTCGCTCGCGATGTCGCTCATTAGCCCAGCTTCCCCGCCAGATTGAAACTTCACGATCAGTTCACCGGGCACGTACTCGCCGCCCTGCATCTCTTTCAGGACTTGAGCTACAGCCGACGGGGCAACTTGTGCGATGCGTGCCGGAACGGAGCTGTTTTGAAACTGCTCTGAGGGAGCATTCGACTGTGACGGAGGGGCGCTGGATTTCGTCGTGACGACGGCGCGGGCCGGCGTGACGTAGTTGTATGAGCGGCTGGGGTCGAGGCAAATCATGGACTTAAGGATTATCTTTCTATATTAAGGGCATCGGTGTGCTGTATTGAAGATAATGTACCTCAGGCCCAAGACCCAAGTGATTCGAGAATGTTAACGGTTGGACAAGTTTCGAGGAGCCCCTCGGAAAAGGGGCGGGTCACTTTTTTCGCATGCCCTTGGTCAGTACTTTGCCTCCTATGATTTTGTAGACGATGCGCCCGCCCATGGAGACCTCTCGAGCGAACTCTTGGGCACACTCAGGGCAACGAAGATCACCTTTAGTGTAATCTTTGAGAATGCGGTCGGGGATGCACTTGACCAACGATCCACGCCCGCCCTTACGGTACTTGTAGAGTTTGCAGAGGCATGACGCACACAGAATGTGTATACTTCGGTAGTTAGTGGGCTTGGACAAGATTTGGTACCTCGTGGGCTGGCTTCCTCGGGCTGCTTGACTCTATCAGAAAAAAAGCCACCATTTCAGGAATGGCGGCTTTCTTGAGAGCCGTGAAGCCCTCTACGTTAATAGGCTCACGCCCATCAACGTCCCACTCGTCCTCAAATCTTGTTCGAGGACTTAGCGTTGGATCATTGAGAGCCGAAGCTTACCACATCGAGATCGGCTCTGTCAGCTCGTTGGGGACCAGATCTCTCGATCAAACAAAGGCGCCCAGTCCGGTAGCGGCGCGGCCCACGATGAGGGCGTTGATTTCGCGGGTGCCCTCGTAGCTGTAAATGGCCTCTGCATCCGCTACGAAGCGGCCTACGTGGTGTTCTAAGAGGATTCCGTTGCCACCCAGAAGTTCGCGGGCTAAACCCACCGTCTCCCGCATCTTCACCGTGCAGAACATTTTCGCTAAGGAGGCGTGCTCTTCTTTGAAGATACCTTGATCCTGCATCTGGGACAGCCGAAAACAGAGCGTTTGCGCCGAGGTGATGTTGGCAAGCATCACCGCCAGGCGGTCTTGGACCAATTGAAATCCTCCGATCGGTCGACCGAACTGCTTTCGAGTCTTGGTGTACTTCAGCGTCAATTCGAAGGCTCCGGCCATGCAGCCAACCGCCTGCCAGGCCACCTCCGCGCGAGTCATACGGAGTACCTTGGCCGTGTCGCCAAAAGAATTAGCGTTCTGTAGTCGATGAGTTTCTGGGACCACGCAGTCCTCTAGTGTGATCTCCGCGTTCTGAACGACCCGCAGAGCGATCTTGTTCCGCATTTTGGTGGGCTGGAATCCCGGAGTGTCTTTTTCCACCAGAAAGCCTTTCACGTGACCGTCATCCACGTCCCGGGCCCAGATCACCGTGACATCGGCGAAGGTAGCATTCCCGATCCATTTCTTGTGACCGTTCAAGACCCAACGATCGCCGTCTCTTTTGGCTGACGTCTCGAGCCCCTTGCTGACGTCGGACCCGTGGTCTGGTTCGGTCAAACCAAAGGCTCCAATTTTTTCCATGCGTTGCATCACGGGAAGCCAGTGGTTCTTCTGTTCCTCGCTTCCACACAGATAGATAGAGCCCATCGCCAAGCCGCTGTGGACACCAAAGAAAGTAGCGATCGAGCAATCCACTCGAGCGAATTCTTGCGTCATCAACCCCACAAAAACGGAGCTCTCTCCGGCACATCCGTAACCTTTGTAAGGGGTTCCCGCCAAGTCAAGCTTGGCTATCTCTGGGATCAGATAGTGGGGGAACTCTTCACGAATCCAGTGATCGTTAATGATCGGCTGAACCTGTTGCGTCATAAACGTCCGGATCTCGGTGAGTTTCTCGCGCTGGGCCGCGCCTAGAGTCTCTTCCAAGTGATAAAAGTCGCAGACTTCACGGGAACTGAGCATGTTAAATTCTCCTTCTTACTCTCGTTCCCCGTGGTTATGTACTCTACACCACCTCTATCCGGTGAAAATCCAACTCTTACCTCGGTTCATAGTGTTGAAGCCGGAATGAGCGGGGAGGAGACGATCGAATGTCGAAGGGCTTGCTATGTCTATTTCGGAGTTGGATTGTCCGCGTTGCGCGAAGCTGATGAATCGTACGAAGTTGGGCTGGCTTTGCCCAGACTGCGAAGGCTGCTGGTTTGCCTTTGAGCAGTTCGACCGAGTCTTACGTCTGTCGGATCTGGAACTGAAGTCCTCGGAGATCGAGCCCACCCTCGAATTCGATAAGCCAGGTGTTTCCGTGGAGCATCACGTCAAGTGCCCCCAGTGCGAACTCCGCATGAAGCGTCACGTTTACCTGCTGGATAGTGGGGTGACGGTCGATATGTGTCGTGAGCACGGAATGTGGCTCGACGACGGGGAATTGACGAAGATCAGAGATTTTCTCAAAGAAAGTGACGCCCAATTTCCAGAAGCAGACGAGGAGCCGAGTCCCAAAACGTTCTTCAGGCGACTCTTTGGCGGCAAGGTCTGAATCAAAGAACAGCCAATAAGCGAACGCTATCCGCGCCTCCGCCGCCGCGCCGGGCAGATCGCTTGGCCACGGCCACAAAAGCTAGCCTAGTCGCGCTGGTAGACATCTTTTCTTCGGTCAACAAAAAAAGCGTTGCGGTCTTTTTGGATCAGTTGGCTTTGATGATCGAAAGTGGCTTGGCACCCGGGATGGCCATCACTGCACTAGCCGAGCAGCAGGACGATCCCCGCTTTACCAAGATCCTCGACCATATCTCACGCCGCATTCACACAGGAACTGGAATGAGCGCGGCCTTCGCGCTTTATCCCGACCTCTTTCCTCCCACCAGCATCGTCCTGATCCGTGCCGGAGAAGAGGGTGGAGACATTGGCGGACGTTTGCGGCGAGCGGGCCAGTTGCTATTAAAGCAGGTGGAGACTCAGTCGCGCATCAAACAGGCCATCACAAGTCCTCTGATCACCGCCTCTGCCTGTGGATTCGTCTTGATCATGGTCGTCAAGCTCGTCTTCCCGAAATTTATCGCTCTCTACGAGCAGATGGATCTTGAATTTCCCCTTATCTCCAAGGTTGTTTTCGTTGGAGTAGGCTTCATCAACCACCCCATCACCCTGTTTTTGGGCGTCTCCGTTGTGCTCGCTTCCATAATCTACCGCCATAGGATCCAGCAGCGCCTGTTCAATGTCTTTCTCAGGCTGCCCATGACCCAACCTATCGTAGGGAAGATTTTGTGCGCCAACGTTTGTGAGACCTTGACTTATCTGCACAAGGACGGAGTGCCGATTCACCGAGCTTTGAACATGCTGACCGTCACCACCCCTTTCGACCTTCACCGCGAGAAACTCACCGATGCCCAGAAAAGGTTGATGGCCACGGGCAGTCTATCAGAGGCGCTTGAGATGATGGATTACTTTCCGCCTGTCTTTCATAGCATGCTTGCCGTGGGCGAGGAAAGCGGGAGCATGGATGAGTTGCTGGCGGCCAATCAGCGACTGATGGAAGAAGAGGTTGAGAACCTGATCGATGCTATCACCGCGATGCTCGAACCGGTCGTTATCTGCGTGATGGGAGTCGCCATGGCCATCCTTTTCGTGGGAATGTTCCTGCCGATTTACGGCATTCTGAACAAATTGGGTGGCTAACGGGCCTGGACCTGGCTCGACTGGATGTAGGCAACGATATTCCAAATCTCAGTGTCGCTGAGAATTCCGTTGTAGCTGCCGTGAGGCGGCGCCGGCGTGCCGAAGGCGATCGAGCGAAAAATGCCGGGGCCGTCGGCCCCGTACTTGTACTGCATGGGGTCGGACAAGTTCGCCATATTGTAGCGTCCCAAGCCCCCATTCTCTTCCTTTAGTTTGGCGTCGTCGCCGTGACAACGCCTGCAGTTGGCACGATAGAGCGCCCTACCGGACTCTCTCGAACCCGCCGAGGAGGCGGGCTGACTCTTCTCGCTCACCACATCGTAGCCGTTCATTCCGACCATCTTGTCGAACGATTTTGGGGTGGCCTTGGCGCGCGCCTGGCTGGGATTTTTGTTGAGTGAAGCCTCGCTGGAGAAGGTGTTGGTGGTGCGCTTGAACTCCGCCTCTACCTCGGCGCGACTGGGACCGGACCCTTCGCCCTCCGTGCGACCGGGGCGAGATGCTGGCAGTCCCGTCGGACCTCCATCTCCGCTGGGACCTTCTCCGCTAGGAACCGCCGTCCCGCCAGATTGAGAGGGAGAGGCTCCCTCATGAGAGAGTTTCTTTGTGCCGGGAATTGGAGTGGGGGGGCTTTCCCGCGGGGTTGGCGAGGAAGAAACCTGCGGGCTCCGGCAGCCCGCGAAGGCGATCAATGTGATGAGAAAAAGAGAATACCTGAGCATGTTTTAGTATTATACCTTATATCAGGCAAATATCCCGTTTAGTAAAGTTCTCTTCTAAAATTTATGATAAACTTATACCCATGATCACACTCTCTCGTAGGGGCCAACGTGGGGCCGCTCTGGCGACGGCGATGTTGTTGACCTTGATTTTATTGACGCTCGGCCTGAGCTTTTTGACCTTCTGCCAAAGCGACTTGAACTTCCAGCGGCATCAGCAATTGCAGGAGCGTGCTGAGAACCTCGCTTTGGCTGGAGTTGAGTATTGGAACTACCTCGACAATAAAAGCCCGCCAGCCATACCTCCGTACAGCACTTCAGTCACCAAAGCTGTAGTCGTCGGTGCGGAGCGTTTCATTCTAGAGCGCCTAGCCTCGAAGAGGCACTACCTGTCCCGAGGGCAGGTTCTCGATTCAGGTGGAAACGTGATCGCGGAGCGTACCATCGTTGTGGTTGATTATGGAACCGGCTCGCAAAGCTATGACAGGTAGCTTTCGCCGGGGCCGAGGACCCGTCGGTGGGCTGACTCTCATCGAGATCCTGGTCGCTTCCGCCCTGTTCGGGCTTTTCACAGGCATGGTCGCGGGGGCCATGGTATTGGCGCAGCGCAACCAGGATGCGGCGGTCACTAAACTCGACGCCGTGCGCCGGGCCACTTTAGTTCTTGATCTCTTGGTTCGTGACGTCCAGTCCGCCAAGTATAGCTCGGACGTGAGTATGAACAGCGCTCTCCCTCCTGCGAAGTCCGGTTCCCCGCTGATGGGAACCCAACCCGTCGGGGTTGCCGAACTTGATATCAAGCGACTGCGCGAATTTCCGGGTATGGGCAATCCGACGACGACCCAACGTATTGTTGTGGGGTACTGGTTCGACCCAGGAACCGGTGAGCCGGGGAAAGGCATGATCCGACGGGTCATCTATGATGCCTATTCCTCTCCATTAGTGCCAGTCTCGGGCGAGACCGCTGACGGGAGGATCTTGGTGCGCGATGTCCGAGATTTTCGTGTGAGCAGCGAAGTGGTGGGCACCTTGACCTTCATCACTGCCGAAATTTGGATAGCAACGATCGGTAACCCGATCTCTACTTCTGTGGCTCTCGAGCCACCAGCACCATAGCACACACAGGGGGACTGAACATGCGAACCAATAGAAACAGAAGCAGAGGGCTCACGATGGCGGAGGTCATGGTCGCTATGACCGTGCTCTTCATTGTCTCAACCTTTATCATGAGCATGTTCGTGACAGGCCTGCGACAGACCGCTCAGGCCACTCAGAATCAACAACTCGAGACTCTGACCCGGACTAAGCTCAGCGAGTTACGGCAGATCGACTATGGATTACTGGTGCCGGAAGTCAATATCCCTTTTCCACCCCCGAATAGCGCCTATACTTACTCGGTTTCGCTATCCACTATGCCAGGTGAGTCTTATGCCGACGCTCGTTTGGTCGATGTCAGCGTGAGCCATCCCGAGTATGGCACCCGCAACGGTCGCGCCATTCGCTGCAACATCGTGCTCGACCCCGGCAAGGCTGCTTGGGAAAAGTTCCAGTGTGGTTCGTGCCATTCACTGCCGGGGGCCGGCTACGATGGTTCGGGTCTTCTGCCGCTGGGACCGATCCCGGTGGCGGACCCCGGTTTTGACGGCGCGAGGCCTATCCCGCCGGGACCCGGGGGATTAGAAACGTACATCAAGGCTTCCATTGTCGATCCCACAGCCTACAATGCCTACGACCCCTCGGTGGAAGGAACCATGCAGAACTATTACGTCGAAGGAGAGTCGAACCCGGAGCCGGGGGACCCGCCCTACGATCCCAATAATTCAGATCCTTCTATTCGGGCTAACAGTATGGGTCAGGCAGAGGTGGATGCTTTGGCTGCCTGGGTGGCGACCTTCCAATAGACTGTCTTATCTGAACGGATAGGCACAAGAGATAATCATAGAGGTTTCCTGGATCGTTGAGAGCGCGGGAGGGTCGTGCCCCTACGAACCTGACCTCGGTCTATCCATGAGCGTTTTCGCTTTCTCCAGTTGCCGCTCCACCGAGGCCAGTCCGGCGGCACCCAGATGGGTTCGGAGCGCAACAGCGTGTTCGAGCGTCAAGTGACTCCAAGCTTCTTGGATAGTTTCGCGCTCCTGTTCGCTGAGCTCCTCGGAGGGACCCAGGCTTCGACCGGCCAACTGGTGGGCTTCGTGGAACGGAAGACCGTGTCGGACCATCAAGTCTGCGAGGTCGGTGATCAAGAGTCCGGGGTCGCCGGCGGCAATCTGCATTTTCTCGGTCTGAAAGTCAAGGGTGGCCACAGTGCCTGTCATGACTTCTAGACAACTTCGTAGTTCTTCGTGGCTGCGAAAGACCGGCGGCTTATCCTGTTGCAAGTCACGATTGTAGGCGAGCGGCAGGCCTTTGAGGTTGGTGAGCAGGTCGACCAAGTTTCCTAAGAAAAGGCCTGTCTTCCCACGAATCAGTTCGGCCGGATCCGGATTCTTCTTTTGCGGCATGAGGGAAGACCCAGTGGACCAAGCGTCGTCGAATCGTACGTATCCGAACTCGGAGGTGCTCCATAAGACGAGCTCTTCACAAAGGCGTGAAAGATGGGTCGCGCAGGTTGCGCAGGCAAAGAGAAATTCCAGTGCGAAGTCGCGATCGCTGACTCCATCTAAACTGTTGTCCAGCGCTCTCGAGAAGCCGAGCAGTCCCGCTGTCTTGTCTGGGCATATAGGCCAGGTGCTGCCGGCCAACGCGCCCGCTCCCAGAATGCAGCAGTCGGCTTCGTGGCGGGCCCGGCCAAACCGCTCATGGTCTCTTTCAAAGGCCCAGAAATGAGCCATCAGATGGTGGGCAAGAAGGACCGGTTGCGCTCTCTGCAGATGGGTGTACCCTGGTAAGATGGTCGCGGTATCGGCGCGGGCCTGATCGAAGAGAGCCGCCTGAAGTTCACGGAGCCGGTGTCTTATGTCATGGCACGCCTCCATAACATAAAGCCGAAAATCCGTCACCACGAGATCGTTACGACTGCGGCCGATACGAATGGAGGACGACAGTGCGCCGACTTTCTCCGAGAGCCGGCGTTCAACCCAGGAGTGAATGTCCTCGTCGTTCCCGGTGATGGATGCTCCGGCGTCGAGTTCGGTGCCTATTTCACGAAGCGCCCGGACAAGTTCGTCGGACTCCTCCGATTTCAAGACGCCGCCTTCCGTGAGCATGAGAATGTGGGCGACACACGCTCTCAAATCGTGATGGACCAACCGTTGATCGGATTCTAGGGTTCTTCCAAAGGTCTCAAAGATGGGATCCGTCGGTTTTTTAAAGCGTCCGCCCCATAATTTCATGCTTTTATCCTCGCATCTATGTCGTTTGGCCGCGGGCCTTTTGACGACGATTTGTAACCGTTGTTACATATTGTTAGAAACTCTCAGGCCCGCTCTCGTTACACTGGTGCCAAGGAGTCCACGATGAACCTTTCCATGAATCCCACGCAGAGCTTCCGGTCGAACACCCTTGCTTCCCTCAAATGCAACGTTCCTCCTAGTCCAGAGACGCTCTTGATGTCCAATGTCGCTTGCGAGACGCACGACCAGTTCACCCTATCCGGGCTGAGCGATGTGAAGTGTCCCTCCAAAGTCGACACTTCCCCGCCCGATGAGGCGCACCGACAAGAATTGGGACTATTGCTATGGGATCGTTTCCAGGACGGAAAGATCGATCTTTTACCAATTCAGGTGAGCGGACGAAATGATGGGGCGGATGCGCGCTCCAACATCGTCGACACAGCCATCGGGCGTCAAGCTAAACGTTCTTCCTATGAGAATGCACCCGGGGGGCGGGTCTCTCTTTCGATGCCGCTGCTGGAAGGGCTGAAGACGCTTTCCGATGCCTTCTCGTTTCGCATCACCGCTTTGGCCGGCGGCTCTCATTCTGAGAGGTCCAGGCATTATCTTGGAGTAGGACTGGACATCGACACCTTGGATGGAGTGCCCCTCACTGCCCAGCATCCCAAGTTTCGAGAGTTCATGCAGATGGCCCGCGATCTGGGGGCCACAGAGGTTTTGGGCCCCGGCAGTCGAGGGCACGACGGCCACATCCATGCCGCTTGGCCCCGAGACGCCGCAGGGTAAGTTTTCGCGCGAGGATTTAAACTTTTTCTCAGGTCGACCCGATCACGGGAACCCTGAAGGTTCTGGGCCGTTAAAGGGAGTACTAGCAAGGAGGAGCCCGCGAGGCGCGCGAGTTCTGAACAGAGCCCTTCGGGGGAGACGTGACTTTGGCACGGCGAAAGGCTCTGGATGGGAGAGCGCCACCTGTCGCTTGGACATGGCTTTTGAACATTGGAGAATTTAGTGAAAACCGTTCTGCTCGTCGATGACGAAGATGATATTCGCGAAGTAGCTCAGATGAGCTTAGAAATGACCGCTGGTTGGAAGATCTGTAGTGCTAACAATGGCGCTGCGGGAATCGCGAAAGCCCTGGAAGTTTCACCTGATGTCATTCTATTAGACGTTATGATGCCCGACATGGATGGCCCGACCACCTTTTTGAAAATGCGGGAAATGCCTGAGCTATCGAAAACGCCAGTGATTCTCCTCACGGCAAAGGTCCAGGCCGCCGATAAAGAGAGGTTCAAAGAGATCGGTGTCAGTGGCGTGATTGCAAAGCCCTTCGACCCGATGTCTTTAGCCGATCAGGTGAATGAAATCCTGAAATGGTAGCCTCTCAGCACTGAGAGGCTCGGAGCCTATCTAGCCCGCCACTTTCTCTTCCTGAGGACTGGTCTGACTTTTTCCATTCTTGGCCTTGTCGACCGTGCCAGAGTCCTTCACGGTCGCCGGACGACGAACCGCGATCGGTTGCTTGAGAATCACCCATTTGAACCAAAATCGGAAAACGTCGCGAAATGTGCGTAAAATGTGTCTGACACCGCCGCCTTTTGCGACACCCTTGAGCCG
The DNA here is from genome assembly GCA_037968995.1 of Candidatus Xenobia bacterium. Taxonomy (GTDB): domain Bacteria; phylum Vulcanimicrobiota; class Xenobia; order Xenobiales; family JADMJV01; genus JAEXNA01. Next base: position 16,020 of record JBBKWP010000197.1, read on the forward strand.
AGGATGAAACGTCACTTCTACCTCCCCGATGCTGTAGCCCAGGTAGTGCGCCTTGATAAGGAGTTCGGGGGAGACGAAAGAGCTGCGTCCTTCAATTCGAATCTGTTCAAACAGCGAGCGAGGATGAAACTGCACCGTCTGATAAGCTTTAAGTTTGAGGGGGAAAAGCGTGCGAATCAAGGTCAGGTTGCCCATCGTTAACATCTTCTGATAGATGTTGTTGGCGGAAAGATCCGATCGGCAGCCGCTGATGGAGTCGTAAGTCTCAAGATGGGGGAGGATCCACTCGAGATCTTCGGTGTTGAAGAACGCGTCTACCGTGTTATTGAAAACGATGTCCTTGGTCGCGTGCTGAAACCCGACTTCAACGTTGGCACCGTTGCCCACATTACGACCGATACTAACGACTTGAATCTGTGGGTACTTTTCGGTCCAGACTTGAGCGATCTCCACGGTGCGATCCGTCGAACCATCATCGACAAAGATGATCTCCCAATCATCGGTCACCGCCGAGAGGTCTCGGATCGACTTCTCCATGAAATCATCGACGAGTTCTTCTTCGTTGAGAGCGGGAACCACCATGGTGAGTGAAAGCATACTTCCTCCAGAAGTGACCAAAAAGTTACCGCATTCTACACGAACTAGATGCCTGTGCAAACCCCTAGGGAGTTTTCGGCACAGCGCTACTGCACTTCGGTAGGATCGATGGCTTGCACGAGCGCGACGATCTCGTCCCGTTGCGCCCTAGTGATGTAGTCAAACCCATGCAACAGATGAGCCGCTTCGCCGTAGTTCGCGAAGAGATGAATGCGCGGATTTTCAGTTTTGGAACCCCGATGATTATCGGCCAACTTGTGAATGAAGGCTCTCTCTAAAACTGAATCCTTGGTTTGGAGCAGCGATTCACAGAAGGCCATGTCTCCTTGTCCGCTGTCGCCAAAGAAGACAAACCGTAGCTCGGGATAGAGTTCAGTGTAGCTGGTGAGAGTGCGCGCTTTTTGTTGAGCCATCCGACGGTGACCGAGAAGGCCGGGCAGGCTGCCCGAGAGGACAGTGGGCTGTTTGAGGCCGTACCCTCGCAGTTGCCGGTGGGTCAGCCGTTCTATGATTCCCGAAATGAACTCCGGTCGCGCGGTTAGAAAGACGGGTGGCATCCCTGACGCTGCCGCGAAGAGTTCCAGCACTCCGCGATACAGGGTTCCGCGTGGATAGCGAACATCTTTGAGGCTGGAATAAAGCGTGTCGTCGATATCGCTGACAACTCGAAGGGGCCGGTTCCGGGGATCGGGTAGGACCGGAGCGGCATCACGAAAGTGCTTGATGATGTCGTATCTCAGGTCGGGTGCATCGATGTCGCGGGTCAGGAGTGCGAGCAGGTCGTGGCCGGTGTGCGAGGTGTCGATCTGAAGCTTCAGGTCGGTCAGAGCGAGACCTGTTTCCGACAAGAAGATGGCCCGTAACACCTTTTCCTCTTGGTGCGTGGTGTGGCCCTCGGCCAGCAGGCCCGCCAACAGAGCTTTCGTCTCCAATTTTAGGCCGCCTACGTGGGACTCGAGTATGGCCAAGAAGTCCGAACGAGAATCCATACCCCAAGCTCTAGCGTCCATCGCGTCTAGTAGCCTTCGAAGATCGAGCCCCTCAAGCACTTCCACCACGTCAGTCGCGTTGAGTGGGCGAAGTTGGTCAAGCAGTCGCCTCTCGGCCCTCGGACCCGTTCGTCGCTTGAGGATCTTCTGGATCGACTCCAAGGCGACAGCGGCCGTTTCAGTCTGTGAACTCGTCATGGGCTGCCTGGCTAGCGTTGGGGTTGAAACACTCTGTTGAGGCTCTTTTTTGCACCTGCGTTGAGGAGCCAGCAGACCGAACCTGCTGTGAGCGCTGTCGATAACAGACCGACGGGAAGGTTCAGCGAGTGCGTGGCAGCCATGGCCTGAGGAACACCCAAAACCGCTAGGGCTCCGCCCGCGACGAGTAGTTGGCCGGAAATTTGGTCTCTCGGTTTGCCCTGACCGGCGATACTGGCGCCTAAATAGGCCCCAAACGCCGGGAGAACGGCCCCCAGAAAAATAGACATGATGACGATAGGGTCCAAGAAATAATGGGTGTCTCCGACATAGACGACTACGGTCGCAATGGCGGCGATCAAAATAGCGAAATCGCGCCATTGCGTTTTGAGCACGGAGGCGATCCAACCCCTAAGGAAAACCTCGGAGGTCATAGGAGTGGAGCGGATCGTTTCCAACGTTACGTTTTCGATCTCTTCGGTGATGACTTGAGACATTTTCCCCGCTGCCCTATAGCTGTTCAAGAAGACCACTGGTACGACCAGAAAGATAAAGGGCCAGGATGTCTCGGTCAGGACCGCCGAGGTCGCAGCGAAAAGGAACCCGACCATGGTGATGAGTCGAGAGATGACATCGCTTGAATCTTGCCCTCTCATAACCTCCCGGGCCTCAATGGAGTTCTCTGGAAGGTTCGCCGTACTTGATTTAGGACGAAATTTGAAGAGGCGGCGCACCCGAGCATCCCACTGCCGCAGGCCTGCGCTATTTTCCAGTGCATAGATGGCCGCGAAGCGACTGGTAGCAATAACATAGAGACTGGCCACCAACAGGTTGACGGATGTCACACCGAAGAGCATGAGCCCGAGAGCGGGAATTCCCTGGACCACCATCAAGGAGGCGAGGAGGGGGGTTTTGACAGTACCGTTGGAGAGACCGCTCCAAGTGGTGGCGTAGAGGGCCAAAAACGTGATCGTCGCGCCGACTATAAGATAAGCGGCGCCAAGAGTGAAGAATCCAGTGACGTCGAGGCCGAATCCCTTCCACAGGACGAAGCCTAGAACCAAGGACGGACCGGCGACCAGTAGCCACCAACGAACTCCGAACCCGATCATTCGCGCGAGAATGAAGCGTCCGCTCAGGCCCGAGCAAAGCATCTCTTCAACGATCCGCTGGCGGTACCAGGTGTGAAGGGTGTTAGTCAGGCGATAGATGGTGTAAAGGGGCGTGTATACGAGCACACCTAGCAGTGTGGCTCCCGCCGCCAGTCCCGCGACCATTGCGAAGAGGCCCCATAGGAACGCGAGCGGGTTCGACATCTCGGAGAGGGGAAAAAGTTTTGGCACAGCAGCGCTGGCGTGAAAATTCACCCAGGACAGTAAGGTTCCGGCCAGCAGGAAACCGCCAGCTTTCTTGGGAGCGAGCCAGTTTCGCTTAATGAGGTATGTGATGGCATCCATATTGTAGATAGAATACCACAAAAAGGTGACATGTTTTCCGTCAAGAACTTTATTCAGGTGGAACCCAGAAAAATCGTTGCCGACGACAAGCCGCCGAGCCCAACATTTGTTGCTTTGGTGTCGCTGTTTGGATACCCCGGTGCCGGGCATTTTATGGTTGGGAAAAAGCGGCAAGGGTTGGCGATCGGCGTCCTCTTCACCCTGACAACTGTCGCGATCATTTTCGAGATCGCATATTTGGTCCCCGTCGCCTTTTCTTATATACAGGGAAATGCCCTGACCATCAGTCGAAGTCCCAACTGGCCGCGCATGGGGCTTTGGGTTCTATTGACCGCCATACTTTGGATCGGAAGCGCCGTTCACTCCTGGTCTCTCGCCAAGCGATGCGTTAAGTAGGGTTTGGCGGCCTCTCGTCGACAATGAAAAAGAGCGACTCCGATGCTCGGAATCGCCCTTCAGTAACACGATCGTTTTACAGTTTAGTAAATGTTAGACTCGCGTTTGGTTCCTGTGTAGTCGATGTAGACAGTCTTATATTCCGTGAAAAAATCGAGGGCTTCACTGCCCATTTCTCGCCCGCCCACGCCGGTGGCCTTTACACCGCCGAATGGAAGCTGAGCTTCTCCACCCATGGTGGGTGAGTTAACATGGGTGATGCCGGTTTCGATATGATCCAGGAAGCGGAACACGAGGTCCGTGTTTTTTGTGTAGATGGAAGATGACAGGCCGTATTTCACCCCGTTGGCGGCCTCTAAAGCTTCTTCGAAGGTCTTCACGCGAATGACCGCCAGAACGGGTCCGAAAAGTTCTTCTTGTCCCAGGAAGCTATCCGGTTTTACATGGTCGAACACCGTGGGTTGAAAGAAGTAGCCCTTGTCTAACGGAGAACTGGTTTCCCGTGCCCCGCCGAACAAAAGTTGACCACAAGTGGCATCTTTTTTGGCGAGCTCCACGCCTTCGATCACCGAGTCCATCTGCTCTTGGTCGACGATGGGACCCATGTGGGTGTCGGGATCCATACCGTTTCCGAGTTTCACAGCTTTGGCTTTGGCGACCAATTTCTTCACGAACTCGTCGGCGACGCCCTCCATCACGACAGCCCGCGAAGTGGCGGTGCAGCGCTGTCCGGTGCTACCGAATGCGCCTTGCGCTGTGGCCTCGACGGCGAGATCGATGTCTGCGTCGTCGAGGACCACGATGGGGTTCTTGCCGCCCATTTCACACTGAACTTTGATGCCACGAGACGCCCCGTCGATGTAGAGTTTTTGCCCTACCGAGTTGCTACCGGTGAAGGACAGCGCCATCACCTTGGGGTGATGAACGATGGCCTCTCCCACGCTGCTGCCGCGACCGATGGTGAGTTGAACGACTCCCGGAGGAAGGCCGGCTTCGTCCAGCATCTCCACAATAAGGCAGGCTGTTTTGGTGGTGTTGGAGGCCGGTTTGAATACCACGGTATTCCCCGCGACCAGAGCGGGCATCATTTTCCAGACTGGAATCGCGACGGGGAAGTTCCAAGGAGTGATGATGCCCACAACTCCCAGGGGTTGGCGAACAGTGTAGGCCAGCGTGTTCGACATTTCAGAGGGGATTGTGCGGCCTCCGAAGCGTCGGCCCTCGCCCACCATAAACTCAATAATATTGATGGCTTTCTGAACTTCACCCAAGGCTTCGGGGTAACGCTTGCCTTCTTCTAGGGTGAGGGCTTCGGCAAGTTCTTCCTTGCGGCGTTCCATAACGGCCTGAAATTTCGACAGAATCTTAGCGCGGACGGGCGCCGGTGTCGAACGCCAAGCTGGGAAGGCTTTGGCCGCGCTCTCGATGGCGGCTTCGGCGGCTTCGCGACCGATGAGATAGGTGGTTCCCACCTGGCTTCCGTCAGCCGGGTTGAGGTTGGCTTCCGATGGCGCTCCTTCGATGTTGACGAAGGCGCCGTCGATGAAAGACATGAACTGGTTGTCGATTCGGGTCTTGAGTTTGGGCGGTGTCTCTAGCATTGGCTTCCCCTTGATTCAAAATGTTATTGTTTCGATGAAGGGCTCGAAGGACAATGCGGCCGAGCCTTTCGGTCACCTCACAGGGCGGCGTGAAACCCACCCCTCTAGGGTGTCGCGCGAAGTTCGCGCCGGCCCTCAAGGTGTCCTTTGACAGGAATCGACCGACTGAGGTACTTTCTAAAAGGGCTTCGGGGTTAAAACCGAAGCCTTTCTGTGAGCATGCCACACACGTTCTTGTGCGGCGAAGGTGAACCTGAGTCCATGTTTCGTTTCTTGAAAAGACTTTTTTTCGTGCTGGTCTTCCTGGCTGTGGGCGTTGGTCTTTGTGCCATTTTTCTTCCCGCCGCGAAGGCCCCGGTCGAGATCGTCAAGGCGGTCTTTAATCCGGCTGAAGCCGCCTTTGGGAAGAAGGGCAGCTTGTATATTCTGCTTTGCGGACTCGATTACAGTTACGATTCCAAAGCCCAGCGGCACACCAAAGATGCCCGCACTGACACCATCATGCTGGTGCGGGTCGACCCCGCCGCCCGCGAACTATCCATGCTCTCCATTCCTCGAGACCTGCTTGTGCCCATCGCTGACTCTGGTGGGTCTTACGACAAGATCAATTCCGCCTATTCGTACGGCGGGATCGGGCGGACCGAGAAGACCATAGAGTCCTTTCTGGGTATTTCCATCGATCACCACGTGGTGGTGAAGTCCGACGTGGTGGAAGCGATGGTGGATGCCCTCGGAGGGGTCCCCGTCACGATAGAAAAACAGATGGACTACGATGACAACTGGGCCAACCTCCACATTCATCTCCCACCCGGCGAGCGAGTGCTTAGCGGGGTTGAGGCTGTCGGTTTCTTGCGCTTTCGCCACGACGAGGAGGGGGATTTCGGCCGGATTCGGCGCCAGCAGCAGTTTCTGACCGCCTTGATTCGCGAATTAAAGAAAGGCAAGAACTGGACGAAATATCCCGATCTCGCAACCACAGTCTCAAAGCAGATGAAGACGGACCTGCGGACCGAACAGTTGGTCGGTTTAGGGAAGCTCTATCGCGACTTCCCTCTGCCTGACATTCATAAGGGTCGCTTGGAAGTAGCCGACTATTTTGAAGACGGCGTCTCCTATCTCGTTCCCGTGGAGGGCGAGCCGAAGTCCACGATGCGCGCAGTGTTTCCGCCCCTTCCTAACCCAGCGCTTCGAAAAATCCCCATCGTCATCGACGACTACCGAACCGGCGACCGGCCTCGACTCGAGATAGTGAAACGTTTTAAGGACGCCGGCTTTGGTCCGATCACTATGCGTTTACCGGGTCGTGAGGGTAAGACCATCGAGAAGACAAAGCTTGTGATTCATGGCGACAGTCCCGCGGCGGAAAAGGCACTCGATGGCCTTTTTCCGGGAATCTTCATCTACACGAAGAAGGATCAGGGGGCAGCGCCCCTCGTCGTTCTCAAGTTGAAGGCCACGGAAGATATTCGTTAAGATTTAGGACAGCCCTATGGATATCGTCCAGAGTTATCTGTCGTCTTGGTCGTGTCGAATCAGTATGTGGCGGTTGGGTTGTCGCTCCCCATTGAGATAAGCGTAGCCCTCGAAGGAACCCTTCGCGGAGCCTTTGCGTAATTGGAAGGTTGCGATGCCGTACTCGTGCCAGTCTGACTGGAAAGTCCAGGTTTTTCCGTCGAATGTGTGCCCGAAGGTTCGAAAATTGTCTCTCGGGAAGGTATTGGGTCCAATGTCTAACGCTTGGACGGCGAAATCTGAATCCTTTTCGTCAAACCGAAAAGTCGCCAAATAGACCGGGGCACCATCACCATCGAAAACATACTGCTGCCAGGTCCCGGCGGGGGTCTCCACGGCCTGATTGACGGGATTTAAGAAGTGGGTTCCGGTCTGATAGGTCCCTACCGAAACCAAAAACAGAACGAGGGATACGAATAAGGGGCGGAATTTTTGACTCATACCATGATTGTAAGATGTTCTCATGCACAATTCAACCCGAACTTTCCCCTCAAGTTCTCTGCGATGAACGTCAGCGTTCCATGATGGTCGAAGCCAACTCCGCTAACGGGGAACGTTCTCCTTTGACTAGAGTGACGTGTGCCGCCATCTTTTGTCCTCGAAATCTTTCGACCACGTGGGTCAGTCCGTTGGAGGTAGAGTCCAGGTAAGGCGAATCGATCTGGTAGGGATCTCCCGTGAGTACGAGTTTCGTTCCATGTCCGACACGAGTGACGATCGTTTTCACTTCATGCGGCGTGAGGTTCTGGCTTTCATCAACGATAATGAACTGGTGAGGCAGACTCCGCCCACGGATATAAGTGAGAGCTTTGATATCTAAAACGTTGCTGTCGATGAGATAATCCAATTTGCTCGGGGCACGACCCTTACGGTCGCCCTCGTTAAGGAGAAACTCTAGATTGTCGAAGATCGGCTGCATCCAGGGGGTGAGCTTTTCTTGTTCGGTCCCGGGAAGGAATCCAATGTCGCGGCCCATGGGCACCACCGGTCGATATATGGAGAGGCGGCGATAAAGCTTGTCGTTGACGACTTTTTGCAGTCCGGCGGCGATGGCGAGGATAGTTTTCCCTGTGCCTGCCTTACCGGCCAGAGTCACCAAGGGTATATTGTCGTCTAACAGCACCTCGACCGCGTAACGCTGCTCCCGGTTTAAGGGACGGATGCCCCAGATATCGTGTCGGGGCTCTTTGAGGAGTTCCAAGCTTTCTCCATCGTATCGAGTGAGCGCGGTGATGGAGGGAGACTCGGCGCTAGTTAACATGAGGAACTGATGGGGATAGACTTTCTTGTCTTGGGAGAAGGCGCCGTTCACGGAAATCGTTTTTTCCTTGTAAATTCGATCGATCATCTCTTGAGGAACGACGACGTCGGCGTGGCCGGTATACATGTCAGACGGTTCGACCAATTGGTCGGCACGATAGTCTTCAGCGAGCAGTCCGAGAGCTTCGGCCTTAACACGCATGTTGATGTCTTTGGTGACTAAAATCACCTTCTTGCCGGGGGAATCTCTTTTGATCCCCACGCCGGTGGCCAAAATGTAGTTGTCGGCGTTCGTTTCAAACCCCTTCGGAAGAAGTCCCTTGCTGTCGCGCCCTTTGTCCGTTTCTACCTTCAGGTTGCCGCCGTGGTCCAGAGCCACTCCTTCAAAAATAGGACCACGACTTCTGAGGTCATCGAACAGGCCTATAACGTGACGAGCATTGCGATTGATCTCCATCGACCCGCGTTTAAAATTGTCGAGTTCATCGAGGACGACTACGGGGATTACCACTTGGTGCTCGCCGAAGCTGAAAATAGCCTCCGGGCGATGCAGAAGAACACTGGTATCGAGGAGATAGATTTTCGGCTCACCGGTCATTCAGATAAAGGCTCCTTATCCGTTATGTTTTTTAAAAAATTCCAGATACTTTTCGACTTCCCATTTGCTCCCGATCACCAGAGGAACTCTCTGATGAAGCGAGTTGGGCGTAAGCTCCATGGTTCGGGTGGTATCGGAAACCGCCATCCCGCCCGCTTGTTCGACGATCATCGCCAGGGGGGAAGCTTCGTACAGTAAGCGCAATTTGGGACGAGGATTCTCGGGGTCTTTGTGGTCGGTGGGGTAGAGAAAAACGCCCCCAGCCAGGAGATTTCGGTGAAAATCGGCTACCAGCGACCCGATGTAGCGCAGGGAGTACGGACCGTCGTTGTCCGGGGATCTCGATTTCAGGTAAGCCACGTACTCTTTGGTGCCGGCGTCCCAATAGTTGGAATTGCCCTCGTTGATGCTGTAAATTTTCCCCTTTTCCGGGCAACGGATGTTTTCGTGGGAGAGGAGAAATTCTCCGACCGATGGGTCCAGGGTAAATCCGTGGACGCCTTGGCCGGTGGTGTACACCAACATAGTGGATGAGCCAAAGATGCAGTAACCCGCGGCGACCTGCTTGGTACCGGGCTGCAGAGCATCCTCCAGGGTTCCGTCTTCACCCTTGGGCGTGACGCGTTTGAAGAGAGCGAAAATGGTTCCGATCGACACGTTCTTGTCGATGTTCGAGGATCCGTCGAGCGGGTCGAAGACTAAGACGTAGTCGCCCTTCTCAAAGCGCGCTGGAATCTTGATCAGATTTTCGCACTCCTCGGACGCCATACAGCAGAGGTGGCCTCCATGGTCCATGGCTTTGAAAATTCGATCGTCAGCATACCGATCAAGCTTCGTCACGGTCTCACCGTGAACGTTGCTGTCCTCGGTCTCTCCAAGAATATTGACGAGCCCAGCCTTGCTGACTTCCCGAGAGATGATTTTAAAGGCCAGTGTCAGATCCCATAGGATCTCAGAAAAAGCCCCAGTGGAATCTGGAAATCGATTCTGTTCTTCGAGAATGTGACGGGTCAATGTCACGAGTTTGCCGCCCGACATATGAGCCTCCCTAAACGGTGTGTGGCGTCCCGACAGCTTCCGCAAGCCCCCTTCGGGCAGGCTTTTCAATGCGTCTTGGAGGTACCTATTCCCTGCTCGGATTGTGCATTTCTCCTCGTCCGGTCAAGTTTGCCTTTTACCCCTTGTCAGTTCTGACCATTGTCGGTAAGTGGAGGGTGAACGTAGTTTAAACTTCCTATGAGTTACCTAGGTCAAGATGCCACGATCGTCTCTTGAGAGGGGTTCAGAAGAAGGTTAACGTTGGGTTATGAAGGGTTCTACAGTGTCAAAAGATTATAATGCTCTCGAGAACAAGTTGGCAGGAGACCTTAACGCGGCTGCCACGTCAGTCGCCCTAATGTCTGGTGGAGGGACCCAAAAGGTTCGCCTGAAGACAAGTCACCTCAAAAGTATCATCCCCGATGGAGCGGTGATCCAGATTCAATCATTGACTTTCACCAAACTCGCTATGGGCGATATCATCTGTGTCACCAAGGGTACTGAGACCGTGTTGCGGCGCTTCGTCCGACTGAAAATGACTAACAAAGACACCTACTTAGAAACTGTCTGCGAGGGCATGGAGAAGAAGGAACTCATGTCAAAATCTGCCCTGGTCGGTCGTGTCATTTCCGTAACGGCCGGTGGACGGGACTTCGACCCTCACAAAGAAGAGAATCCTTTCGCCAGATTGTGGGGCAAGATGACCGAATATGGGACGCATAAAGCCTTCGGTCTTTTCGGATAGCCCCTCACCGTTTACCGATTCAATAAAGTTTCCCGATTTCTGCGTCGCTCAGAGAACACGCTTTGCGCGCGAACGATCCCTTCGCGCAATTCGTTCAATTGGGCGGCCGCCGTCTCTTTGAGTTTTGCGAAATGCTCATTCTCGTGGGCGGCGAAGTCGCAAAAGTCGCATCCGAAGAATTCGCCCCACCCAGGTCCTCCCTTTTGAATTCTTTCTAATGGATTCCCGCAGACGAGGCAGCGTTGATGGCGATAGAAAGTCATGGACAGTTGGTCAAAGGCTTTCTCATCCACAGGTTCCTGGTCTCCGACAAGGGTCGCGAGATTCAATGTCCCGTCTCGTTCCAACTTTCTGATGCGTCGCTGAGCTTCGACGCGGGTAATGTTCAAAGCCAGCGCTATCTCTTCGATGGACCCGAACGGCTCGAGTTTTCGGCGTAATCTTAATCGCATAACAAAGGATCTACGACAGCGAGGGACAGAATCTTTCCCTCACAGTGAGTGGCTCGATAGATAGGCCTGCGGTCCCCTTCCCAATTCCCGGCCACGGAGACCTCATTCGGGCCTTCGCCTGCTTAGACGAAGTGGGTTTTCCCCGAACGTCTCGTGTGCCGTTGTTCGCGTCGCGGTTTTGGAATTTCGACCTGGAACGACGGGCCCACCTCAGGTTCAGGCAAGGGGTTTCGAATATTGACGAGGTGGCAGTTCCTCGCTGGTATCAGAGGCGGTTGCCGTTGGAACTTCGAGGCTTGTTCGCCGCTCTCACGCTGGGTCGAGAGACTGAGAGCCCTGAAGGTGAAGCTTCTGAGCCCTTGGCGGTGCTCCATGACGGGAGATCGAGATGGCGGGTGACGTCAAGGTTCTCTCGCTACATTCTCTCTAGTCCACCTTCGGTAGTCGATTCAAGTATGGTCTACTTTGGAGACGATACTCTTTTCCTGATGGAGACTGCGAGACGACTGCTCTACGATATCGGCAAGCATAACTCAGATCCTAAGGTTCGGGTCTTGGACCTTTGCTGCGGTGGGGGTGGAGTCGGCCTCGCCCTTCCGGCCTTTCCAGGCGAGTTGCATGGCGTGGATATCAATCCGGTGGCGGTGGCGGTGGCGAAAGCGAGCGCGCTGGCTCAAGGCCTAGAGAGCTACCACTATAGGGTTGCGGACGCTCAGGAGGCTTTCGACCAGTCCTACGACTTGGTGGTTGGAAATCCGCCGACTTTCCCGCCTGAACTCGTGGAGGGACCTAGGCTATACGCCACTGGCACTCCGACAAGCTTTCTGGACTTGCTCAACTCGATTTTGGAGCGCTTGACCCCAAAGGGGCGAGTCTGCTTGACACTGTTCGCGTTGGCCGAAGGTTCTAGTGAGACAGCCGCCGATTGCATGCGGGCTTCTCTAAGGACGTTAGTAGCCCCGTACCGAGCCTATTCCTATTCGGTACGTCGTCAGTTCCCGGTGGGAGATGGTCGCTGGTTGAGGCATGTCGCCTTGGAACTGGGGGCGGCGGATGAGGCCCCCGGCGAGCAGTTTGCTTTCCCTGCCGCGACAAGCTTCCAACTTCCCTGGCTCGAATGGAGGCGTACGCCTTAAACGCCCGTCCGTGAGTCGTCGCCAATCCTAGTCCAGCCATTTTCTGAGTGGCTGATATGCGATTCGGAACGCAGTTTTTTGAGATGATGCAGGACATTGGCTCGGGCGGCGCTCACGAGTTGGGGGTGAAGTCCTAGGTACAGTATCTCGGTGATCTGCTCCATGGTCAAAGGCGTTTTCGCTTTGTCCAGAAGCGTTAAAATTTGACGCTCTCGATAGTCTCGGTGAGCGAGCGCTTGACCGAAAGGGTCGCTGTGCTCTCCATAGGAAGGTCCATGAGCAGGTATCACAAGTCGACAGTTCAGGGCTCGCATCCGTTGGAGTGAATTGAGGTAGTCCGCCAGATCTCCGTTATCTGAAGGGATGACGATCGAGGAGAGACTGCTCAACAGGTCTGCGGCGAAAAGCGTCGAGCGCTGTGGAATTTCTAGGGCCAGGTGACCGGGAGCGTGGCCCGGAGTCCAGTGGGCCACGATGCTGAAATCGTCGTCGCCAGGGAGCGTCTCTTGGTCCTCGATGAGTACCGGCGCAGGGAATCCTTCAGGGAGCAGAGGGGCCGTCAAACGATGACAGTAGATCGGGACATCTTTCATTTCGAGATCTGGGTATCCGACGACGTGGTCTGAGTGATGGTGAGTCAGAATCACCCCCGCAATTTCGGCTCCACGTTTGACGCGTTCGACAATTTCGGTTTTCAGTGCCACGGGATTCCGTCCTCCGGGATCGACCACGTACAGGCGACGACGTCCCAAAAGCACGCAGTTCGTCCAAGCGGCCGGAGGAAGGGCAGGGGAACGTACCGGGACGACTGTCACTCCGTCGGCCATCGGAAGGACCTCTTGCTCCGACAGGGGTGGGAGCGAAAACGCTTCTTCCGGCGTGGGCCAAGCGGCGACTCCCGAAAGACAATCGCGCAGAGCGCAGAGTTGCCGTACTGTGGGGGGAGCTAACTGGATTCTGCCGTGAGCGCCCGAGTCGAGAGCCTCGTCAAGGTCGAACCAGCGTCCTTCGAGGAACTCTTTCCCATCGGGGGTTGGTTCCTCATCCTCGGGGAGTTCCAGGCGGTAGAATCTGGCGTCGTAGCGTATGGGGGAGTAAGCCGGCGTGATGGCTCGCGCAAAAGGGTGCAGTTGCGCGGCCTGGTCCAGTGCTAGTCCTGTTTCTTCCTGGAGTTCGCGTAAGGCTCCCTGTTCAGGACTCTCGCCTTCCTCGTAGCCTCCGCCAGGGAAAACCCAGAATCCGGGCAAGAAGCGAGTGTTCCCACGGCGTCCCAGCCAGACGGCGCTCCCACGCATCAGAATGATGGCAGCGGCGGGCCGCAAGAAAACTTGGCGATCCTCGGCTACTCCCACTGCGGCTTGTAGCCCTCGCGAGAAAGAGACTCGAAACGACGCTGAAGTCGAGCCATAAACTCCGGTTCGTCTCCACCCCAGTAGAGATGCTCACCGACGAACATGTCGAGGAGAAAAGGCACCAAGAGTCCTTCCCCTTTGGGCAATGCGCGTCCCGCGCCTTGAAGGAAAATCGGAACGATCGGCACGTCCGGATGTCGCTCAGCGAGAATGGCGATTCCGCGTTTGAATCCGGTCATCTGCTCGGGCTCTCCCCGTGAGCCTTCCGGAAAGAAGATGACCGCCGAGCCTTCGGAAAGTGCTTGGCAGATGGGAGCCAACGGATCGGCGTTCTCGCCACGGTCTTCCTTGTTTCTCCAGATGGGAATGATGCGCAGGACGTTGGTTGAGAACCAGGCTCGGAATTTGGTCGCCAGGAAGTAGTCGGCCGCGGCCACGGGTCGCAAGCTTTTGAACAGGGATGGAGGGCAGGCTATCATCAAGAGCATAGTGTCGAGATGGGAGTTGTGATTGGCGACCAAGATCGCTGGGCCCTGTTTAGGGAGAAGCCGACGCCGACGAATGTTGACCCCCAAATAAAGAAACACTAACGGTCGGATGAAGAGGGTGAACCAGATGAAACGACAGATATGGGCGAGCATGCTCGGCCTCCTTTTAGGCTAGTGACAGAAGTAGTAGACGAAGTGGAAGAAGAGCGGAGCGGTGTAGGTGAGGCTGTCGACTCGGTCAAGGATTCCGCCGTGACCGGGGAGCATCTGGGAAGTGTCCTTGATTCCCAGGTCTCTTTTTACCGCGGAGACGCAGACGTCGCCGACAAACCCAAACGTTCCGATTCCGAGGCCGGCGATGGCGCCCTGCCAGAGATTCAGCGGCGTCATCCAGGGGCTCAAAACAGTGGCTAGGACCGTGGTCGTGGCAACCCCTCCGATGAGACCTTCCCAGGTCTTGTTAGGACTAACATTGGGTACCACCCGTCGCGAACCGAAGGCTTTGCCCCACATGTATTGGGCCACGTCGTTAAGTTGGGTCAAGATGATCAAGTAGAGAACCATCGCGGGGCCGCTGCCGTACGGGTTTGTAGTGGCCGGCAGCATCAGCAAAAATCCGAGATGGGATAGAGAAAAGACGGTGGTCATCACGCCCCAGTGAAGGATGCCGGCCGCTTTCAAAAAGTTGTTGGTGTTACCGGAGAGCACCATTCGCAAGGGGACGAATAAGAACATGTAGACGGGAACGAAAATAATGAACATCCCGTACCACTCTAAAGCTGCCCACAGGTACTGCACTGGTATCGCCAAGTAAATGTAGAACAGCACGTCGCGATCCACCCGACGGGTCGGCGCCAAGGTGAGGAACTCTTTAAGGCCAAGAAACGAAATGAGTGCGAAGAATATGAGAGAAGTGCCCGAAGAGAGTAAGATGGCCGACGAGAGCAGGAGAACGATCACCCACCAGGTGCGTAAGCGTTGGACCACCTCGTCGAACTCTCCGGATCCTCCTCTAGAATGCAGGTAGTTGACTATGATCGTAGCCACCACCAAAATAAGAAACAGGCTGGCCAAGGCCCAAAGGACCACCGGATTGTCTATCGCAGTCGTGACGTTCATTCTTCCACCTCTTCAAGACTTCTTCCAACCCTTCGGGCGACGGTCCAAAGGCTAAGACCGACGGCCACCCACAGGGCTGCGGTCACCCAGAAAAAAGGATTCAATCCCTGGCTCAGGGCCAAACCGATGGCGCCGAACAGAAAAGCGCGGTCGCTTTTCCCCATCGGCCCCTCGTAGCGACGTCCCGCGCCTTGACTGGCAGCGACCACGCCCACAAACTCGGTCATGAAAGCTAGCATGCAGAGCAGGATAGTCGGTGTGGCTGAAAACTCCGGCCGACAGGCCAAGGGAAGGTACAGAAAGGCGTCGCTTAAGACATCGCCTGTCTCATTGAGAAAGGCGCCCAGAAGCGACTTCTGGCCATGTTCGCGGGCTAGCATCCCGTCAATAGCGTTGAGGCCCATGCGAACGAAGAGTCCGATAGGCAAAAGGATAAGGATTTTAGGGTTTCCCACGGTCCAGCAAGCTAGGCCAATGGCGAAGGATAGGAGCACGGCCGCAATGGTGACCATATTGGCCGTTACACCCATACCCACGAGAGCCTTTGTTATTGGTCTCAGAAGGTTTTGGAACCGACCCTTGAGTTGATAGATACTTGGCATGGAACGACGTTCGCTTCTCGGTTGATGGATTACTGCCGAGGCTGCTCCCAGGATTTTTTGCCTTTGACACGCAGACCGGGCGGTGAGCCGCCGTAAAAAAAACACATCTCGCCTGGTACCCATCGAGGGAGTCACCCATGGACTCGACAAGAAGGGTCGATTTTGGCTGACCATTCCCTCGTCCGGAAAGCCGCTTTATTTCTACAGCGGATTTCCCGGAGAAGCTGTGAGGGTCCGACGTGGACGGCGAGGCCGGCGGGGTGAGCAGGGTGACCTTTTAGAAGTCCTTAATCCTCACGTCCGACGTCGCGACGCACGTTGCTCGCATTTCGGTGTCTGCGGGGGCTGCACGTTGCAACAGATGGATCCCGGTGTCGCCTTGGGTCTGAAAACCGACTCGATTTACGCGCGACTACAGGAGCGGTTCCCTCAAGCCGTGGCCGTCGCGCCGGTCCGTTCGCCTCGAGATTTCGCTTACCGCACGAAGATTGAGTTGAGCTTCTTGCGAGAAAGCGACGGGGCGACTCGACTAGGTTTTCACCGCCGGGGCAGGTTCGACAAACTTGTCGATCTGAATCGCTGCTGGCTGTCGGAATTCCCTCCGTCTTTGGCACAACGACTTCGTGATTGGGCGAAGCGGCATGAACTGGTTGGTTGGGATCCTAGGGAGCGAGGTGGCGACCTCCGGTATCTTCTCTATCGCCGTTCTGCATCGAGCGGAGCCGACTTGGCCGTTCTGGTGATGCAGGTCGGTTCCGTTTTGACGGAAGCGGCGCGGACCGATTTTGTGTCTCAACTTCAAGAGGTTGGCATTTGTGGGGCTCGCCTGCTTTGGCAATCATCAACAGCGGGGGCCATCGTTCCGGACTTCGAGGAGGTTCTCTATGGTCCCCAAGTGTTAGCGGAACGATTGGGGCCCCTCCAGTTCGAACTTTCATGGAAATCCTTTTTTCAAGTGAATCCACCGGCCTATATCAGCCTGCTCGATGCGATGCGATCTTGGAGAATGAGCCCGCCGGGCGCGCGACTGCTCGACCTCTTCTGTGGGGTGGGGTCTATCGGGCTTTATCTCAAGGAGCCTGAGGACCATCTGATTGGTGTCGAACTGGTGGAGGAGGCGGTGCTCGATGCGCGAGCAACTGCCGAGCGCAACAATGTCGAGGCTCGATTCGAAGCCCGTTCTGCCGAGGATTGGGAATCTTTAGACTGCGACCTTCTCTTCCTGGACCCGCCTCGCTCCGGGTGCCATCCCAAGCTTTTGCGTGTTCTCAAGGGGAAGGCTCCGGCCCCGGAACTGTTTTACATCAGTTGCAATCCCCATCGCCTCTTCGAGGAACTCGACGAACTGTCACAGTGCTATGAGCTGATTCGATATCAGGCCTTCGATTTTTTTCCCCAGACTCACCACGTGGAGCTACTGTTGCAGTTTAGGGCGCGCCCAGGCTGTTAGAGCAATTCTAGTAACGCCCTCGACCGCGGCCGACCTCAGGGAACCGGAGCCGGTCACCGGCCCGCCGCAACTGATATTTGCAATCTTCCATGACTTGCTTCTTGTTGCTCGCGGAACCGATCATGCTCGCCACCACTATGGATGCGCCAATCAGACTCTTGCCAAGAGTGAAGGGGGCTATCAGTGTCAGACAAGCCGCTATGCCACCCGCTAGCGCGGTGTCTCGGACAAAAGGCTTGGGGAGGTGACCTTCCAGCGCCTCCAGGGTGTTTTGCATGAGAAAGCGCAAGCGTTCTCTCGCCTGATCTTTCCGCTGCTCGGACTCGCTGTTGGTTACAATAGTGAGCCCAGAAATATCGGTTTTCAGATCGTCGGCTGGCAGATAGATCTGAAAGGAGACGGCGGAGGCTTCCATGGAACTGGGCTCCCGATGGCACACGACTCCGTCTTTCACCCAAGAATACTCCGAAAACCTCTTGACCGAATGAAACTCAAACTTCCGGTGTTTGCTGCCGTAGTGATCGATTTTGTAGCTATAGCGTATTTTGGCAATGGAACTCACTTCTCGTTGCTCCACACGTCCGTCGATATGGAAAATTCTCTCATCGGTGAACCTGTCGGTGGGTTTCCATTGGGTCGTCTTTTCGCCTAGGCCGAGTGGTAGCAGCATCAGGCCTCCTTGGGGTTGATGAGGAGCCCAACCAACGCTCAGAGTCACCGATTGCCCATCGATTCTGTCTGAACACGGTGCTCTTAAGTTATCGATGCGGAGTCCGTCAAAGTAGAGTGGGATGGGACAGACCTCGCCGTTCTGCACGACCTCACTATACTCCGTGGTGGCTCGGCCTTTCGACTTAGCAAGACCTGCCAGGCGGCGTCCTTGGTCCTCAACCGGAAAAGCGACCCCTAAATGTATCGCGTGACGACTTTCCTTGGGGAGAGGCTCTGCCCGCTCAACGAGAACGCTGCCGTTCCAACCGATAAAAGTTCGTACAGCGTCTCGGTCGAAGGCTAGGGTGAAAGCGCGCCGGTCTCCAAAGCCCACGGCCCTCAGGCCGACAGCCAGATGCCTCACTTCCGGAGTCCCGCTCACCTGGGGAGAGAGGAGGGCGTGTTTTAAGGTGGCGATGTCGACCCTCTCGTTCGGCTCAAAAGTAAAGGTCGTTGTGTCGTTGCTTTGAGAAATCTTAAGAGAGTCTGACCGGCACACCACGGCGGCTTGCACGATCTTGAGGATCCATGCACTCTGTCTCGGCAACTGAAAGGCGGCAAGCTTGCCGATGGCCACATCGCCGGCAATCGTGAAAGAGCCCTCTGATTCCAGAGTGCCCATGTTGCTCGCGTCGCTCATCAACCTATGGAGAGCTGAATTAGAAGATTTCACAGCTGATGAGATCCGTACGACTCGAAAGGGGCCTCGTCCTTTGCTTCAAGGCCTCATTGAGGACTAAGCCTTGAGCAACAAGATCGGGCGAACGCCCTTAAAGGGATCCCGTCAGTATGCAGACCCGCACTCGGCGAGCGGGTCTGCGCGATTCGGGTCGTTCGAGGTGCGACCCCCACTCCAACAGCGGGTCGACCCGCACTCGGAGAGCGGGTCACTGATGTCAAACCAGTCGGACTTGTCTCGGCAAGGGCTCCGTAAACCGTTCGCCCCTGTCTGCGGAGGGGCTCTGTAGAGAGCGCAGAAAGTGTGTATGTGACCCCAAGCAGCTTTCTCAACTCGCATCGACCCGTTGGGATGAGTGTGCTTGGGCCCTGATATGGGGCCTCTCAAGGCTGACCGTCTGCGCATCGTCACCCTTGGCTACCTTGGCTTGATCATAGCTTTGGCAATTCTTCCTCCTTTGTTTAGGGAGCCGCTGCCGTTGGTCACGGCCTACGTTCTTCTTTTCCCGCACATACTCTTTTTGCCAGGGGCGGTGATGATTGCCGGTTGGGCCTTGCTGCGAAAAAGGAGAGTCGACTGTCTGTTGGCCCTGCTCTGTGCACCGTGATGGGCTCGTTGGTTGTTCCGGCTTGGTCTAGCCAGCGAGCCACTCCACTCGCAAAGACCGTGCGAATCCTTTCGCTTAACGCCAACAGTTGGACCTGGCTTGGTCACGATGTTCAACCCGAACTCGCGGCCAAAACCATGGATGACCTGACAAATCATATCTTGCGAGCTAACCCAGACATTCTGTTCTTACAAGAGCTATGGCACCCTTGGTGGGGTCTTGGTACGGAAATGGAGGAGCGGTTTTACGAGAAACTGGCACACTTACACTTTGTCAAAGAAAGGCGCGAGGATCGAGCCGAAGGCTCCGACCTCGAACTGGTCATAGGCAGCCGATACCCCCTTGATTCCAAGATGACATTCGAAGCGTCGCTTAGTGTTGAAGCGAATTCTCCCTACGGCAAGCTCAAGCTTCATTCCAGGAAGGTGGGAGGGGTTTCGGATTCACCTTTCCAACTCAAGTGCCACTGTGGCGTATCGACTACATCTTTGTCGGAGGCTCACAAGTGAAGGTGATAAATCACCAAGCGATGGATTGGGGCTCAGACCATTGTGCTGTAATGGCTGAAGTGGAGATCAAGACGGACCGGGATGGGCTTTAGCCCAGAAGAAGCCCTTTTTGCCAAGCTTGTCGGAGGGCGAGTTGTGCTCCGGTAGCGTTTTCCGATGCAACGAGCTTATACTCCACCGGTTTTTCCGGCGCAAAGTCAAAGACTTTGTCCAACGAGGTCCCTGTCGCGGGGTCAGGCACGGACACGGTCACAGAAAACAGTCCACGTTTCTCATCAAAACTCAGATCTTTGGCTGTATTGCCCTGAAATTCGTACAAGCCCGCCCGTCCGGCAGGACCGTTTTCCTTAACTCGGGTCAACTCGAAACCCTCGTTCGTGGAGGTCACGGTAAGTCCCAACGGGGCTAACACCGCCTTTTTCTTCACTGGTGACTCACTCATAGCCGTCGACGTAGACAATCCCCAGTCGCTCTCCACGTTCAAAACTCGACCCCCGGGACCCTTGACCTGAAAAGGCTGGGTGGTTTTTCCCACGGTATCCATTTGAAAGCCCACGTACGACAATGAGCGGTCAATGTCCATAGGTTGACGGTCGCGCAAATGACGGTCGTAAAAGTCCTGAATGCGAGCTTCGCCTTCCGGATTTCCCTTGACTTGTTGAAGAGTTAGTCTTTCCATGTCGTCGAGAGTGTGTCCTCGACCGGTGCCCCCGAACTCATCTTTAAGATCGCGAATGACGTCAAACATGCCGCGTTGATTGTTGGAGCTGTGGCGAATCTCCAGGTCTAGCAGACTGGCAGCTACGGCTCCTTTATTGTAATAGTTACTATTGCCTTGGTGCGCTTGGCGACTGTCCTCAGTGGGACTCGTAGGACGCTCGGCCATATTTTGCTGATAGCGATTATAGAACCCCTCGAGAACTTGACCATACTGATCAAAGCTAAGTTGGCCGGCTTGCCTTTCCAGAACCGAAGCGGTCCAGTCGGTAACACCCTCAGTCACCCATAGCCCGTCCGTCTGGCCAATTTTCGAGAGATCCTCCGAATCAATTCCTGCGTGAATCACATATTTCGCCAGCATTTTGTGGACCAGTTCGTGGGTGAGAATTCCACGCTCGAAGACCCGACCATCTGATTCAAATTTAGACGAAATGGTAGGACCGGACTTTTCGTCTAGGATCAACTCATGGCCGTGGTAATGTTCAAATCCACCAGAATATCCGCTTCCGTTCCGGACATAGTGTTTGTTCAAAACGTACTTGTCCTCGGACTCAACCCCTGCCGGCCTTGGGCTGGCATCCTTGACGCGCTCGAGGGAAAACTCACCGAAGTTTTTGGTAAAGACTTCATAGGCTTGGGTGAGGTCTTGTAGTGTTTCTTGGGCCGTGGCACCATTGACCTTGAGCCCATCCCAGGGAGCCTCACCTTGAACGTTGACCACGAGATTTGTGTTACCGACTTTGGCGGAAGCGGTCTTGAGATCGCCCACAAAGATATTGGAGTCAGCGATATCCTGGTAACTATTCGCCCAGTAACCGTGCGGGTAGTCTTTCATTTGGGCCAAGGTGGAAATTGACTTCCAGTCGGACTGCGGCAAATTGGTCAGTTCTACAGTACTGGGCATATCCGATTCATGGCCCTTGACGTACATCATGGCCGCGGCCCCACTGATGTAACCGAATCCATCGTTGACGCTATTTCGAACGTGTGAGAACTCGTTGGCTTCCACCGTGTATTGGACGATCACTGGGCCTGGGGCTTGGCGAGCTACGCGAAAACTTCCATCGTCTTGCTTGGCAAAGGGTAGTTCTTGACCCTTGGCGTCGAGAACGTGAAAATCTTGAATGCGTTCGTCGTGACCGATACTCTTGACAGGCGAACCTGGAGAAAGCCGAGGCATTACGAGGTCGAGGGGCTCGTCAGAAGGCAAGTCCACGGTCATGCCCACGCCCAACTGGCGACTTTTGGTCCCAGAGAGATCTAGCCGATAGCGTATACCGGTCTTCGGTATCTCCACACTCGCTCCATCACGAACAGTATTTGTTGTGGAGAAGAATTGGCTGTTTCGGCTTCTCCACCTGCGGTTTGACGAGAGTTTAACAATTGCCGGGTCCTCCATCTGCGTCGAACCTTCTGGAAACAGGGACTGGCTGTATAACGTTTAATTATCGAGGGCCAGTTTTTACGTCTGGATTGGGGGAAGCAAAAGCTCGTGCTCATGAGAATTACATCTCTCCATCGAAGATTTCTGCTTTATGGCGCGGCAGTCGTGGTTGGTTGCGCCACAGCAGCTTCAGCCTACTATTCGAGCTTTTCTCTAGGGACTGAGCCTCCGGTCGCCCCTCCCGAACCAGAAGAAGAGGCAGAAGCAGAAGCGAAGGACGAAGTCGAAAACGTCGAGGCAAACGAAAAGCGATCGTGGTCAGAGGAACTCAAGTCAGAGGAACTCAAAGAAGAGACTACCCCGAGCGCGTCCGAAACAGAAATTTTGTCGAGCCATAAAGACCTAGACTCGGTAGGCTTCTTAAAGCCCAAGGCCACCAAGACCAGTGAAGCGCTGCCTGCAGACCCCGCGGTGGCGGACATCAAGAAGCCAAAACAGCCGACAAGCAATCAAGACCCGACGAACCTCCAAGAAACAACGGAACCCAAAGTCGTGGAACTGAAGATCCCCGCGGTTGGGAAGGACAATAGGCCAGAAGGTTTAGCAGTCAATGCAGAGGTCGCCAAGGATTCGGCAGCCATACAAGAGGTCGAAGAAGAGCAGCAGAAGAGTCCGACGACTCCGAAACCCAAGAAAGCAAAATCGAAGGCCAAAAGCGTCAAGAAAAAGCCAAAAAAGTCCGACAAAGAACGGGCTGCCGAAGTTTACCTTCAGTTGGCGGAGCGATACCAAAAGCTGGGGAGCAATCGCAACCTAGGATTCTTCGCACGCTGGAGTGCCGGCCCCAGTCCTGAAGAACGGCGGGGCGGGATGCAGCGCTTAACCTGCACTATTCAGGCCATTTGCCTTCGGGGCGAAGACTCTCTGGATATCACCGTCACCAATCTGAGTCTTGGCGGCTTGGAACTTCAAGTTCCAGAGTTGCCCGGTAAAGGCGAGCGCCTTTCGATTTCGCCCATTGATTGCGAAACTGCGGTCACCGGTTACATCGTGTGGTCGAGTCCACTGGAGGATAGGATCCGGGTTGGACTTGAGCTCGATCAGCCTCTAGAAGAGCTCAGTCAAAGTTGGGTTGCTCTCAGCCTTTTGGAACACGGAGCGGAGTGGTTCATCGAACGGGAGCCCAGAAAATTCGTAAGGGTCTCCATCGAGATAAAGACGACCCTCGTTCTAGATGATGGTGAAACTATCGAAGTCACTCTTTTAGACCTCAGCTTGGGTGGATGTTTACTGCAAAGCGCGAAGCCTTTTGAGGTGAACGAGTTGACCTTAGGACTAGGTAATGTCAAATGCCGGGGAACCATTGTGAATGCGCGGGAAGGCACCGAGGAAGAGGGCTGGTTACACCACATCCGGTTCCAACCCTTAGGTCGATTAGAAAAATTGCGGCTGCGAAAGAGCCTTCGCTCCTTACTCAAAGCCGAGCAAGCTTAACCGGCTAGAGTCGGTGCCACGTCCCCTTCCTCCTGAATATGCCCGCTCATTTCGTTAGAGACGATTCTACACAGGAAGCCGATTCTCTGACAGGAAAGCTTTCCCTCGGAGGCACTGTGATACCAACAGCAAAGAAAACAGAGAACTTACATCCCCCGAAGGTCGAGGAGATGGAACAGGTTCTGACTGGTCATATGTCAGAACTTTTGGAACTCCGCTGGGACCTGCATCGCAATCCTTGTCTGTCAGGACAAGAAAAAGATTCCGCCGAAAGAATCAAGCAGTGGCTCGCTTCTAGAGTCAAGCCAAGCGAGGTGGTAGAGGACTTGGGCGAAACCGGTCTTGCTGTCATCTTCGACTCTGGTAAACCAGGGTACACGGTGCTTTTGCGCACCGAGATCGACGCTCTTCCCATGGATGACCTGCCCGAACTACCTCACTGCAGCACGCGACCAGGGATTGCACACAAGTGCGGGCACGACGGACACGCTGCCACAGTGTCTGCCGTCGGTTTGTTGCTAGAGAAATTCCCCTTGCCCGCAGGTAAAGCTATTCTGCTTTATCAGCCCGCGGAAGAAACCGGCACGGGTGCGCGTGCAATGCTGGCCGACCCGAGATTCCCACAATTGGAAGCCCATTGGGCTTTCGGTCTGCACAACGTTCCCGGCCTACCTCTGGGCCAAGTTTGTTACCGGGCAGGTTCTTTTTGTCCCGCCTCGGAGGGCCTACGAATCAGGATCTTGGGCGCGACCTCCCACGCGGGGGAGCCCCAGAAAGGCAAGAACCCCGCCCTGGCTCTCGCTCAGATCGTGAGTTGCTTCTATGCCCTTCCGGTGGAGTTGGGGGGACTCAATTCTACCGGCCTGATTACGACGACCTCGATACAGATGGGTCACGGAGACTTCGGTATTTCCCCCGGAGAAGCCGAACTATGCTTTACGGTCAGAGCCGAGACGAGTAGGAAATTGGCCGTTTTGGTTGAGGCCATGCGTGAAAAGTCAAGCCTGATCGGAAGCGCTTACGGTTTACAGATAGAGTACACGCGTCATGATCCGTTTCCGGCTACGGTGAACACCGCGGATGGAGTCCACGTATTAAACCAGGTTTTTCAACATCTGGGGATCACTCCGGAGGGCATGGATACGGTTTTCCCGTGGTCTGAGGATTTTGGTGAGTTTCTCATGCGGATGTCGGGAGCTTTTTTTGCCTTGGGAGCGGGTGAGGATTGCCCGCCCCTTCATTCGCGGGAGTACGACTTCCCAGACCAACTGATTTCGAAGGGTGCCCTCGCTTTATACACATCGGCTTGGATCGCCGCCACTTCTGCAAGATAGGCGAGAGGCTTCACCCACGAAATCGCTTAGCGAGAGTTGACGGTTTTGAGCATGGACGTGAAGGCTTCAGCCGCGGGCCCGTCGGCTGACGGGATTCCGAGGACGGTGACCTTGTACAACCGTTTTTTCTTGACATCGACTCGAGTCATCATAATGACTCCGTGGTGTGGTGGAACCGCGGTCAGACCAGTCAGAAGAGCGAAGGTTTGGTCTTTATTGGTTAGGTACGGCGCCGTTTCTACGGCCTCTATGCCGACCCGGTAGAAAGTGTCGAAAAGCACTTGGCGCTGGACACTCAGAAGAGCTTTTTCGTCTTTGGTTGGCGGGTCAAAGTCTTCCCATGCGAAGACCGCCACGCCTCGCTCGTTTCGTGAATCGCCTTTAAGATACATCATGGCGTCGATCTTCTCCGAGCCGCTCTTGGAACCACCGATGTCCAGAGTTTTCTTGATCAATCTCGGATCGCGTGTGATCTGCATGGTCTCCGGCACGGTGAACTCGAAGGCCGCAGTCTTGACGACTTGACCGATGATAGATCCGGAATCTTGAGACAGGGTCGCCAATTCGACATCCAAGCCTAGGCCTTGAGAGGATTTAACATCGAGATGGACATCAACGGTTCCCAAATCGGGATTCTCTTTCACCACAGCGCCCAACGCCGCAGCGGTCTGAGTCAGTGGCACGAAAACCTTGGTGCCCTGGGTCATGGAACGCACCAGTTTGCCGTCGATGGAGACCCCATCCTCTTTGAGATCGTAGGCGAATCCGAGAGCCTTTCCGAAGGGTTCGAGCTCAAGCCAAATTTGGCCAGAATCCTTCAGCACTTTTCCCTCGAAGGGGCGGTTTCTGAGCCAGACTTCTTGGGCCTGTGTCGAAACGAATAGACTCAGTAAGAGAAAGCAGCCCAGAATTTGTGTGTTACGAACCATCTTCTGGAGAGTTTTTGTTGATCAGGAAATAAACCTCTCTGCGCACCGCGAGTCCGTGGATCGAAGGGACTTTAGGCTCGGCGAGGAATGAATAGCCGTTGATTATTGATCCCTCAAAATCCGTTGTCACTCGCGGACGCCACGTCCAGGACTCTGAGAAATCCGAGCGTCGACCGGTGGCGAGTCCGGACGCTACCGTCGAGGACAGCCTGGGACCGTCGGTCGCACTCATCGAGGAGTTCGTTCCGCGTCAAAACATCGAGGCCGCCTTACGGCCTGGCTCTCGCAACGTCGTGGAAGTTTCTAAAATTTCGGGAAACGGAACAGAACCCAAGCCTGGGACCATAGAGATTTCCGCCGGAGCGGACGTATCACTCGAAGAGCGAGTTCGTTTGACTTCGCAGGCCAAAGCTGCGGTTTCGTACTTTGCAGAAAATTTCGGACCGGTCACCCGCCCCTTGAGATTTGAGGTCGGAGATCAGTGTCTAGCATTGCGGACCGGTTACAACTATGAGTTGGACGTGGTTCGGATGCCGCGTCAAGATGTTCTTGAGAATTGCGGTCTGGAATCCGCCGATGTCATTCGTCACGAGATTTTCCACGCTCTGATTTTTCAAGCTTATCCAGAAGTGTGCACGGAAGCTCATCTTGATGACCCGAACTCGGTCCGCCTTCACGAAGCTCTGGCAGACTTTTTCGCCCACCAACTCGAGCCAGACCAGCACTTCGGAGAGAAATATAAGGTCTCGGATCCGTATATACGCGAGTATCGAACCGACCTTACCGTGAGCTTGTCTGCCGGATCACACGCTCAGGGAAATGCCATCACTTCGCACCTGCTTGCAAGTGAAGTGACCAACCAGGACATAAAGAATTTTCTTTCTCACGGTGATTTCACATTGGAGGCTTTGTCTCAGACCAACCAGAGCCTAGAATCCAGCCTCGCTCGCGACGCCAGCTTTTCATTGGACGAGAAAGTTGAAAACTATCCCGCTTCCGGCTTGGGGCGGTATCGTCTCCGCGCGGATGTTCCACTAGACTTGACGTTCAGCCCGAACATTGCGCTCCGTGATGCCCATCCAGATCTTCAGATTGACTGGTTGAACATGAAAAAGATGCCGTCTGAGAAATTCGTATTTGAGCAGCCGTCTCCGGGTCACTTCCGAATCAGCCGAACGCCCGAGGCCGATACGGAAAAGATTTTGGCTCGCTTCTCTGAGGGCGACAAGGTCATCGGGTTCCGCCCCTTCTATTTCGGCACGGACGGGTGAGCCGCTTGGAGCTTGGCTAGGGAGGCCTCGACTCGGGCTCTATCCTCTGGTGAGGCGTCTTTGAGGACCTTCAACTGTAGGGCTCTGGCTTCCTCAGTGCGTCCCGTTGCCGAACTCACCCAGAGTCGTTCCAGGTCGTTCCCAGCGAACTCTTCGTCCAGCGAGAGAGCTACTTTCGCCAACGGGCCCGAAGTGTTCTCAAGGTAGGCGTTCATTCCCAGAACATTGGCGGCGAGACGGAACTCGGTGAGATATTCGATTGTGTCGGCCGCGGAGAGTTGACCGGGTTGGAAGCGCAGTCGACGCAGTTCGCTCCAGGCGGCCGAGCGAGACTCAATGTCGGCTCGCGCTCCCACGGAAAGGTCTGCGAGACCCCACAGACCGCTCAGATCGCGCTCTCTCCACCTAGGATCCCA
>JBBKWP010000198.1:0-10572 GCA_037968995.1 Candidatus Xenobia bacterium
CTTGAATACAAGTCGGAGACTGAAGACGGAAAAGTTTACGGGGCCCGCGGGGATTCCGGGAAAGTCGAGGTTCACGTCGGGGCCAATGGAACTCTCACGGTCCTCACCGACCCGGCCAGCATATCCCCCTTGGGACGATTTCTCCCAGAAGGCACGACGATTTCTTAGCTCATTGTCTACCGAGCTCCCGGCGGTTTTCTAACCATCATACTCAACGATGAGGACGTGAATGTCCTCGGTCATTTTTTCGAGCTCTTCTGCGATGAGTGACTTGGAACGCTCTACTGAGAATCCGCCAGTGTGGCTACCTATCAGGGGAAAAGCCACGGAGCTAAACTGCTCGCGAGTCACGATCTCCATAGCGTTTATGACCGAATTTTGAATGGAGTAGACGGAGGCTCTCCAGAGCATGTTGATGCCGGCGACGTGGATGATGCCTTTGTAGGGGAGCTTGCCGGCCTTTGTTAAGACGGCTCCTCCCAGGGGTATGGGTCCACACCGAGCGACCTCTTTAAAGGGTTCATAACCGCCTTTTTTTTTGATGGCACCGGAAACGCCTTGGGGTAAGAGGAGCCACCACGGTATGATGTTGCGATTCCAGGCGTTGACGATCACCTCCACGGGTTGTTCGAGCAAGTCGCCTTTGACGAATTCGATGTTCATCTGCTGATGGGTTTCATAAATGTGGCCATTGGGTCCTTTTCTGCTCTCGAACGCTGGTGTTCCCTTATTAATATATCGCTTTCGTTAGTAACAGGGCCTGCCGGCCTTTGGCTGTTTTCCTGCTCTGACCAAGAAAGAGAGCACGTGAACTAGTGCGGGTCATCGTCTAGCATGTGTTTCGCTCGCTGGTCGAGAAAACTCTCGGGTGCGGTGCGACGGACAAGCTGTAAGGTCTCACGAGCCCCCTCTGCTGAGCCGGTGGCTGTTGAGGCCTCGGCCTTAAGGAGGAGAAGTCCGGCACGATAAAACGCTCGGGGTTCAGCTTCAATGAACCCGTCGATACGTGGTAACAGTTCAGGATAGTTTTTCATCTCCGAGAGAATATCAAGTACGGCGAAGCGCAGGTCGGCCTGAAACCTAGGATGGCCTGAGAAATCTTTCTCGAGTCGATGTTGAAGAGGAAGGACTTCACTTTCCACATCCTCGCTCAATCCCGCACGACAGAGCAGTTGGTAAAGTTCTGAGTAAGCCTGCTGGAGGGGCGCGCCCACCAGCAGGGGTGCGCTTTTTTGAAAAAGGCGGAGGGCCTCGTCCCATCGTTTTTCCCAGAGCAGAAGACAACCTTTTTGATGAAGGATCTGAGCTTCTAGCCCCGGACCGGGTAGGTACACGCTTCGGAGTAGTCGCTCGGAGAGTGAGAAAGCGGTCTCGAACTGACCGCGGTAGAGCGCGAGGGTGTCCGAGGAGTTGTCCTGGTCATACTTCTGGGCCAGTGACGGGTTGCCCTCATAAATGCAGGCAAGTTGAGCCATTAGAGATGCCGAGGCCTCGGGGTCGGTGAACTCCAAGCGGGCCAGGTAGTTCTTGACCTTGTCGACGCGCAGACAAGTGAGAGCCGAGAGTGCGGCACCCGTCAGGAAGGTCGTCCCCGTCTCGTCAGCGGCTAGTCCGGTTTCTGCCATCTGTAACGCCTTCAGGGCTTCGCCTAAGCGAAGAGCGTTGAGGACTCTAAACGGATCCAACGCCGTCTGTCCCTCAGCTTGTTCAAGAAGTGTTCGGCACTTTTGATGGTCGGTTTTTTTAAACGCTTGGAGAGCAAGGATCACTAGATCCCCCGGCACGGCAGGATCGAGAAGCGATTCGAGTTGTTCGCCGGTCCTTGCCGACTCATCGAAACGTTGGAGCTTCCATTCGACATCGGCCTTGGACACAAGAGCGTATTTTCTGACGTCGCTATCGGGAATCTCGGCCAAGGAAAGGCAGATCTCGAGGGCTTCTTCGTTGTTGCCGTGCTCTAGCGCTTCGTTGAGGGAGACGAGCAGCAGGGGCTTCCAAACGTCTGAATGCAGCGCATGTTTTAGGGCACGCCGGCAACGGACGAGTTTCAGTTCTTGGGGCAGTTCGGATCGCGATGTGACGGTCCAACTCATGTAGACCGCCGGCACAGACCAGTCTTTGCGCACGACCTCCTCCATGCAGTCCGCGGCCCGGTCGTAACGACCGGTAGCTGCCAAAAAGTATCCCAAGCTGGTCAGCAGAGGCGGGGATAAAGATGTTCGGTCGAGAGTGTCCAAGTGAACTTCAGCCTGCTGGCGATAAGAGCTAGACTCCTGGGGGGATCCGGTTGCGGCCCTGAGCTCGGCGATACGGTCGAAAGCCAAGTTCCGAATGGCGGGAAGGAGGGTGCCCTTGCGATTTAAGATCGAGTCCACGAGTCGCTGGGCCTCTTCGTGACGGCCTTGCTGGATCTCAAGATACGCGAGCAGATTTCTCAACAAGGCCCAATCGTTCACCTCAGAGCCGAGAGGTGGTACGAGGACCGCGCGTTTTAGGATGGCTTGGGCAGGTGCGTACTGACCATCCATCATCAAGGGACCGACCTTGATCATTTGCTTACGATGAAAGCCGATGCGCCAAGATGTCGCGAGGGCGAGAGTGGCCACTCCAATTATCGTCAGTTCCATCAACCCTATACCCCCAGCCCTGCCTAGAGCGGTCCGTCAGCGGATGGCTCTCACTTGACCTCCCCGGTTGGCGAGGTTGACTAGAATCTCTAGCGGATCTCTACCATAAGGGTGTAGCTGGCGTTTCCACGGGTTCCGCCGACGATGATTTTATAGTCTCCGTTGCTGGGCAAGGGACCTTGGTAGAATTTGGTGTCTTGGCCGTCGCCGGGCATGGGTTCGTAACTGCCGTCGGGGTTTTTGAGTTCGAAGACGGCGTTGTCTTCCAGGGAGTAGATCTTGATCTTGATCCACTGCCCGGCTCCGGCGCCTAAGATATATGTATCGCGTTCCCCTCGGATGACGCTTCCCTTGATGGTGGCACCTGAGGCGCCGGGTTGGAATTTCACGCGTTCGGTGACGCCGGCAAAGGCGGGATGACAGAGGAGTATTAAGACGGTGAGGAGTGATCGTTTCATACGGATCTCTTCGTCTTGGCCGAGCCGTTTCTTCTTTGCTGGTTGCGCCGACGGCGGTGGATCTCGGGGGTTGAGTGGGCCTGCTACGAAAAGTTCCACGACCTCCTGAGAACAAAAGGGGTGCTAGGGTTCGGAAGGAGGGGCTGAAAAGTGGGAGAAATTTTCCTTATGAGAAGAACACTGGCCGTTTCGCTCGGGGCGCTTATTTTTGCTTTGGTGCCGCTCTCCCAGAGCGAGCGAGCATCGTCTCAACCGCTTCGCCACTTTGTTGCTCAAGACGGTGGTGCCGTGGCGCAGCAAGTGGGGACTGATTGGCCCCTGGTCTACGGTAAATACGGGTGCACGGCCAGTTCTTTTGTTAACGGTGGGGTCTCCTATTCTCCGAAAGGCTCCTTCACCATTGAGCCCAACGGGACTTACGTCTACAACGGCTTTGAGAAACCTAGTCAAGGCAAGTTCACGATCGACGAAGCCGGAAATCTTCACTTCATTGGCGGCTACTTGAACGGCGGAGAGGCGACGAAAATCGATCGCCTCAATAAGTTTTTTGTCGTCGCCCCCACATTGCCGGACAACCGCTGGACCGCCGGGCTCATCTCAGACTAGGGATATTGGGTCTTCGATGGAACTTTTTTGAGCCGATTCGCGTTCAGGGAAAAAGGAACGAAATTCTTCTCACAGAATATTCTTTCTTTCCTATAGAAAGCAGGCTCTATGCTAACAAACTTCACTCGAGCGGTCATTATCCTGGTGCTGATCGCCGGTTGCGGATCGTCTTCTCCAAATTACTCCGGCGCAACTCCCATAACGGATCAGAACGCGTCGTTGAGGGCGCCGAATTTTCTGGTTCAAGGTCCCACAGTCCAGGGGCACGTCACTGTTGCCGATGCGGGCGGACAGGTTGTTGCCCAGGGGCCTGCCGTGGCGGGTTTGGCTACTCTGAGCCTTCCGCCCGGTGTTCTTTTGCCGGCCGACCAAGTGAACGCTCAAATGACGGGGGCGCCCTTGCTGGTGACTTTCGTTGTCGACGACGGCGACGACCTTAACGCGGGAGACGGAGCGGCGAGTTTTTTCGCGGAAGTGCCTGCTCCCCAGGAGGGAGATCTGGTTGGCGTGGACGCGGTTTCCTCGCTGATCGCGCTTTATCATCGCGCTCATCCTGAGCTCACCTTTGAACAAGCGGCCCTGAAAGTGTTCGACTACCTGAGACTTGACGCCGACACTGATCCCGAGCATTTCTTCGACGACACCGAATTCCACAGCGACCTTTTCTTCGCGGAGGCTCGGGCGTCCGGCGGTATCGACGCTCTTCTACAAAAGATGGTGGCAGAGGTTTCCGGACCTTCCCACTCCGGTGGGCGCCTGCTGCAGGCCAATGTCGCTCTTCCCGGGGTTTTCGACCTGATCGCGCGGAGACTTGCGGACTCTGTTTTGAAATATGCGGAGAACCAGGCGGGGCAGGTGGAGAACCGAATCATCGGCTTTTTGGAGGGCCTGATCGGAATTGGTGACTCCGGCCCCTCGATCCAAGATGTGCTGGATTCCCTCAATTCGCTGCGCGAGGATATCAATCGTCTGAGTCAGAGGATCGACCAGCAAACCAACATCATCACCTACGCTATCAAAGATGCGACGGTGGCCCCACTGCGAGCCTCGTCTGCTAGCGATAACAGGATCTTGACGGAATACGCCGACCCAAACAACGGCGCTCCCCCTAATCAGGCTCAAGTGGGAGAGTTGATGTCTCGCGTGAGAGACCGCTACTCAAGTGCCCTGACGCTCATCAACACTTTGGAGTTGCCAGAGGGCGGCCCCCGAGGCGGAGAGGGTTTGATCGGTCTTTATCTCAACGCTGTGGTGCCTCGTCTGTACGGCGCGCCGCAGAAAGAGAAGGCGACTTATCATCTCAGACGTTCTCTGGGCTTCCAGCAGCTTGTCTTGAATCTTCTGGTGGAAGCTTACCACTTTGCTACCCCATCGCTGCTGTTGGACGCTGAACTTGCAGTCGATGACTACTTTGACAACGCCAAGGAGCAAAGACAGCAGTATCCGCTGGCCTTTGACGAAGAAAAGTTGCTGCTCGATAGGCAGAACAACCGGTTGTGGACTCGTAAGCCGGTGGTCCTTTCCGACCCCCGCATCGTGACCGCTTTCGTACAACGTTACACTGTCGATAGCTCGCCTCCAGGTTCTTGGAGAATCCCCAGCGCGGATGAGATGGACACTTTGGTCTCGGCAACCGGAGGGACCGGGATCGACCAACACACGGAACTCGGGATGTTGAGAGAGGGTTTCCTTCCTATCAACGGCTCGAATATGGTCGGAGACTGGCGCATCGGACCGTTTTCCTGGAAGGTTCTGGTGGGTTCCCCTTTTATTAACAACACTGGGATGCGAGCCACCTTCATCCACGTTTCCAACTTCCGCAGAAGCACCGAGACCCTCGCCAATTTGGATTTGAGAACGAGGGGTCTGGGCGACCCTGTCGGACCGGTGGCGTTCTACCTGATCAGGGATCTGCCTCATATCACTAGCATCACTGTCAGGGAGAGGGCTCGCTCTGGCTTCACGGCTTCCTACATAGCGATGGCCCGTCTCTCCGATGGGTCCGAGCGCGATGTGACCGATGTGGTGAGATGGTCGCTGAGCAGCGCCACTGGGGCTCCCATCACTCACAGTACGGCGCGGATCTCTAACGTCCCGGAAAGTGACGGGGTGATCACCTATAGGGCCGCGACGTCTCCTGCGATGACGGTGTCGGCTGTATACAATGATGTGGAGGGTACGTTCGCGGCGCCGGCCACCAACATTACCCTCCCGCCGGTCACCGAGATTCTGCTCTCACCGTTGCGATATGTGGTGCCGTCGGATGGCTACACTGCAGCGGGCGGTAAGTTCGAGAAGGCTTTCGATGCTCGTACCGTTCGAGCCAACGGAGCGATTTCTGATGCGAACGCGACGGTCACCTGGCGCTCGTCGGATTCGCGCGTGACCGTCAGTTCGCAAGGATTGGTCACGGCCACCCGGCCTACGGCGAAGACCACGGTCATTATCACCGCGAGTTTTGCTGGGGTTTCTCGAGAAGCCCGACTGGTGCTCTCACCCTAGAACGGGCACACGCATAGAAAGAAATGAGGGAGGCTCTCGCTAGAGGGCCTCTTTCTATTTTGTGTGGCGGCGCACCCAAATGGGTGGGTTCCAGAATCCTTGAGGCTCTCGATTCATGAGGCTTTCGAAATGCCGTCGCGGATATCGCTCCACTCGCTTTCAAAATAGCGTGGCGTTCGACCCGCCATTTCAAGGCCCAGTCGCTGCCATAAGGAAGTGAGATCAACCCGACCGCCTTTGTAAACGAGCAAGTCCGCTTGCGTCTTAAGACTGTGGTGCCCCGTGCCGGCGTCGCCGAGTCGGATGACATCATCGAGGCTCCAAGCTGTTTGTATATTCCCACCCCTGGCCAGGATGCTTCGAAATACTTTTCGCACGCCAACCTGATTGCCCGACTGATTTCTGAGATCAAGGTCCACAAGGAACCAGAAAAGCGCGCCGCCCCAGTAGGTTCGGCCCCAACTGCTGTCGTAAGCGAGGCCTCGGTCGGACGAACTGGCCTGCCCCTGGGGCAAGCCCCTCGCCAAGTCCCGCCAAAATTTGGTCTCACTCAGCATCCCCGCCCGCAACCGAATGATGGGCTCTAAATAGGTGGCCATGCCCTCTTCAAGCCAGCGGTGTCCGTCGACATTGGGAAAGGCCAGATGAGCCATCTCGTGGACCAGAATCCAGTGCTGTTTCAAACGCTGCATGTCCACGTCACGGCCTATCTTCAAAGTGATGGCGGGCCTCGAATAGCCATAGGTTTTCCCTTGGATGCCGTCGCCCGGTGCGAACGAGAGATGGAGCTTTAGGCTGGGAACGGGAAACTCCCCGAAATAGTCCGCCGTGGCCTCTCCGGACTCGGTGACCCATCGGGCGATCTCTTGCACCTCAAGATGTGTGTCGGCGTCGACGATGAGCTTGATCCGAGAACGGCCGATGGCGATCTCTTGAACCTCGGCCGCTTGAACAGAGCCGATCAAAGTCAAAAATATCAGAACTATGGTGAGTTTCATTTTTCTTTGAACGAAAGATCAGGAGAAAAGTTCTGTCTTGTTTGTGGGTTGGAAGAAAGGGCTTCGGGCGGTGGGTAAAAAAGCTGGTTGGGTGCGAGATGAGGATCTGCTATACAATTTGGGTCTCTTCGACCCCGAGGGTACTGAGAATCTTCGGGCGGTGCGTCGACCGGCGGGAGAGGACCTGGTGGTGGAGTTTGTTCCGAAGGCGGCTTGGTCCCGCGAGGGCGCTTTGGCTGCCTTCTGGTTGGCTACGCTGTGGCGCTTTTTAGAGGATTCGCATCAAAACACTCTGGCTTTTGAGGGGCTTGCCTATCAGGCTGTGGCCGAACGTCTCGACGCGAAAATGTTTGAGGGTCTGTTCGAGCAAGTTCGTTCGAGGCTGACGCTACCGCCGCCCTATGGCGTGGAGTTGCGGGAGGCTTTTCGGGTGCTGAACGGTCGGGTGACGTCTTTTGTGGGAACGACCACGGACGGTGAGATGTGGGCGAGCTTTTTTCAGGCTGGGGTGTTCCAGTTGGATGCCCTGGCGCCCTTGGATTAAGACGATGGCCTAGGCGACGACAAGCAAATTTGAGGGGGACTTGGCGGCTAGGTTGTGCTCGAGATAAGCGACACCGTCTTCTATGGTGGTCTGTTTGCCGCCGGCGATCATTTCACCCCAGGCCCATCCGTACATGGTGAGCCTTACGTCGGCTTGGCTGTTACCGGAACGGGACTTTTCTAATTGACCATCCTCGGTACCGCCCATGAGCCGAGCGGCGGCTTCATTGACGCCCTCCCGATTGCCCTTTATGGCGGCTTCCACGCCCTGGTCGAAGGCTCGCAGAGACAACGGGGCGAGTCCGTGGATGAGTTGATTGGCGACGTTCAAGGACTGTCGTAAGAGACCGTTGAGAGTGCGGTAGCCGCCCCCTTTGACGAGATCGCCGGTGAGTTCGTGACCGATGGAGAGCGCGGCGTAAAGACCTTTGCGGTTCTGAGTTCGCTGAGCCATATCGACGGCGGTGAGGAAGTGGCCGATCTGATTGCTGTATTCGGTCCCCCAGATGGGGCTGTCTCGCAAGTCGTCGTGGAGTCCCTGGTCGGAGAAGCTGACTTCCTTGGCAAAATGAGTGGGGGCGACCTTGTTGTCCGAAGTAACGTCTAAGATGAAGTCGACACGGTCCTTGAGGTTGTCGCCGGGGAGGCGTTCGTCGGTGACGAGGGCCTTGAAGCCCTCATAAGCGTTGTCTTCACGCAGTTTCTTGAGATCGTTGAACTGTTCGTCCGTCGCGAGTCGACGCTTCCAAGTCAGGGCGGTGCTTTGCTTTGCAGCGTTGGGGGTGCCGAACATAAGAGCATCATAGATTCGTTAAATGAAAGGACCCTGAAATCACTGTAGTGCCGTTTGTGATTCCCAGTTCGATCCTGTAGAGTTTGGTTCGGTCTCTTCGTCGGCGAAGAGTCAGGGTCATTCGACCCTTACGTTTCCCGCCGATTTGGATGAGAATGAGTCGAGGAGGCCTTTTACCTTGGGAAAAGATGAAGAAGCGACCATACGGCGGGCGATCGGCTACGGAGACTTTACCGGTGAGGTGCTGCTGGATCCAGAGACACCGTTGGAGCAGCTTTTCAACCTCCCGCTGATCGCGGGGTGCCTACTGCTGCTGTGCTCCGGAGGCTATCTGGTTCTCGCCGCATTCGAGGTGGTGCAAGGGGGGGAGGCCAGGGCGTGGAGTCTGCTCTTCAGCGGGATCGTATTGACGCCGATAGGAGTTTTCCTACGCTCCTTGGTCGATGTTCATTACAAGTTACACCTCGACGAGCGGACCATAACTCTCTATCGGCGGGTCTTCCAGTGGCGCACATCTCGGAAGGTGGGTGAGTTTTCCGACGTCGAATGCCTTGAGATCGACCACAGCCGGACCCGAATTAAGGATCATCGGTACAGCGATGAGACCTATGTAGACCAGTACCGGTACGGCCTTTTTCTACTCATGAAGAACGGCCGACGCCTCCGGATCCTAAAGCGTGCTC
The DNA here is from genome assembly GCA_037968995.1 of Candidatus Xenobia bacterium. Classification (GTDB taxonomy): domain Bacteria; phylum Vulcanimicrobiota; class Xenobia; order Xenobiales; family JADMJV01; genus JAEXNA01. The sequence goes on from JBBKWP010000198.1 coordinate 9,211, forward strand.
ATTTGGATCACGGTCTGGTGCACGAGCGGGCACGTTTCGTGGCGCAGCACCTCGAGGTGAACGTGCGAGGTGCCCGACAGACGCCTCAAATGTCGCGCAGTTCGGGCTCATGCTCGGTGTCAGGCTGCAGTAAACTGGGCGGCTTACTGCTGGTTATGATGCTGATCCACTCTGTGGTGGGCTGGTTCCAGGACAAACCCAAATCTCAGCGCGTTAGGCCGGGTCAGAAGGCGGTGGCGGTCCATCAGACTCCGGAACCCCCGCCGTCATCGCTGGCTCTCTACTGTCATCGCCTCCGTGAGTTGAGTTTCGATTCATGGTCGTCGCTTCTAGCGAGCGGGTTGGTTGACGTGGTGACGACGGACTCGCTTTGGAAGGTGCTGCATAATACCCCCCCGCTCAGCGCGCCGGTGGACCCACCCCATCTTTCCACCGTTTTAAGTCGCTCAAGCCGAGTGGTCTCGAGCATGGCTCTGAAGTTGGACTTATATCTTGGAAAAGAGTCGGAGTCTCAGACGGCGAGGCTTGAGAGATGGAAGAAGCATATCTCCTTGCGCCTGGAGATAGAGGCCGAAGACGGCGCCGCTCTTCCTATTCTTCTCCGCAATCTTGAACTGGGTTTTCGGCGTATGGCAATGGGGTCTCCCCGACACGGTAAAGCGTTTATGACTCTCAAAGTCTCTCCCCTTGCTAAGAAGCCTCAGGTCATTCCTGAGGAGGACGGATTCACTCTGGTGGTCCCAGCTTACCAGCCGATCGATCCTACCGATTTAGGCCTCACGCCATCTGGAGATTTCCCCCCGACCTTTACGGGCAATCGAGACGTTTGGGATTGAGTCCACCGCGAGCGCTTTGAGGCTTGGTTGGATGACCTAAGTGGAGAGGGGTCTTCCTTTGTGAGGGCTGTCTTGACGGCGCGTCGCGCGGTCATGAGTTGTGAGACGAGTTGGGTCTTCACCTCCGGCAAAAGATGGGGATTGGTGCATCGCCAGAGCTTTCGTTTGACGACGAAATAGCGGCCGTCGGGGGTCTGGGGAAAGGGTTCCTTGGGTTTTGCCATAGGGCTATTTTAGAGGGCCCGGACTCGAAGTCTTCTCTGGGGATTACGTTTGACTGTGGGATTTTTAGGGACAGCAGCTAGGGACATTTTGAAATCCGTAGAACCTTGAATGATGAATAGGGGTTGTTTCATTAGTCTGGGTGTTGTGTTTTTGATCTCCAACGGATTGCAATCCGTCCGGAACCCACCGGACATAGGCGACGGGCCGGGGGCCATCGGTTTCGTGATCGGATACTGGGGTGTCCCTATCGGCTTGATTCTGGTGGGGCTGTTCAAGTCTGACAAAAAAGCAAACGATGATG
>JBBKWP010000199.1:0-12597 GCA_037968995.1 Candidatus Xenobia bacterium
TCCCCTGCTCTAAGTGACTCTTTGAGGTGCTATTCCCAAGGCGCGAGCAAATGAGACTTGAGTCATTCCCGTTTTAACTCTTGTGGATTTTAATACTTGATGAAACGGCTTGCTGAACATACTCCTATTCTTCCAACTAAAGTTTGCCAGCGTTTTGCGAGGTTGTAACTTAGAAATGGATAGAATGTGACCGCGCTATAAACATTGGGGAGGCCAGCCCAGAGCCGACTTGGGCGTCTACGTGGCAGATCCCAGGCTAGAGTGGATCGATCGATCGTGTCAGGCTTGGGATCTCCGCGGGTTGCGAGGCGCTTGAGAAGTGATACGGCAGCGCGGCCAGAGGCCGCACGGCGCCCCGCAAGTCGACCGCGGGACGCTCCCGAGGTGCGCGGCGGTTGCAAGACGGAGAGGCGGGTTGAGGTTGGAACAGGAGTGTTAGCATGAACGAGGTAGAATTCAAGATGAAAAACATCCGAGTTGCCCTCGTAGACGACCATCCTGTAATTCTCCAAGGTTTTAAAGCTATGCTAGAGAGCATGGACGGTATCGAGGTGGTCGGTGTCTCCGACTCCGGGACGGCGGGGATGGAACTGATCCTCGCAGAGAAACCCGATGTGGCGCTGATGGACATCATGCTTCCAGGGATCAACGGACTGGAAGTGATGCGCCAACTCAAAGAGCAACTTCCCGACCTTCGAGTCGTCTTGATCACTGCGTCCGATTCCGACCTTTACCTCGTGGAAGCGTTGAAGTACGGCGCTTCAGGTTTCTTGACCAAAGATTCCTCTCGACTTCTGGTTCAGCACGCTGTTCACGGAGCGACTCAAGAAGGCGTCATGCTGTCGGCTGTCCTCGTGGAGAAGGCGTTCGGAGCCATCGCAAGGGCGGCTACCGGCTTGGGACCAGGCGCCGAGAAGGGTGGGCTTCCGTCTGTCGTGGATCTGACCAATCGGGAGATCGATGTGCTGCGCGGTATGGCTCAGGGGAAAACAACTCGGCGCATCTGTAAGGACCTCTCGCTCTCGGAGGAGATCGTGAAAACTGATATGCAGTCTCTCATGGGCAAATTGGGCGTGCGAGATAAAACCCAGGCGGCGCTACAGGGCATGCGACTGGGACTCGTGGAGTAGAGAGGCCGCAAGTAGGCCAGCCCTAGTGTTGCATTTCTCACTTCTCGCGACACTGTGTCCACGACTCTCGCGCTGGCGCCCCTCAATGATGTACATTCGTGTACCTAGTTCGGCGCTTCTGGCGAGGACGGGAACCCAAAACATCATCTTCAGACAGAAGTGCGGAACGCAACTTTAGATGAGTGAAGAAAAGACCGCCCACAAACGCCGTCCTCGGTATAAAGGCCGTAATCCGCGCCGTTTCGAGGAGCGTTACAAAGAGCAGAATCCAGAAAAGTACGCCGCAGAAGTCGAGCATATCATCGCCAAGGGCCAAACGCCCGCCGGTACTCATCGCCCGATCTGTGTAGCGGAAATTCTCGATGTTCTTAGCTTGAAGTCCGGTGAAGTCGCTCTCGACGCCACGCTGGGATACGGAGGGCATTCTCAGGAACTCCTCGCCCAGGTGACTCCTGAGGGCCGCCTGTTCGCGGTGGACGTCGACCCTATTGAGCTTCCTAAAACAGAAGCGCGGCTACGCGCTCTGGGCTTTGAAGAAGACGCGCTCATCGTCCGGCAGATGAATTTTTCCGGTGTCAGAAGTCTGCTTTATGAAGCGGGAGGCGGTTTTGACGGTATCCTTGCAGATCTCGGAGTTTCGTCTATGCAGATCGATAATCCGGAGCGGGGATTTACCTTTAAAGCTGACGGCCCCTTGGATCTGCGCCTTAACCCCAATCGTGGTGCAACGGCCGCCGATCTGCTCAAAAAGTTGTCGACCCCTGAGCTGCAGAGAATTTTGGCCGAGAACGCTGATGAGCCTTTTGCCAAAGAAATTGCCCAAGCCATCAAGGGTCATCAGAGTCCTATAGAGACCACCACGGCGCTTGCCGCGGTCATCGTTGACGCTTTGAAGAAGGCGCGGCCCAAGCCCCTGGAGTCGGCGGCCAGAAAATCCGTTCAACGAACATTCATGGCTCTTCGCATCGCTGTGAATGAAGAGTTCAGCGTACTTGACCGCTTTCTTCAGATTTTGCCTCACTGTCTGAACCCAGGAGGACGAGTCGCCATCTTGTCGTTTCACTCCGGGGAAGATCGGCGCGTGAAGAAGGCTTTCGCGTACGGTGCACAACTGGGAACCTATGCGAAGATTTCCGACGCCCCTATTCGTCCCTCCGCCGAAGAGTGTCGCGCTAACCCAAGAGCCACGTGCGCCAAGTTGCGCTGGGCCGTTCGATCTGATCTGCCTTTGGAGTGAGGTGACTGGGGCTAGTGAACTTCGTTAGGTAGAAACGTCTACTTCCAACTCGCTGGAAGCTGAAAGAAGGCCTTGGGGTGAACCGGCACTCCGTGCACGCGAACCTCCCAATGCAGATGGGGGGCGAAGCCTCCGGTACCCCCTACAGCGCCAATCGGATCGCCTTGGCTGACTTGGTCTCCAACCTGGACCGAGATTCGGGAAAGATGAAAGTAGCTAGTGCCCACTCCGTCTCCGTGGGATACGACGATGGTGTTTCCGTTGACGATGCCGCGGGCCGTATGGATGACCACGCCATCTGCTGGGGCCACAACGGTCTCACCCTCCCAGCCGGCTAGGTCGAGCCCTTTGTGCCAGCTTTTTTTCCAGCCGTTGTAGGTTCGCTTCAGTCCAAATCCGGTGCTTTGAGGAGCATCGACCGGATAGATAAAGTTTCCCTGGAATTGACGGGGCCGGGAATCGGCCAAGAGTGCCTTGAGGATCGCTTCGTCGTCGGCTTTGTTCTGCGGGTCGTCATAGGAAGCCAGCGTGCTCGCACTTAAGCTGATCGACTGACGGCCATAGTTTCTAGGCGCGACCGTGAGGGCGCGTTGCCATACAGTGCCGTCGGCGAGGCTGACTTTTAAGCTCTGCTGGCCGAGGGTGTCGATCCCCACGGGTAAGACAGTCTCCCAACCACCTTGGGCGGATCCCACCAAATTCCACGTCTTCCCCTCCCAGACCGCCGTCGGCGCAGTGTCGCCTTGGACATCCTGCACCCTCACAAAGAGGGCTGAACCTTGGTAGGTGTTGCCGGTGACGGAAAGCGTAGGGTCCGCCAAGGCCGCAGCGTCGAGCAGCATCCAGATCGCTAAGAAAACTCGCACGGTTTTCGCCATGCTCTTACTCATCACCGACGAAAGAATCCCGTCAGTTTACTCATCGCCGACTCCTTAGGAAGCCAGTCGAGCTCAGGCTTCCTCTCTAAGGAGAGCGAGACCGTCCACGACGTTTCCCAGATTCGGACTTGATTGTCGCGTCCAGCGGTCACCAGATATCTTCCCGTCGGATCGACTCGCAAGTCGGTGATGCCGCCGCGATGAGCCAGAATGCCCTGCAGGGCTTTGTCAGCCAGCATGTCCCAAAAATAGAGGTGACCTCGTTTGGTAGCGACGATTCCGACCGAAAGGTGCGAAACCAGCACGAAACCCGTGACCGCGCTTGAGACCTTGGCGATGGCGTAGAGCAGTCGACCGTTGTTGGCGTCAGTAATGGCCAGAGTGCCGTCCTTCAGGCCTAAGACCAGAACACGGTGCTGAGCGTCGAGAGAAGCGAAGGTGACTGGCGACCCCGGTTGGTAACCTTTCGAAGAAAATTCGTTCAGCGTCGAACTCGGTTTTTTACCCAGACTCGCGATTCCGCATCCGCCTTCCGTCACCACGATCGCTTGAGAGGAGTGCCACGGGAAGACATTTTTGACAGGTTCGGCAAAAGGTGAGGAGATAGAAGTGACCCTGCCGGAGTGGAAATCGAAGGAGCCGACACGGGAGTCTGTGGTGGTGAAGAGAGCTGCTTGGTCCGTTAAGGTTACGGTCTTCAGGCGCCCGACACCCAGCGCGAACTCACTGGAGACTTGGCCGTCGGAGGCGCTGAGGTGACCGCCGTTGCCGGCTTCATTGAGGAAAAGGATCGGGGCCTCCCCAGATGAGGTCCGCTGGAACCTTGCTGCCAGGATCCGCTCTTCTAGGGTCTGTTCCCAGACTGTTTTCGTCTCCTTCGCACGATCGAGAATCAGTGAGATTTTGGGGCCGAAGGTGTACAGGACCAAGTCGCCACTCGGAGCGATGTCGACCGGGCCGGGGTTTTCGTTTCCGCCTTGACTTTGACGGTCCCAGATTGCGTCGAGTTGGTCGCGGCCCATATGCTCCAGTAGCGTCCAGTTCAGATCGAGCGCCGCCGGAGTCTGGCCGTATCCGCTGATAGCGCGGGCTTTTAACAGCTGGCGATAGCCTTCCAGGAGTTGGCCGTTGTTCAAAGCGGTCACCGCTTGGGCCATCGCTTTGGGAAACTCTTGGGCTCCGCGAACAAGATCGTCATAGCTCTCTCCGGGTGTCATGAGAAGCGAGCGCTCATACACTCGATGGTTTTCGTCCACTTCCCAGATCTGCACGGTCCCCGCTTCGGTCCAACTCACGGCTAAGGCACCGTTCAGACCTATCTCCAAGCCCAGAGGCTTCTCTACGGTGGACGACCAGTGCCGCAGGGAGCGAAAAGGGTGGCACTGATAAAGGTGCAGGACGCTCTTGGAGAAGGCCAACAGGCGGTCGCTGCCCGGCTCTGGCATCAAGGGACCGCGGCCTTGCCAAAGGATGCTGCCCGAGTCGTCGAGGACAAAGAAATAGTTACCGAGGCTGGCGATGAGGGTTCGGTCGCCGCCGTGGAGTTCGAGAGAGTGAATGGGGCCGGGAAGCTGGGTGGCAAACGTTTGGACCTTGCTCGCTGTGCTGTATCCGTGGACCTCTCCGTTTGCGTATCCGATGTATACCACCCCGCTACGAGACAGGGCCAAGGCTGTAGGATCTTCGGGCTGACCAAAAGGAGAGGGCCAGGCCGCTGGGACGGCTTGAAGTTGCGCGTTGAGATGCGCCAGTTCCCCGGAAGGTAACAGCATTGACAGGAGAGAGCCGCTTGCATCGAAGGCTGCCAAAAGTCTCGACCCTTTGGGGTCTGGAGCCGCATCGCCGATAGGCAAGAAGGAATTGTCCGCGACGCTAAAGAGCGAGGGACCGTCTTTGTTGAGGACAACCAATCGACTCAGGTCAGGGGCCACCGCGAGGATTCGCCCCCCCATTCGACCCACCAGTCGCAAGTCCGGAAGCAAGCGCAACTGGAAAGCGCCCTGTTCCTGAAGAACGACGCGTTCGGAGTGGATCCAGGCGCGATCGACAGGGCGGGCATCGGCCAGGCGCGGCACACGGGCTGTGCTCTGCCTTGTCGCAGTGTTAAAAAGAAGAAACTCGGAATTCGTAACACCGAGAAGTAGGGAGCTGTCTTGGTTGACCAGGAAGCGGATCTCCGACTCGCCGCTGGCGAACTGAAAACGGGGCTCAAACGAGGGGAAAAGAATCTCGTCACCGACTTGGCATCGTCCTGTCGCAGCGGCTTGTTTTCGCAGCAGGGAATCGTCATCTTTAGGCATGACCTTGAGAGCGGCGAGGTAGGCTTTCTCGGCGGCGAAATACTGCAGGGCATACATGGATGCGTCGCCCAGAGCGCGTTGCAGGAGCCCTTTCTTGACCGGATCTTCGGTCTGGATCTCGCTCAGAATGGTAACGGCTTCATTGGCCAAGCCCTGTTCGATGCAGAACAGTCCCAAAGGATAGTTGGCTTTCGCTTGTTGCAAGCGACGAAGCACCTCTTGGGAGCCAATGGTACCCTCTTGGTATTCCACCTGGGCCAAGTTGTAGAGGCACTCCGGATGGGCCGATTCTTGGCGAAGGGCCCGTCGCCAGATCCGGCGAGCCTCGTCGTTCTTGCCCAAGTAATGAAGTGAAACCGCGCTGTTGTTGAGAATGCCGGGATTCTCCGCTTTTGGTAGAACCGGCTCGATTCTGTAGCTGGCACCGGTCAGGCGCCCTTGGAGGTCGGCCAAAAATTGGGCAATGAGGTTCATCGACGGAGGTCGCTGAGTAGGCTCCTTTTCTAAGCAAGACAGACAAAAGTGGGCTAGGGTTTCCGGGACCTCGGGGAAAAATTCTCGAGGGTCTGGTGGGGGCGTCTTGAGGTGGGCGTCAATCAAGGTTCCAAAATGAACGCTGGTTTTGTCGTCGTCGAAAGGTCGTCGGCCACAACACAGTTCGTAAATCGTGACACCGAAGGCGTAGATGTCCGCGGCCGGGCCCACTCGTTCGGCCGCTCCCCACTGTTCGGGAGCGCCGTACTGGGGCGTTCCCAAGTAGGCTCCGAACCCGGACACGCTGGGGTCGGAACTCTGCAACGCTGTCAGTCCGGTTTCTTCCACTACCGATTCAGGCTTGGCGGTTTTGACGAGTCCAAAGTCCGTCACGCAGGCCCGACCGTCCTCGCTAAAAAGGAGGTTCTCCGGCTTCACGTCTCGGTGAATCACGCCCCGGCTGTGGGAGTGTTCCAAGCCCTGTGCGATCTGGATGGCGGCTTCGATAATTTCGACCCAGCGCCCGGGCCCGATCAGACCTTTTTGAGCCCGGTCTTTGAGCGAGCCTCCGGTCAGAAAATCCAAAAAGAGACAGGGGACCTCGTCAATGTTGAGGACGTACCAGCACTGTACGATGTTGGGGTGCACGCCCAAACCTACCCAGGTCTCGGCTTCACGAATGAAACGCTCTCGTAGGGCTGGATGTTGAAGGAGCGCGCGCAGAGGCATCTTGAGAGCGAGGTCACGCCCCCATTCACGATGATGGACCTTCCACACCGCGCCCATCCCGCCGAGTCCGATCTGCTGGACCATGTCGTAACGACCGAAAAGGACATCCCCTGGGCTCCAGACTTTCTCAACTTCGTTTTGAGAAGAAACCTGTCCCGAACTCACAGAAAACGCTTCCGAAGCACTTGCCCACAAATGACCATAGAGACTGATTGGCTGTCTTTCTGGCGACTGCCTGTTGATTGTTGGAGAATTATCGGTTCTAACGGTAGTGGACCCGGCTTCAAGGTATTCTTCGCGAAGGTTTTCAAACTAAGCCCGCAAACCTGGCAAGATGTCCTCACCCCCCGCGGAACCCATCGAGCCCACCGATTTCGAGCCCTACGTTCCCGATGATTCGAAAATGCCGGAGTTCACTTGGGTGGTCTTGGTGCTGGGTCTTCTCCAGGCTGCGTTTTTTGGACTGGCAGACTCGTACCTCGCTCTGAAGTTGGGTATGACCATGGGGGCATCGATTCCGGCGGCCGTCATCTCGATGTCGGTATTGCGCGGAGTTCTCAAGCGGGACTCGGTTTTGGAAAACAACTTAGTCCAGAATATGGCCTCGGTGGGAGAGTCGTTGGCCACAGGGGCGATGTTTACGATTCCGGCGCTCTTGATTTTGCAGAAGCATCTCCTCAGCGAGGGCCAGACCATGCCTCTACCGTTTGGCCCCTTTCAAGTCTATTTCATCGCCTGTATGGGGGGGTTGATGGGCATCCTTTTCATGATCCCGATGCGGCGCCACCTGATCGTGAAAGAACACGGTCGTTTACCTTACCCTGAAGGCACTGCCTGCGCTGAGGTGTTGATGGCAGGAGATAAAGGCGGGCACGCTGCGCGTGGTGTGTTTGTCGGGGTGGCCGTTTCAGCACTTTACAACATTATGATGAAAGGGCTCGGTTGGTTCAAGGAAATCGTGGTTTGGCCCGTGACCTTTCTGAGAACCGAAGCCAGTTTTCAACTTGCGCCATCGCTTCTGGCGGTCGGTTTTATTCTCGGACTTCCCACCTGTGGTGTCCTGGTGTCCGGTGCGGTACTTGGCTGGTTCGTCATTATCCCGGCCATCGCTTATTTTGGAGCGGGACTGACCACTCCACTGGCGCCGGGAACGGTCCTAATTTCTCAGATGGCTCCCATCGATATTTGGGACTACTACCTGCGGTACATCGGCGCCGGAGCGGTGGCTTTCGGGGGCTTGGTGGGCCTGGTCAGCGCGCTCCCCACGATATTCGAATCGATCAAGGTGGCCGTCACCGAGATGACGAGTCGCGAAAAGGTGGTGAAAACTCGCACCACGGAAGACTTGCCCATGCCTTTCGTCATAGGAGGCTGGCTCGTTATTTTTCTTCTGATCGGCTTTTACAGCGATCTTAACCTAGCGGGATTCACCGGGGCGCTGTTGGCTGTTGTCTTTTCTTTCTTCTTTGTCACGGTCTCTTCACGAATCGTTGGCATCGTGGGTACCAGTTCTATGCCGTTGTCTGGTATGACCATTGGCGCGCTGTTGACCACCTGTTTGGTGGTTCAGGCTCTAGGGCTCAAGGGAGCCGCCGGCATAGGGGCCTCCTTAGTGATCGCCGCAATGATCTGCATTGCCATCGCTATGGGTGGCGACATCTCTCAGGATCTCAAAATCGGGTTCCTTGTGGGCGCCTCTCCAAAGTGGGTTCAGATCACCCAGATCATCAGTGTGTTGGTCTCTTCGGCCGTGGTCTCTCAAGTCGTGTACTTACTGAGCCCTCTTGTGATCAGCGGTGAGCTTCGCGCGCCTCAGGCCAACCTCATGTTCTTGGTGAGCCAAGGAGTCTTGGAGGGCAATCTCCCGTGGGTTCCAGTCTGTATCGGTATGGCGATCGCGGCCTGCGTTGAGATGATGGGAATCGGTTCGTTACCTTTCGCGGTGGGGCTCTACCTACCGTTGGAGCTATCCACAACCCTGGTCTTTGGCGGACTCATTCACTGGGCTTTCCACCGCTATACTCCCACTCGATTGCACAAAAGGATGTACGATCACGGGATTTTGCTCTGCTCAGGACTGGTGGCCGGTGACGCCTTGACCGGCTTAGTAGTGGCGGGGCTGTCCGCCAAAGGCATGGGAGACATCTTTAGCAAGCACTTCTCGGCCATGTGGTTCGCTCAAAGCCAAATCGTCGCGTGTCTGGCCTTCTCGGGTCTGATACTTTTCCTGGTGGTGGGTTTGCTTCGATTCGTGCGGGGTGAACCCCCAGTTGAGCCCACGCCAGCGGCGGAAACGGTGGGGGAAGAGTCGTCTCACTAGAAATTTCTTCCCAAAAAAGTTCTTGTCCGTCCTTCATGTCTCCAGCGTTTGATGATAGAATGGGTCATTCGGGAGATAAACCATGGACATTAAGCAACTCGGCGTCGGGTCGGCGACTTTTCAGAACAAGAGTGTTGGGAACGTTCAGTTCACGCCCGCGCTCAAGAAAACGATTCCGCTCCACAAGGAGCTAAAGACCGACGAGACTCCCAATGAGTCTTATTCTCCCAGCGCATCCCCGACGCTTGAACACTCGAGGGCTTTTGAGGCCACAATCGAAGCCGCTCCTTCCCTAGAAGCGCCCACGACCTCGTCGGCTCCAGCCGTAATTTCTTGGAGTGAAGGGGGTATCGAGTTCGCAGCCACCGGAAACGGTCCAATTTCCAGCCTTCTTGAGACTCCGCCGATGCATAGCACGGCAGAGGTTAAAGCCCCCACCTTGGCCGAAACTCTCAAATCGTTGAGCTCGGATCTCGGATCCCAGTCGACCAAAGTGATGAACGATCGAGAAGATGTTTATCTCGGGCGGTTCCCTTTCAAAGAGGGCGAGAAGGCGATCCAGGCTCGCAACGATCTTCAAGTTCGTTACGACGACTCTCGCAATTCGGCCAAATCCATCGCCGACACGATGTCCACCTATGCCGGAGAACGCGGTGTGGACCTCTCCGCCGTGCCCGACGGCCTCACGGGAGACCTGTCTTCCGGCAATTTGGGGGATGTCAAAAAGGCGGCTCAAGGCGTTATCGACAAATTTTTTCTCTCCCAAGAAGCTAGTATGAATCCCGACAAGCACGCGACCGTTTCTAAGGAGACGTCTCGCTTCTTAGATTTGGCGCAAGAGATTGCACCCGACGGTTTCACAGCGGCGGATGCCTACAAACTGGCCGCGGAGAACATCACCCTTCTTTCCTTCCAGGACCACGTGGCCAGTGAAAACATGCTGGGAGATCACGGCGTTCGTCACCTCGTTGGCCACAACATCGCTGCCTGCGAGCAACTCGCCGACGGCTTAGAGAGGCAGGGAACCCCAGTGGGTGCCGGTGATCGTCTGACGTTGCATCAAGCTATGATCGTGCATGATCTCGGCTATGCCATGTCTTGCGTCAGGGACGGCATCAACGAAGAGGGTATTAAGGGACAAGAGGGTGGACACAACGTTCTGGCGGCGAAATACATTCGCGACCGAGCCAACAATCCCGATGACCCGATGACCAAGCTGTTTGGATCCGAGGGTCTCCAAAACATGCACCGTTGTGTGCTCTATCACGACAAAGACGTCAACGGAAAACCGGGCGTCGAACTGGAGATGACGTCCAACCCTACGCCCGAGCAGCGCGCTAAAAACATGGAGACCATAACTCGAGTGGCTGACAACAGTCATGCTTTCGAAGACAAACTCCCCGAACTGTTGTATCGAGAGCCCAAGAGCTTCAAAGCCTTGAGATTGATGAAGACGGCCGGGGAACTCGGAGACAAGGGCTTGGTCGAAGACATCAAGGCTGACCTATCTGATGAGATCGCTTCGAATCCCACCTACGCTAAGGATGATAGGAAGGCGCTTTTACAGGCTGTGAGTTCCGTCATCCCCGAGAGTTACAAGTTCGCTGTGGACCGAATCGCCGGCTCAAAGCCGACATTTGACATCACTCCTGAGGGCAAAGTCAAAATGGATGTCCAAGAGGTTGATACTCATCAGGACGCAGCAAGTCTTTTCGGTATGGCGAACTACCATCAGATCGAAAAATTCATGAAGGACTATGTTGGCGATAAGGTCAGCCTCAGCGGACAAGCCGAAACCGTCCGCGGCGGGGATGTCGAGATCTCCTTCCATGGTAGCCTCGATCGAACCAAGGGGACCGATGCCTTCAATGAAAACCTTCGCAAGGATCTTCTCGGGGATAAGCCCTTTGTTAAGTTCGCTTTACTCGATTCGCAACTCTCCCAACAGCAAGGGATTTTAGAAGAAAAACTCAAGTTGGGCGGGGACGGCGCAAGCCTGACGACCCAGATTGACGCGGTCAAAGTCAAGCGACGAGAGATGCTAGACAGTTATAGGGCGGGCTCTTGAGCGCTTCGAACGAAGTTTCCGATCAACTTTCTGATCAACTTTCCGAAGCGTGTCAAAATCGACTCACGTCCTGGATTGAAGGCCTAGAGTTGCCTCCTATGGACGATGAGCGCCGTCGCTTAGAAGAGCTTTGCCTAGGACAATTGCGAAATTTCTTTTTGCTCCTTTTGTGCAGTCGGCCGGATGATCTGTTCCAGACTCCCGTAGAAGCGCTCGATGCTCTCGGCCCGTCTTTGGACCAAAGAGACCTGTATCACGCGGAACTCGCTTTGCCGCTGAAAGGTTCTCCGGACTCGGTGGTCAGTGCCATCGCTTTGGGCGACCCTGCCGGGGAACTGTTCGCTCTGCAGGAAAAGTTGACTGACGAACTCCAGGACGAGGGCCGACTTCTCTTGGTGCGACTGGGTCGACTTTTCTAGACTCCTTGAACTCCCCCGCGGTTTCGTTTTCCCTGTCGACGGACGTTTGCGGACCATCTCCTGATCTTGAAGTTGAAGACCTAATTGTTTCGACCGCTCTACATCATATGGATGCGATGCACCAGGATTTCCCGTCCGTGAAAGCCAAAAAACTTTTATGATTAGGAAGCTGTGGCAGGGACTAAGGTCGCTGAGAACTGGAAACAGCTTGCCTGATTGGGAGTTTGAGGAACGCCGTGAGTTAATCCGGTTGCGTTGCCATCTCGATGTCGAGTACACCATCGGTCAAAAAAAGCACCAGGGTCGGATCGTCGATATGAGTTTAGGGGGGATGATGTTGCGCTGCTTCCAGACCCCCAGAATCGGGCATCTGACTGACGTCACCTACTTGGTTCCCTCGGTCACGACCAGTGAAGCCACCGTGCGATGCAAGGTTCAGTGGATCAAGAGTCGCCCCAAGGATTTCGTCCACTTTGTAGGGCTTTCGTATCAGTCGAGCGAGGGGACCTTGAGGCGATCTTGGGTAAAAGAACAGCTCAAGGATTTAGGATTTCGTCCGGAGACGATCTTTCAGAAGCGAAAATATATGCGGGTCACCTGTTACATCTCGGCACGCTTTACCACGGACGATGGGAGCTTGATTGAAGGTCGCCTCTACAACTTGGGTCCCAAAGGGGCCTTGCTGGAAGGCCCAACCGCAGTCAAGGTGGGACATCGGGTGGAGCTGCAGGTAGGACCCCATCAGGCTCTCGGATGCTTGACCTTGTCGGGTTGCGTGGCGTCGTGCCAGGACGTCAACAGGCTGTTCTTTGTGGGTGTGGAGTTTTCCGATATGACCCAGAGCCAAACGGACCTGTTGAGTCAATATCTTCTTCAACTGCTCGACGAAGAGGGGAATGTCTGAGTCCGCATGGAGGAGCATTTCGTCACTTGCCCTCACTGCTGGGAGCAGATCTCCATTCTGGTGGACCTGAGCGTTTCGGGGACCCAGCGCTATGTTGAAGACTGTGAGGTCTGTTGTAACCCCTTGGACTTCACTGTC
>JBBKWP010000200.1:0-15600 GCA_037968995.1 Candidatus Xenobia bacterium
ACGGAGCGGTCCAGAGTTTACAATTCGTTCATTTCTGACTGCTGATTCGGAACCTGACCAGAGGCTTCAAGAGTAGGCTGTTTTTAAGAATAAACAGCGATGAGGTCTGAAATGATAACGAAAACATCTTCTAGTGTTGCCAAAAGAACCGCAACGTCGACCCCCTCCGCTCCGGGACAGCCCGAGGTGGCTCCTAAAGGCAAGATTCCGACCAGCGAGACGGTGAGGACCAGACCCAAGGATACCGTCACTCTCAGCAAAGAATCGGTATCTTCCTACGCGCAGACGCCCAAGCCTGTGACGCCTACTGGGTCCAACGTGGATGTCGAAGCCATCACCAAAGAACCGGATAAGATCAAGAGAAATCAGGAAGTCACCCAGGGCTATCACGAAATCCAGAAAGGGCTCGACGAGGTCATCAATCCTCCTGGAAGCCCAGACGGCGGCGCCAATTGGGGAACCCACGCGGTTTGGGCTTCTCGCCAAGCAGGAGACGCCATTCAGGGCAAAGGTATGCCGAGCGTGGGAACCGGCCAAGTGAAAGAAGCCATCTCGGAAGGCAATACCAAGGTCTTTAAGGATGTCGCGCCCGACATGCGAGACTTTGCCAAAGAGTTTGCGAACTCGGACAAATTCGACGAGGAAAAATTCGATAAATGGGCCGACCGTTTCCAAGGGGAGGATGCTCAGTTAAAAAAAGAGGCATTCGAGTCTTACTACAAAGCTCGCTTTGAGCAAGACCATAAGAAAAAGCAAGAGATGGTGCTCTACGGCAACATCAAGATCGGCGAGTATGAGCAAAGCCAACTGGATCCGGACATTGATAAGGCGATGACGCCGAGTGGACCAGAGGGTTTGATAGCTCGCGGTCTCGTCAACTCCAATCCTATCGATCTGCTCACAGGACGGAACCCTTTGAGAGAACTGGGCACAAGCGGAATACCCGGCATCTCCGACCCCATGAACCTGAGCCACCCCGACGGCCAGGGCGGTACTCGCAAGGCGGAATTCAACAAAGACGTTCCTGGGAGTCCATCGGAGAATCTCAGGACGATACAAGATCCCAAACTGCGCGCGGCTATGGAGAAGTACGGCATCGATCCCGACAAAGCCGACGGCGGGTCCTCGGCAACTCGCGACTGGAGCGAATTCGACGACAGAATGGGCTGGATCACCCAGCATTTTCGTAACAATCAGATGAATCGCGAGATGGTGAGCAAAAACCCTCAACCGGATGTGGCCGTGAATCTACCGAGAACTGACGGTTCCGACCTGATGGATTCACCGATGCCGGTGGCGAGTTCAGACAGTGAATCGGCTTTCCTTAGCGCCTTCATGAGCAATTACATGGCGGCCGCTTAGAGCTGTGTTCTCTGCATACTCGAGAAGGGCAAGCGTAGCTTGGACGCCCCGGTCCGATAGAAATCTTTGACTGAGGCCCCCGATTGAGAGCCCTAAAAAGTCTCTCTACTAATAGAGGAGATTCCCGCCAGAGATGAAAGCGCGCCGATAATACTGCGCAATCATCGATCCCTAAGCCTCTACAGGCATGGGACTCTCATCGCCTCGAACTGGCGAATCCCCCACCCCCTGATCTCTCAATCAGCTCTCGCTATGGTCTCTGATAGTATCTTGACTTCGCCTTACGTCGGTTGAGTGAATCCTATTGGAGAACTTTTCCGTGTCACATATTTCCTTGAAAGCCGAATGGCTTTCGAACATCAAAAACGATCTGCTTGCGGGAATGGTCGTCGCTTTGGCGCTCATTCCCGAAGCTATCGCCTTTTCGATCATAGCTGGAGTGGATCCCAAAATTGGGCTCTACGCCTCGTTTTGCATCGCCGTTGTCACAGCGATCGTGGGGGGTCGCCCGGGAATGATCTCGGCGGCCACGGGGGCGATGGCCTTGGTCATGGTGACCTTGGTCAAAGAGCATGGTCTCGAGTACCTGCTGGCAACCACGATTCTGACTGGTATGCTGCAGATCTTGGCTGGAGCTTTGAAGCTCGGCGGGCTCATTAAGTTTGTCTCGCGATCAGTCATGACGGGGTTCGTCAACGCCTTAGCGATCCTAATCTTTATGGCCCAGCTACCCGAGTTGACCGGGGTGAGCTGGCAGGTTTATCTCATGGTAGCCACCGGACTTGCCATCATCTACCTGTTTCCCTATCTGTCAAAAGCGATTCCGTCGCCCCTGGTCTGCATCGTCTTCCTAACAATGGTGAGCGTTGGTTTGGGGATCCAGGTCCGCACGGTGGGCGATATGGGAGAGCTTCCCTCAACTCTTCCCATCTTCTTGCTTCCTCAGGTTCCTGTATCCTTAGAGACTTTCTGGATCATACTGCCGTATGCGCTGACCTTGATGACTGTCGGTCTGCTAGAGTCGCTCATGACAGCCATCATTGTTGACGACCTCACAGACACGCCCAGCGACAAAAACCGGGAATGCAGAGGACAGGGTATTGCCAACATCGTGGCCGGCTTGTTCGGCGGGATGGCCGGTTGCGCGATGATCGGGCAATCGGTGATCAACATCAAATCTGGTGGCCGTGGACGGCTTTCTACTCTGTTCGCCGGAATGTTCTTACTGTTTCTGATCGTTGTGCTCGGACCACTGGTCAAACAGATTCCAATGGCGGCTTTGGTCTCCGTTATGATTATGGTTTCCATTGGGACGTTCAGTTGGTCCTCTCTCAAGAATTTTAGAACCTATCCCAGAAGCTCCAACATCGTAATGGTTTCGACCGTGGCGGTGGTCGTGTTGACGCACGATCTCGCCAAGGGTGTTTTCGTTGGAGTCTTGTTGAGCGCTCTCTTCTTTGCCCTCAAAGTGTCTCGCCTTCTCGCGGTCACTAGTCACCTCGACTCCGGGATTCACAAACGGACTTATGTTGTACACGGACAGGTGTTCTTCGTTTCGTCTAGTCAGTTTCTAGAGGCCTTCGACTTTAAGGAGGTTCTAGAAGAGGTCACCATCGACTTGCACCGTGCTCATTTTTGGGATCTTTCAGCGGTCGGAGCACTCGATAAAGTGATTCTCAAGTTCCGCCGTGAAGGGACCGCCGTGGAACTGCTGGGGCTCAACCTCGCGAGTTCGACCATCATCGATCGGTTGGGTCAGCACAACGATCCAGCAGCGCTCGATGCTCTGTTAGAGCATTAGGGGACTAAGGGAGAAATCATGACGAAGATATTAGCTTGTATCGACGGGTCGACCTATGCGGATAATATCTGCTCCTACACGGCTTGGCTTTCCGAGGCCCTGGAGGTGAAGGTCGCGCTGCTGCACGTCATGCGAAGAAATTCTGAGTACCAGCCGTCCCCCGATCTCAGCGGTTCCCTGGGGCTAGGCGCGCGAAGCACCCTGCTCGAGGAATTGACCAAGCTCGACGAGTCGGTCGGAAAACTCGACCAACGCAAAGGTCAACTGATCCTTGACCACGGGAAAGAGCTTTTGAACGCAGCCGGAATTACGGAACCTGACCTGCTACACCGTAGAGGCTCTCTGGTCGAAACGATCCAAGACCTCGAATCGAGCTACGAGGTTGTCGTCATCGGCAAACGAGGTGAGCACGCGGACGCCGCAAAGCCTACTTTGGGGTCAAATTTGGAGAAAATCGTGAGAGCGGCGAGCAAGCCAATGTTCGTAGCCAACGCCGAATATCGGCCCATTAAACGCTTACTGATTGCCTACGACGGTAAGGGCAGCGCTCAGAAGGCCGTCGATTTTTTTGCTCATCGTCAGGGCTTGAACCATCTCGACTGTCACCTCCTCAGTGTCGGCGACGATGCCATACAGGGAATTCGAGGCGCGGCGGTGATGCTCGAGAACGCGGGATATTCTGTGACTTCTCACCCGGTAAAGAACGGTCCCATCGACATCCAGATCGCCGACTACCTGAAGGAGCATCGGATAGACTGGCTCGCCATGGGCGCCTACTCACATTCTCCCTTACGAAACTTCTTTTTGGGCAGCAAAACGGCTTCGCTTTTGATGGACTCCAAAGTCCCTGTGATCCTTTTTCGCTGACCTGGTGGCCGAACAGCCTAAATACGTGAGGTCGTCGCGGGTACACCGCATAAAGAAGGAGCCCGAAGCCTAAGCATCGGGCTCCTTGAAAGAGCAGGGGCGACAGGATTCGAACCTGCGACCGACGGTTTTGGAGACCGGCACTCTACCAGCTGAGCTACACCCCTAAGTGCTCGCCCATTATAGGGAGACGAGCGAGAAAGGTCAACAGCTTTGACCACAATCCATCTATTCTGCCCACACCGCCAACTCGTTGCCGCCCGGCTCAGCGAAGTGAAAACGCCGCCCGCCGGGAAAATCGAAAATCACTTTGACGACTTTACCGCCTGCCTTCTCAACCGCTCTCTGCGTGGCTTCTAAGTCGGAGGAGAAAAGGACCAAGAGCGCACCTTCTGTGGACGGAGTCCGAGCAGAGGTAAATCCCCCATCCAAGCGCCCGTCTTTGAAGGCCGTGTAATCCGGCCCGTAGTCGGTGAATTCCCAACCGAAAACCTCAGCAAAGAAAGCTTTGCTGCCGGGAACCGTCGTGGTTCCAAATTCGACGTAGTCGAGACGATGGTGATTATCAGTTTGGCTCATCCTACGAAATTCAGGAGAAGCTGAGAGAATCCTGGTTTAAGGTTCCGCGCTTCTCACAGACCACGAGCAATACTGTCCCCACATCTTCTCTCGCTATTGCTGTTTTTGTATAATATACAAAAAGAACAATAAGCCATTCTGTTTTCGTGGGGATACATTAGGACAGCGTCCCCATTCTATCCCGCGTCTAGGTTTCGAAGCCGACGCTATCGAGGACCTCAAGGCCATCGGATGGCTTTGTGAGGGGTCTCCAGACATTCGGCTTTATGGGCCCTACCGTTGTGAGTCAGGGTCCGGAATCACAAGTCTTTCCAACCCTGTTGTGACGTCTCCCTCAGGGGGACGCTCTGGAGCACGATAGACCAACATCGCCAAAGGGGGGATTTCGAACTTGGCGGAGTTGCGCTGTTGACCATGAGGAATCGCTTCGGATTCGACGTCCTCGCCCACTCCCAATCCGCTGCCTCCATAAATGTTGTCGTCGGAGTTGAGAATCTGGGTCCACAGACCTGCCCAGGGAAGCGCCACACGATGGCCCGGCCGGGGTACGGGCGTAAAATTACAAATATACAATAAAGCTGACTTGGGTTCGTGCGCGTAACGCATGAAACTCACGACGCTGGTGTCGCGGTCGTCGCATTCCATCCAACAAAACCCATCGCCGACGCTGTCCAACTGATGTGCCGCCGGGTCATCGCGATAGACCCTGTTGAGATCCCGAACCCAGCGCTGAAGGCCCTTGTGCGGCAAGTGCTCTAACAGGTGCCAGTCCAATTGGCCTTCGAAATCCCACTCCCGGCGCTGGCCAAATTCACAGCCCATAAAAAGAAGTTTTTTGCCCGGATGCCCCATCTGATAGCCCAGAAGCAGACGCAGATTAGCGAATTTCTGCCAGTCGTCGCCGGGCATCTTGTGCAACAAAGAAGCCTTACCATGGACCACCTCATCGTGCGACAGCGGCAGTAGGAACTTCTCGCTGTAGTTATAGGACATGCCGAAGGTCAGCTTGTTATGGTTAGCCTTGCGGTGAATCGGGTCGTGTTTGAAATAGTCTAAGGTATCGTTCATCCAACCCATGTTCCACTTCAAGGTGAACCCCAGGCCGCCGTCTTTGGTGGCTCCAGAAACGCGGGGCCAGGAGGTGGACTCCTCAGCCATGGTCATGACCCCAGGGTACTCTTTAGCGACAGCGTCGTTGAGCAATTCAAGAAAAGCAACCGCCTCCAGATTCTCTCGCCCGCCCAAGCGATTGGGTAGCCACTCTCCCTGGTTTCGCCCATAGTCCAAGTAAAGCATGCTGGCCACCGCGTCCACCCTAAGGCCATCGATATGATACTTGTCGAGCCAAAACATAGCGCTAGAGATAAGGAAGTTCGAAACTTCACTGCGGCCGTAGTTGAAGATGAAGGTCGACCACTCGGGATGAAAGCCTTTGCGCGGGTCGGCGTGCTCATAGAGATGAGTGCCGTCGAAGTAGCCCAAAGCGAATCCGTCGGTGGGAAAATGCGCCGGGACCCAATCGAGAATCACACCGATACCCCGTTGATGCAAGGTATCCACCAATGCCATGAAATCCTCGGGTTCACCGAACCGGGCGGTGGGGGCGAAATAGCCGACCACCTGATAGCCCCACGAGCCGTCATACGGGAATTCCGTGATCGGCAAGATTTCGACGTGCGTGTAGGCCATCTCCACCAAATAATCGGCCAACTCTGTGGCCAATTCACGGTAAGTCCTCCACTGACCGTCAGTTTTACGCCACGATCCCAGGTGTAGTTCGTAAACATTGACCGCCTCCGTGT
This sequence comes from Candidatus Xenobia bacterium, assembly GCA_037968995.1. Lineage (GTDB taxonomy): Bacteria > Vulcanimicrobiota > Xenobia > Xenobiales > JADMJV01 > JAEXNA01. The sequence goes on from JBBKWP010000200.1 coordinate 6,412, forward strand.
CCGCGTTCCAGGCCTCGCGACGCTTCATCCACTCCTGGTCGTGCCACTCGTGACGGTCGATGTCCCAAACCTTAGAGGCGGTTTCTGGCCGCAACTCGGCGCAGAAAGCGTAAGGGTCGGCGCGTTCGGTGTGATAGTCGTCATACTGAGACCGAATCGAGTACTTGTAGCCGTCGCCGTGACTCACGCCGGCAATAAAGCCGCTCCAGATGCCCATTTCGCTGTGAAAAGTCAAGGGAGCGACACCTTCTCGCCACTGATTGAAATCACCGATGACCGACACAGTAGCTGCGTTGGGGGCCCAAACGGCGAAGTGCACCCCGCTGACGCCCTCGTTTTGACAAAGGTGCGCTCCCAGTTTCTGGTATGCGCGATGATGCCGACTCGCCGCCCAAAGGTACTGGTCGAAGTCGGATAGGGTGGGAGTGGAAGTTTGCTGAGCGCTCATACTCAAGCGTGCCACCCTGGCGTGGCGCTCAAACTCGGAGAGCGCTTCGCCGTCAAAATATCGATCTGAAAACTTCGATCATCACGTGCTTCATTGAGCGGATCGCAGAGAAGGCCCGAGACCGATGACCCAGAAATCCTAGAAGAAGAGACATTACTGAGGAGAACCGAATGTTTGGGAAAAAGTCAGAACCATTACACCTAGTAGTAGAAGTGTCGAAAGCGGACGCAAAGAAACCCACGGAGAACGAACTGCGGGCCCAAAAATTTGTACTGACCGACAAAAACGGTCACACCCGCGCCCAACTGCAGAGTGCCGGGAAAGGTGCGGTGGCCCTCTCGTTTCACGACGGCGATGGAAAGATGGGACTTTTGCTGGGTCTCGACCCTAACCAGTCGCCAACCCTGGCCTTCGTGAAAGACGGTAAATTGAGAGCCGGAATAGAACTCGACAAGAAAAACGATCAGCCGAAACTCACCCTCAACGGGTCCGGCGACAGCAAAATCGACCTCGGTTATGACGGCAACGATAACGCTGCCATCCATCTGCACGACACTAACGGCAAGGTACGCGTGGGGATTACCTTGAGCGCCAAGGGAGACGCGGAGATCAAGATCTACGACAAGAACGGCTACGTAACCAGCCAGGTCAAACCGGGTTAAACGTTTGCGGCTACTCCAGCGACGGTCGCCAGGAGCGTTGGAAACATCCCCGGCACGATGTTCGTGTTCAGCCTTCGTCAGATCGGCTGGTAGCGTCGACGGTTCCTGGAGTTAAGGTCGAGCGATGAATCCAAAAGTAGCGATCGGAATCGGGGCGTTGCTGGTGGTCACGACATTAGTCACGCTGCTTTGGAGCCGCTGGCGCCCAGACGCCGCACCACTCTTTCCCAAACAACGTCTGCGGGCTTGGTGGACGATGGTGGTCGTGTTCTCCCTGGCCACCGTGGGCGGACCCAATGTCACCATAGCGGGGTTCGCACTCTTGAGCGTTGTGGCCTTGAGAGAGTTTCTGATGCACCTCCCCCGCCCAGCGGGCCGGGGGATGTTAACGCTGTGCTATCTACTCGTGCTGATACAGTACTGGTGGGTGCACATCGACTGGTACGGAATGTTCGTTATCTTCATACCCGTCTTCGTTTTTCTGTATCTGCCAACGACCCGCTCACTGCGTCGCCAAGAGAAGACGCGTATGAGCGACCAGTCCATGCTGCACTGGGGATTGATGACCACCGTCTTCTGTCTCAGTCACGCTGCCTACCTGATGATCCTGCCCAGAGGTCCGGGTCTGCTCTTTTTCGTCACGATGGTGACCGAGGTAGCCGACGCGATCCGCATTCTGTTATCGCGCTCGGAACGGGGTAGGATGCTCTCACCGGTGCTGTCCGCGTTGGCCGCTCTGCTCTGCTCTGCAATCTTGGGCCCAACACTCACCCCTCTTCTTTTTGAACACCTAGTGCTGGCCGGACTGGTTTTGGGCGTGGCCGGGTCTCTGGGACACATCAATATCAGCTCAGTTTGCGAAGAACTGGACCTGAAGCCCGGCGGCGGGTTGTCCCGCATCGAAAGTCTGGCCTATACCGCCCCTCTCTTTTTTCATGGATACCGCTACTTCTATACAACCTAGTGCTCTGTCATTGAATCATCTCCGCGATATGTTGCCCGATGGCAAGCGAAGCCGTGGCGGCCGGAGAAGGGGCGTTGAGAACGTGCAGGCAGCGTCCGTGTCGCTCGATCAAAAAGTCGTCTTCCAAGGCCCCGTCGCGACGCACTGCTTGGGCTCGAATGCCGCTGGGTGCAGGTTTGAGATGGTGCTCACGAATCTCCGGGCAAAGCCGCTGCAGGGCCACGACAAAAGCCCGCTTGGACAGCGAGCGCCACATCTCTTCGGCTCCGGCTTTCCAGTGACGCGCCGCTAGTCGCCAGAAGCCTGGGTAGGTCAAGGTTTCCCAGAGATCGCTCCCGTTGACCTCGAAACGTCCGTAGGCTTCTCGACCCCAAGCCAGTACCGCGTTGGGGCCAGCCTCCACGCCGCCTCCAATCATGGGGGTGAGATGCACGCCCAAAAAAGGGAAATTCGGATCAGGAACGGGATATACCAGTCCCTGACAGAAATGCTCGGCGCTTGCGGTGAGAACATAGTACTCACCCTTGAAGGGAACGACCGAGACCTGTGGATCTCCTCCGCTACGACGATAGACTCGGTCGCTATGCAGGCCCGCGCAATTGATGACAACGTCAGCCGCAAACTCCGTAGCGTCGGTGCGCACCAGAGAGGCTCCATCCCGCGACTCCACTGCGAGCACCTTGACGCCTAGGCGAATGTCTGCGCAAGATACTTCAGCCAATTTTTGGCTCACCAAACGGTAGTCGACGATACCCGCGTCCTTGATGTAAAGCGCCTGACGCCCTTCGATATATGGTTCTCTGCGACGCAGTCCTCCGCGGGTTAAAAGCTCGGCCTCGATCCCGTTCTCTTGAGCCCGACGCGCTAGACCAAAGAGGCCGGCAAGTTCGCTGTCGTCCACGGCGACGATCACTTTGCCACAGAGATCGTAAGCGATTCCTTGGTCACGGCAAAAGCCCATCAAAGCTTCCCGACCGCGACGGCAAGTGAGAGCCTTCGCCGAACCCGGCTTGTAATAGATACCTGAATGAATTACGCCTGAGTTACGACCGGTCTGGTGAGCCGCCACTTCGTTCTCTTTCTCTAGAACGATGATTCGACTTGCTGGGCGGACTTTGGCGAGTTGATAGGCTGTGGCTAGACCCACAATGCCGCCTCCGACGATGACTATCCGGAGCATCTCAGCCATTCGTTTCCCCCCAACCTTATGTGGGGTTGTTACTTTGCATTCTAAATTTCCCCTCTCACCAGCCGAACGGCCCACGGAACTGGGTCTTCAGCGCAAAAGGCCCAACCGATTCATAAGGGACACTTTCGGCTTTACCATGGCCACAACTTTGTCGCTCAGGCCAAAAGACCGCAACTCCTGCTCGTCGAGTTCTAAGTAACCTCCGAGCAGAGCGTTGACCCGCATCGTCGAATAGGCGCCTATAAAATCGAGCAGATTTGGGTAGAGTGCCTTGAATTCCGCGGCGGCTTCGCGGTGCCGGCGCAAGTAGTACTTCTGGTGATAATCCTCAGCTAAGGCGAAGCTCTGCCAAGGTGCAACCTCCGTCTTCGTAGATTTCCCTAAGGCGGCGAAGCGGCCGACGTCGGACTCTACAGCGGCCCTCTGCGCTTCGCTGTGATAGAAGACTGCCGACATATATTGACGGGCATAAGGTTTTCCGAAGGCGTTGTGCCATTCCCAAAACTTGACCAGGATCTCCTGAAAACTGATCACCTCAGGGTCGAAGTCGACCTCAATGCACTCAGCGTGATCGCCGATCTTGTGATAGGTGGGGTTCGGCGTGGTGCCGCCGGCGTAGCCCACTCTCGTACTCCGGACTCCGTCAAGACTCCCAAACTGGGAGTCGGGTCCCCAAAATCATCCTAAAGCTAGCGTAGCCTTTTCCCAAGAGCTCTTCATACTTCTCTCAACCTAGGGAGGCCGATGCAAGTTCCCTCCACGGCTGGACTCCTTTGAGGACCTTGGAAGCGGTCACTTCACGGACCTCGCCCCTCTGCGGAGAAAGTTTACCAAGTCTCATCACTCCCGCCGGCGGCCAAGGAGTACGAAGTATCCCCGGACTCCCAAACGTCGGCGACCACCTCGCCCAACACGGGACCAAACTTGAAACCGTGACCCGAACCGAGACCGGCCACCATCAAACGGTCCTGCAAACGTTCGATGACAAAATCTCCGGTGGGAGAGTTAGTGTAGAAGCAGCACCTGCCTTCGAGATCGGAGTCGGAATCCAGACCTGGAAGCATATCGCGAACGAAACGTCGACTGGACGCTAAAAACTCTACGTCGATCTCGCGAGATGCATCCGGATCGACTGTCTCCGAGCGCTGATGTAGGGCCACCTTCACGACCCCGTCCTCGTTCATGGGAAAGCCGTACCAACCGGAGCGGGTAGCATCATGGAGCCACACAGGCACTTCAAAACTCGCTTGTCGAGGACGATAAAACGACATCTTTTGACGGGAGACTCGTGCCAGGGGTGCCAATTGAGGCAGAAGACGTCCCACCCACGCGCCCGCCGATACCACCACCAGATCGTAGTGGCGGCGTCCCGAAGTCTCCAACCAACCATCTCCAACGTCGCTGACCTCTTGTAAAGTTCGAATCGTTACTCCGGCCGCCACGGCGCAGTCCGCCATCGCCTTCACTCCAAGGCCTGATCGCAACCAGCCTCCCAAAGGGTTGAAGGTGGCGGCTTCTAGAGTGTCCCAGCAAAACTGCGGAAAACGCTTAGCGCCCTCACGGGGATCTAAAAGATCGAGGTCGTGGCCGCGGCGGCGCAGACGCTGATAGCTCTCCCATTCGTAGTGGCCTTCTTGAAATTGACTGGCTAGGCTCAACATCCCGCATCGCTCTAGGATCCGCTCTCCGGTTCGGCGTTCGACGTCAGTCCAACGCTCGAAGGCTCGCTCCACTAGGGGCGCGTATCGCTCGACCTCCGGTCCATATTCCAGCCGGATGGCTTTAGATATGTCAGTGCCGGCGGCCAGTGGCGCGGGGATGAAGCTTCGCTCGAACAGTTCTACCTGGTGTCCGCGTCGAGCAAATTCCCAAGCTGCTGCAACACCAAAAACGCCCCCGCCAACGATGCCGCATTTCATGTCAGACTCCGACGGCTCATGGCCATAGGTTACCCATCACCGGGGTCAGAGTGGCGAACTCACTTTGATGACGCGATCTCGGGGATAGACGGAGAGGAGTTTGACCTTCACCAGGTCGCCTGGAGCCTTCAGACCCGCGGGGCCGTGGGGCACCTCTATCTCTCTTAAGCTATGAGTCAACTGCAGAACGTAGCGTTCAGCCGAACTCGACAACACCACCGCTTCCAATTCCGTCCCGCGTTGAGTTTTGAGATACTTGTGCAGAAAATAGCCTTTGCGTCTTCGCTCCATCTTTTCGGCTTGAGATACCGGAGTACTGGTGCGCGTCAAGATCTCTTCCATCTGCTCCACGGTGTACAACGCCTCACCGGTCAACAGATGATGCTTGATCTGCCGTTGATGCGCCAAGTCGCGATAGCGACGAATCGGCGAGGTGGCTTGGACGTACTGGTCTAGCCCTAGCCCCGAATGAGGACAAGGCTCAAGGCCCATAGAACTGCGCGAGAAGCTCTTGCGAATATCAAAAAGATGCTGAGGTAACCAAACGTCGCGATGCTCAATTGGGGGTTCCGGGGCTCGCTGTCCCCGATAGATGGCCGGAAGCTGATGCACCGCCAGATAGTCCGCCGCGACCCGGTTGGCCAGAATCGCCATTTCACTGACGATGGTCTGTGCGATGGAATCGCGTTCGTCGGCCACCAGCGTGACGGTGTCGCCATCCAAACGAACGTCCATTCGAGGAAATGGAATATTCAGGGCGCCCTTTTTCTCGCGGCCCGCTTTCAAAAGTTCGGCTACCGCCGCGAAGCTCGTCCAATACGTCTCCCCCTGGGCCACGAATTGATCGACTTGGTCGTAATCAAGACGTTCGGTCACAAGGATCTTTGAGGGCGTCATACGACTCTTTATCAACTTCCCTCGAGGATCGAGGTCGACCACGAAACTGAAGGCCAACCGCTCCACACCCTGAAGCAAGGATAAGACTCCGTCCGACAAGCTTTCGGGAACCATTCTGATTTTCAGGTCGGGAAGATAAACAGACGTTGCGCGCTCACGAATTTCAGCTTCGAGGACACTGACCTCTGGGTCCAGCAGCGCCGCGGCGTCCGCGATATGAATGACGACCTGAAAACCGTCCTCGGTCTCACGAAAACCCACCGCGTCGTCAACCTCAGTAGTTTCGGGATCATCGATGGAGTGACAAGGCCAATGAGTCAAGTCTTCGCGATCGGGATCTGCCAAGTGCGTCTTAAAAGTCTTCTCCACCTCGCGCGCTGCCGCCAACACCTCTTCAGGAAACTCCAGCAAGGTCTCATTGACTAATAGGTCCACATTCTGATCAGGTGTCCATTCACCAAGGCGAACCATGAACAAGAAGGCGGAGTCCAAGCTTTTGTTGTCGAGCTCTTTCAAGAGCCGTTGAACGTGAGAATGGTGCGACGATCTTTCGCCATGAATTGCGCTGTCGCGGATTTTGGCTCTCCACTCGTCGACATAGCCCGCAAATCGTTCCTCCACGTGGAACGATTCTCTGTTCCAAATGGCGTGCATCCACTGCTTGAGAACCTCGCGCTGAACCTCGCGCTGAGCCTCCACCTCTAGACGGGTAAGGGCTTCTTCCACCTGCTCTTGAGTACGCACGCGAAAGTTGTCGGCTTTGCGCCAAAAGTGGGTGCGCTGGGCCAAAAGGCTGCGCAAAGCGACGGCCTTCTCAAAGTCTCCGGCGCCTTCCTCAAACAGCAGTTCGGCTAATTCCTTGAGGGTCCAATCGCGTTCGTCGCCCTCATCAAGGATCAGCTCCCACAACTCAACTAAGCTAAGGGTTTGAGCTCGCTCTTCTCTTTGAGCCTGGTACTTGGTCAGAAGGCCGAGAACGTCTTCGCGAATCGCCGTGGGCGCCAGCGGACTGGAAAACACGAACATGACCTTCTTGGCCGCCAAACTCTCTTTACGTCCGGTGGCCGTCAATACGCCTAACTTACCTTTGGTCTCGCCCGTGAGGCAGAAGGCCAATGCCAATTCCTTGCCGTCTAAATATTCCACAACGTTGCCCGGTATCATGGCGGCAGCCTTCGCTCGTGTAGGAGTGTTGGCCTCTAGAGTGAGATCGGTCTGCTAGGTGTCCCAAGATATGGGGAGGCTAGCGACGCCCAGAAACCGAAGAGGCCTCTCTCTCATCAAGCCGAATGCGGCGGCTATGGACCGACCGACCGAGACCAGACTCGACAGCGCGATCCGCGCGGCGAAGTCCGCCGGAGCTCTCATCCGCGACACCTTCGGCAGCGGTATTTCCGCTCAATTCAAGACGCCCAAGGATCCAGTCACTGAGATCGATCGTCGCTCGGAAGTGATGATACGTGACGCTCTGTTGGCTGAACACCCCGAGATTGAGTTTTGGGGCGAAGAGTTCGGCAGGTCGTCGAGCAGCGCCTCGCTCGTGTGGGTTGTGGACCCACTCGACGGCACCAAGAATTTTGTCCATGGCTACCCCTTTGTCGCAGTTTCCATAGCCTTGGTCCGCGACAGCAAGCCGCTCCTCGGTGTGGTTTACGATCCTTTAAGGGACGAGCTTTTTCACGCCACGCGCGGCGGCGGCGCGTATCGCAATGAGCAGCGTTTGGAAGTGAGCCGCGCCGCCCACCTCAATGAAGCGATGGTGGTGACCAGTTTCCATACATTCCCTCCGCAGCAGATGGCACTGATCGCGAAAGCCTGTGACAACTGCCAGGGGTTGCGCCGTGGAGGCGCCAGTGCTCTTGACCTCTGCCAACTGGCTGCCGGTCGACTGGAGGCGATGTGGGAATGGAACCTGCGGCCTTGGGATCTGGCAGCCGCCGTCTTGATCATCGAAGAGGCTCAAGGATCGGTCACCAAAGTGGACGGAACCCCGTTTGACCTCTTAAACGGAGAGATCCTGGCTACCAATACCAGTCTCCATCGTCAGTTCGTGGACCTGTTGTCCACCTGAGGTCAGGCCAGTCCGAGACCTTTAATTCCAAATTTTCAGTAAACCCGCGGCGCGCTCTCGAAAATCCGGATCACCTCCAGGAGATCGGAAAAGCGATCACCGGGATCTTTTCGCATCATCTGGTGTACGGTGCTGACGATCTCAGGGGACAAGTCCTTGCGGAACGCATCGAGGGATTTCGGCTCCTGCTGCAGATGCGCCAACATCACCGACAGGGGATCCTCGCCAGCTTCGAACGGCAATGTTCCGGTAAGAAGTTCGAAAGCCATGATGCCTAGGGAATATATGTCCGAGCGGGGATCGATTCCCCCGCCGGAGATCTGCTCCGGACTCATGTAGTTCGGAGTTCCGAAGGCGTCGCCGGTGCGGGTCAAGTCGTGGCCCGGCTTGGCCCCTTTCGCGAGGCCAAAGTCCATCAACTTCACCACGTCGGTATGGGTCACCATGATGTTTGAAGGTTTGAGATCTCGGTGGACCACGCCTTTGTCGTGAGCCGTCTTGAGAGCCCGCATAATCGGTAAGAAGACGTGCAGAAAGCGAGCTTGGCTCAAGGGGCGAATGAAGGTCTCCTTCAAAGTCTGCCCTTCGATCAGTTCCTGGACCATATAGAGGAGCGGCCCACTTTCGCCCCAGTCGATGAGCTTGACAATATTGGGATGATTCAGGGACGAGCAGACTTCAATCTCACGCCAAAACCGCGCACGGTACTCTTCGGATTTAGCCAAATCTTCATCAATAACTTTCACCGCCACGGCATCGTCGAGTTCCAAGGTTCTCTCAGGAAGGCCGCGATAAACTTTGCTCATCCCCCCCCTACCGATACGGGCAGTGATGAAGTACCCCCCCATGCTCTTTTTCAGCAAAGGATCGGTGTCGGTGATGACAGACTCGAGAAGCGCCTTTTTCTCCCAAAGTTCCCGCTCACGCTTAATCTTTCTGTAGTTCGGGAGCAACAAGAACGGGACCGAGAGAACGACAAGCAAAATCAGAGTGTCGATGAGCAGCGCCGCGGGAGTTCGATAGCGATGCCACACCTTGA
>JBBKWP010000201.1:0-3097 GCA_037968995.1 Candidatus Xenobia bacterium
CAACAGCCCTCACTCGTGATTTGGAAGAGAAGGAGAAACGGCATCTCGCCTCACGAGTGGAACTCTTAGAAGAACTAGGCAGAGTGGGTCGAACATTTCTCGATGCATCGGATCGCGGACAGCTTTTGCACCGCTTCGTTGAGTCCCTCAGCCGCCTCTTGCGTCCTTCCATCGTCCTCCTCATCCAAGGGCCGACGCAACTGACCTGGCGGGAAAATGAGAGCCTTCCTACGCAGGAGGTGTCCCCCGCCGAGGCCGGACTCTTGGAATCCAAACCGGAGGGTCTTCTGGATCGGTCGTTTTTCCAACAACGCCATTTCCCGGCCATGGGTTCGGGGATGTCGGCCCGACTGGGAAGCTCAGAACCGCTACAGATCTTGGTCGCTGCTCGCGAAGAGGGCGCCTTCAGCCCCGAACACCTGAACCTCTTAGTGACTCTTTCCGGTCAATTGGCGGCCTCGCTGGCCACCCTCTACAGGATCGAGGAACTCAAGCGCGCTTTGGAAGAACTGGCCGAGAAGCAAAGTCAACTGTTGCAAGCCGGAAAGATGGCCGCGTTAGGCACTATGGTCTCTGGAATCGCCCATGAGATCAACAATCCCCTAGCAGCCATCGACCTCAGCATTCAATCAGCACAACTACAACTTCGGAAAAAACCGGAAAAAGCGGCCCAAAAACTTGAGGTCGCGGCGGTCGCGGTCCATAGGATCAAGGAGACGGTCGATCGCCTCTTGGTCTTCTCGCACCGCCACGATCGTGTGGGAGACAACACGGAACGAGAAGACGTGCCGCTCGATGTGATGCTCCAAGAGATCGAGACCTTGACGGGACCAACCCTCAAGCAAATGAACCTATCTCTAGAATGCCGCTACAAAACGGAACCATCACGCCGCGTGCCGACAGAACTCAGGGCCGCCGTAACCAACCTTGTCCTCAACGCCGCCCACGCCCTGCACACGCGCTATCAGGAGGAGGCGGCGAAGGCCGCTCCCATCATTGTGCAAGCAAGCCGCGACGACAGTGGACAGACCTGGAGTCTTTCCGTCACCGATCAAGGAACCGGCATGACGCCCGAAATACAGGCCCGAGTGTTCGAACCGTTCTTCACCACGAAGCCTGTGGGTCAAGGCACGGGACTAGGTATGGCGTTAGTTCACGAAGTCGTGCGTGATGCCGGTGGCGAAACTTCAGTGAAAAGTCAACTGGGGCGAGGTACTCGCATCACCATGACATTTCCCAGTCACCCAAGTCCTAGCAGCTAAAGCCTCGACGGACCGCTGTCGCGTCGCTGGGCACGGGGTCACCCGATCGCGTCGCCGGTCGAATCCGGAAGACCCATTCGGGCACGATAGAGCTCACGAATAAGATCGGTGTTCGGCTCTAGACCCAGGTCGATGCGAAGGTCTTTTTCGATCTGCTCGTAGATCGCCAGAGCCAGATCAGGCTTGCCGCTATCAGTTCCGGCTTCCATGGCAATCAAAGCGGCGTCTTGCCGACAAGGATCGAGGTCCAACGCCTGTTTGGAAGCTTCTGAAGCTTCTCGATAGTCCTTGGCGTCGTGAGCCAGTCGGGCTAACCTCACAAGAGCGTCGCCGGTCTGGCGCTCCAAGCTCTCTCGATAGGCGATGGCCCAGTCCATGTAGCAACCGTCGAGATAAGGACCGCGATGGAGTCGAGCCAGTCTTCGATACAGTGGCCTGGCTGTGGCGCCCTCCCCAGCCGCTTCTAGCTCGCGCGACTTCGTCAAAAGACGATGAAACTCTTCAAGATCGTGCCAGCGCGCGACACCTGGGTCGAGACGCAAAGTCTCCGCGCTTCGCTCTAAGATCGGAGAATCGGGTTTGCTGTCCCCCGCAAGACATCCTCGTAGCACCGATGTCGCCCAATACACTCTTTGGCGGCCACGCTCTAGACTGTCCGGCCAGAAAAGGTCCCGTAGCGTCTCCTCAGGTACGGCCCGACCCCAACGCGATGCCAGATAGGCGAAGAGATGCCGGTTCTTCTGAGTCTTCCAGCGGCTGCCCTCGATGGGTCGGTCTCCCACAGAGACCTCCAAAACTCCGAAACTGCGAATTCTGAGCATGCTCAGATAGTCCGCCGATCCCATCCGTTCCTGGAGGCTGCGAGCACGATTCGCAACGACCTCTCTTTCGTCGGAGAGCAGCAATTCACCCAGTTCCTTGGGGATCTCTCGACTTCCCTCCAACAAACTATCAATAAGGTGAGCCGTGGCAACGTCACCCAACTCGCCGTCGCGGAGAAGCTGACAAAAAATCAGGGGGTACCGCTCCGCGACCCCGGACAACAGTGCGTGGAGGTCGGCTCCGGGCTGGTCCGGCAGATGTTCAAAAAGAAGGGGAAAGAGCCACGGCGCATTGCGCAAAGTGTCTTCCCGCTCCTCCAAAGAGAGCAACGCACGGACCACCCGCGGCAAACGCTCCGGTGGTAAGGGAATTCCCAGGGCGATGAGTGGTACAGCGGCCCGAGCCAGTGCGTTCTCAAACCCCAACTTTTCTAGACTGCGGGCCGCCGTGATCAGAAAGTCGCGGGCCTCGTCTCGCCCAGCGCGGAACAGAAAATGGCCAGCTTCCAGCGCCGTCATGGCAGCGGTCACCGGACCCAGTCGTCCGGCCTCAAGACAGGCCGACCTTAAGTTCTCCAACTGGTCCTCACGGGGTTCAAGCACTGCCAGCGCTAGGCGTGCCGCCACTCCCTCCTTGCTGTTGGCATGCCGGCCGAGCAGTGATCGGTAGGCGGAAAGCGCTTCTCCGTGATTTCCCGAGCGCTCCAAAGTCTTCGCCAAAGCCAACATCCCGCGGGCTCTCGCTTCATTGTCCCCCCCTCCCCTAGAGGGGAGCCCGGGCGCACGCCCCTCCTCGCGATATTTGAGGTAAAGCTCCAACAGCTCAACATCAAGATGAGGGTTCAGTTCGAGCAACTGGTCCGTCGCTCCCTGACGCTGGGACAATTTTGGAAGCGCCCAAGCCGACCCGGCCTGTGCCTCACCGCGAACCGCGGCGACAACGAGAGCCGCCAAACGAGCCTCCAACGGTGGCGGAGGATCCTGAGTTGCCGCCTCTTCGGCGAACGCCAGCAC
>JBBKWP010000202.1:0-34796 GCA_037968995.1 Candidatus Xenobia bacterium
ATTCGCAGTAACCCTGGGCCCAGGACCTTGTCGAACCGCTCTTCATCGCACAGTTCGGCGGCCAACGCGGGATCGCTGACGATAACATCAGAGCTCAGTGCATTACTTTCTTAGTGGCCGGTCACGAGACCACCAGCGGTCTGTTGTCCTTCGCGACTTACTACTTAATGAAGAATCCAGAATTAGCAGCGCGCGCCCAAGCGGAAGCCGATCGCATCTTAGGCTACGACCTGACCCAGGCGCCGACTTATGAGCAGATCCATTCCTTGGACTTCATCGCCCAAATTCTCGAAGAATCTCTGCGCCTTTGGCCAACAGCGCCAGCGTTTTCCAGAGGGCCTCGCAACGCCCCCGGGGAGGTTATCGGAGGGAAATATTTCGTGCCCCACGGGCAGAGCTGCCAGGTCCTGTTGCCGGCGGTCCATCGTTCTACGGCGGTCTGGGGAGCCGACGCCGAAGTGTTCGACCCCGACCGCTTCTCAACCGAAGCCAAGGCCGCCCGAGGGGACACCGTCTACCTCCCCTTTGGCACGGGAGCCCGTGCCTGCATCGGTCGCCAATTCGCTATGCAAGAGGCCAAGCTGGTCTTGGGAATGCTGCTGCAACGCTTTCATCTGGTGGACTCCGAAGAGTATCAACTGCGGGTCAAGCAGAGCCTCACCATCAAGCCTGATGGATTCTACCTGAAGTTGCGCCAACGTTCGGATTCAGAACGTCGCGACGGCGCCTCTCACGGTACGACGCCGGTCGCTCCCGCAGACGTGAAACAAGAGAGCGCAGTGACGAGTCCTCGGTTGGGACGCGGACTGCAAGTGGCTTTCGGTTCAAACTTAGGCACTTGCGAAGGCTATGCCAACGAACTGGCTCAAGAAGGGCTGCGTCGCGGCTTCGACACTAAGTCCGTGGCGCTCGACGAGATAGTGGCCGGCCTGGGATCCGAACCCTTGGTTATCGTTTGCTCCTCGTACAACGGCGCCCCCCCAGACAACGCCGTCGCGTTCCGCCAGTGGCTGGGTGAGGCGACCCTGCCTGAGGGGCTGCCCTACGCGGTTTTTGGCTGTGGCAATCGTGAATGGACCAACACCTATCAGCAGATCCCCCGCGAATTGGATGCTGGGTTAGAGGGCAAAGGCGGCAAGCGTCTGTTGCCGCCTGGTGAGGGAGACGCTTCCGGAGACTTGGACAACGCCTTCCGAACTTGGAAAACGGCTTTTTGGGACGCGCTCTACAGTTCGCTGGGACTGACGATGGAGTCGATCGCGCCCGAGCAACCGCAGTACTCTGTCCAAGTGCTTGAAGACGAGCATCCCAACCCTTTTGCTGAGGTGTACGAGGCCACTCCTTTGGTCGTGGTCGAGAACCGCGAACTGCAGCACACAGACCTGTCGGGGCGCTCCACACGTCACATCGAATTGGCGCTGCCCGAAGGAGCGGACTATCGCGCCGGTGACCATCTTGGTGTGATTCCCCAGAACGGATCGGCCCTAGTGGCTCGGGTGGCGAGCGTCTTCGGCTTCACGCCGGAGGTACGTATTCAACTGCACAAACGCAGTCAAGCGGCCGGCGCTCTGCCCACCGACCAGATCCTGTCGGTGGGCACGCTGTTGACTCACTACGTGGAGCTTCAAGACGTGGCGACCCGTCACCAGTTGGGACTGCTGGCCGGCTACGCTGAGAATACAGCTCAGAAAAAACACCTCGAGACGCTGGCCGGCGACGCCGAGCGCTATGCCAAGGATGTGAAGGCCCCAAACCGGTCGCTCATTGACCTACTCGAAGAGTACCCTTCGGTCCGCCTGCCGTTCGCTCACTATCTGGAACTGGTGGCCCCGCTACGACCTCGCTACTACTCCATCTCCTCTTCGCCCAAGGCTTCTGGTCGGATCCTAAGTATTACCGTGGGCGTGGTAAACGGGCCTGTCCGCGGCGCTGGGCAAGGCAATTACTCAGGCACCTGTTCCAACTACTTAGCGTCCTTTGAACGAGGTCAGGCAGTCCACGGGTTTGTCCAACAGGAGAATCGCAGTTTTGGACTACCGGCCTCCCCTTCGACCCCGCTCGTGATGATCGGTGCCGGCACGGGGTTGGCGCCTTTCCGTGGTTTCTTACAGGAGCGGGCGTTCCAGCAGAAAGCCGGCCAGACTGTTGCCAAAAGCTTGCTCTTTTTCGGCTGCCGTCGCAGCGACCACGACTTCATCTACAGCGACGAACTGTCGAAGTATCAAGGAATGGGTCTGGTGGATCTGGTGACGGCCTTCTCTCGGGAGAGCGAGACAAAGCTTTACGTCCAGGACCGTCTGCTTGAGCATGGAGCGGATATCTGGCGTATGCTCGAAGCGGGCGGAGCGCTCTACGTGTGCGGCGACGCGGCCGGGATGGCAGCGGGCGTGCGCGCCTCGCTGCTGCACGTTGTCGCTGAGCAGGGGGGCCTTAAGCCGGACCAAGCGGAGAGCTTTCTTGATAGGTTGGCTTCCGAAGACCGGTATCTCCTGGACGTTTGGGTGTCTTAGTGGTGGACAACAGAAGGCGATAGACCTACTTCCCCGCCACCCCAAACTCTCTGTCAAAAAAGTTCTTGATGGTGTTGAGGCGATGCATAGAAGTGGTCTTGCCGGCAAAGCGATGCTTCTTCCCGGGGTAGTCCATCATCATGAACGGAATGTTGTTGTCCTGGAGGACCTTGTAGAGCTTAGTGCTGTTGGTGAAAAGCACGTTGTCGTCGGCCATACCGTGATAGATCAAGAGCGGGCCTTTGAGGTCGGTGGCGTAGTCGAAGACCGAGGACTTCTGATACACCTCAGGCTCTTTTTTGGGGTCGCCCAAGTAGCGCTCTGTGTAATGAGTGTCGTAAAGGCTCCAGTCCGTCACGGGCGCCCCGGCGGCGCCGGCTTTGAAATATTCAGGAGCTTTGAACATGGTCATCAGGCTCATGTAGCCTCCGTAACTGCTGCCGTGAACACCCACCTTTTCCGGATCCACCCAACCCAAGGTCCGCAAGAACTTGACACCTTCCACCTGGTCGGCTACCTCCACTGTGCCCATGGCGCGATAGATTGGATCTTCAAAGGCTTTGCCTCGGTAGTTCGAGCCTCGGTTGTCTAATGTGAAGACGGCGTAGCCGTTTTGAGCCATGAATTCCGGGAACTTGTCGGCCCAGGAATTGGTCACGCGCTGTGCGTGTGGTCCGCCGTAGAGATAGACGATCACCGGATACATCTTCGACGGATCAAAGTTCTTTGGCTTGAACAAGCGATAGTAGAGGGTCGTCTTGTCCGCGGTTTGGAAACTTCCGAACTCGGGGTTCACCCAGTCGGACATATAGGGAAAGAGCGGATGTCCCTCATTCACCTGGTTCTCGGAAAGCCACGCGATCCGCGCTCCTGTGGAGTCATGCAGGCTGACTTGAGGCGGGGTGGAGGCGGTAGAGAAGTGGTCAACGTAAGTGGTTCCTTTTTTAGGAAACGTGACATCGTGAAAACCCGACCGCGAGGTCAACTTTTTCATCTCGCCGCCGTCTAAGGAGACGCTGTAAAGATGCTGTTCGATGGGTGTGTCTTTGCGGCCGGTGAAGTAGACCACGCCATTGTCTTCATCCACGGTTTTCAAGTCGTTAACCACCCAGTCGCCACGGGTGAGTTGACGCACCAATTTGCCGTTCATGTCGTAGAGGTAGAGATGCTTGAAACCGTCACGCTCTGAGGCCCAGACAAAATGGAACCCGTCCTTCAAAAACTTGAGGTCGTTGTTGAGATTGATCCAGGTGGGGCTCTTTTCAACCAGCAGTTGCTTTTGGACCATGGAGGGCCACTTTACAGTTTTGAGCTTGAGAACTTTCTGGTCGCGACTCTGCCACTGATAGCTCAACAGATCGCTGTCCTGAGTCCACTCTACGCGCGGTAAATAGATGTCGGTCTCTTCGCCGAAATCCACCCATTTCTGTTGACCGTCAGCCAAATTGTAGATAGCCAGTTCGATCTTCACGTTGGCCGTGCCGGCGGCGGGATAGCGCTGCTTGATCAGCTTGATCTCTTCAGCGTAGATTTCGCTGCGGGTGACCTCGTCCACTGGCGACTCGTCGACCTTGGTGAAAGCGAGTTTCGTCTCGTCCTCCGACCACCAGTAGCCGGTCATGCGGTCCATCTCCTCTTGAGCGACGAACTCCGCCATTCCGTACTTGATGGCTCCTCCCCCACCCGTTGTGATGGCCCGTTCCTCACGGGTCTGAAGGTCCATAATGTAGAGATTCTGCTCACGGATGTAAGAGAGATAGTTGCCTTTGGGACTGAACTTGACGTCGGTTTCAAACTCCGGCGTGGCTACTACCTTCTCCGCTTTCTCGGTGCCCACGCGCCAGTAGTAAACGTCACCGGCAAGGGGGAAAAAGAGCGCCTTGGAGTCCTTGGACCATTGATAGTCCACGATCCCGGTTCCACTCAGACGCAGACGCTCGCGACGGGCCTTTTCTTCATCGGAGAGTTCCTCGTCGCCGGTGTGCAGATCGTCGGAGTCGAAAAGCACGCGGGACTGCCCGGTTTCGGGAACAAACTCCCACAAGTCCAGACGTTCGTAGTCGCTCTCCTTGCCCTTCAGGAAGGTCACCCGAGAGCCGTCCGGAGAAATCTTTAGGCCCTGGATCGCCTCACCGTCCAAAGACGGTGAAGAGTAAATCCGTTCCACGGTCAGTTCGTCGGCGACGACCGGTGCAATACTGGAAAGTGAGAGCAACCCCACCAAAGAAAGTTCTTTGAGCATAGGTCCTCTTTAGAGACTGGCGTGGCAATTCCCCGGGTCGGACGCCGACTCGTGGAAAGAGTTTCACGCATAAGGTCGAGTAGCCCCCTATCAAGGGGACTTGTCGCCCTTGCGACGTCGTCGTCGAGCGCCGTAGAGGGTCAGCCCAACAATGATGACGCCCACCGGTAACCAGGCGCTGGCGCTGGGTGCATTGTGAGGCAGGGCCAACTGAGAAAGTCCGGTGCGAGAGTCGAGGCGGGGCTGCAGTGGGAATAAGCCCTCGTCGATGTGGCCCAAATTGGTGCACACGATCTCATAGTCGTAGTTGTCGCCGTTGAACGTCGGACTGAACACGTAGTCGGTTTCGTTGGGCGCGTAGGTCCACTTACTACAATGCGGCAGACGCTCGTCCGGCTTTTCCACTAACGAGACCAGCCCGAGCGTAGGGATGTGACCGGTGCGGGCCATGTAGGATTTGACCATGGCGTTGAGGGTTTTTAAGTTCGTCTGGCATTGGGTGATATTGGCGTCGTACGGCCTTTCCACAAGGCCGTACACGCTGACGTAGGCGGGAAAGTTTGGGGCTACGCTGCGATTGGCTCGGTGATGAGCCGTACCAAGGCAGCAAACGGCAAAAGCGTTCCGGGCTTCGCTCACCTGGTAGGTTCCACTGTAGGAGTCGCATCCTGTCGTTGGGCACTTGGGGATGGAATACAGATAGTCTGGCACGAGTTGAGCCAACGTCATTGGATATCGCCCGTCGTTGTCGGTTGCGTACATCTCGCAGGCGGTGCCGATGTTTTTGAGGTTGGATTTACAGGCGGTGAGCTGCCCTTGACTCCTCGCCCAACAGGGTGATGTTAGCAGCAGAATAAGAAGTGTGACGGAGGTGCTCAGAGACTTCATAGCCAGAGTGTTCGACAGCGGCGCGCACATTCCCCGAACCGCGCTCCCGCCAGAAAAGTGAGGTCGAGGTCACGCGGTCTGTGCTGTGGGAACCCGCCCTTCGCGAAACGTTCACAAATGTTTCAAGTTCTCAACATCTCAGGGCGCTAGGATGAGAATAAGATGAATATACAAAATGCCATGCTCACACTCCAAAATCGCCCGTCGGGGGTACGCCTACAAATGCGCGGAACCTCGCACTATCAACCCTCGCAGCTCAGCGCTGTAGAAGATACTTTTCGCGACCAGATCGACATCCGCTTCGAAGTAGGCTCCCAGCGCTCCGGTCAGGCCAACACGGTCACCGTAAAAGAGACCTCTTCAACCAGTCGCCCCGGTTTCACGGCCGTCCAAGGGGTGGTGATGGATCGCGCGAGACCCTTTGGTGTGGGAGCCTGGGTCACTCCGCCGGACGAGAACGGCACTCGCGAGTATCAGGGCCAGATCCAAAACGATCAGATCTTTCTTCGCCAAACGTCGCCTTCCAAAGGCTATTACCAGGTGAGTGGCCGGGTGGGCACCGAGAACGTGGACTTCACGGTCCGAAGTTTCAGCGGTCGGATGGACATCGACGGGCAAGTCGGACGCCACTCCGTCCACCTCGACGGCTATGAACAGTCCGGCGCTGAGGACATCCCCCTGGCCGGCATCATCACCTCGCTCGCGGCTTCGGCCTACATTCAGAGATTTTAGCTCAGCTTCTTGTAGCCCCCTGCGGTTGCTCCGTGGTAATATGACTATGATGAAATGACCATGGAGGCAGAATGACCCATCATTCAAGTCAAGAAATTTCGGCGTCGCGGTTCAAAGCAACTTGCCTTGAGCTCATGAAGAACGTCCACGATCAGCGCTTCGAAGTCATTATCACCAAACGAGGGCGACCTATCGCCAAGTTAGTACCCTATGATGATGATGCTCCACCTGCGATCTATGGATTCATGGCAGGCACCGGGGTCGTCGCGGGAGATATCGTGAGCGCAATGGACGAGACTTGGTCCGCTGAATCCGAGTAGCACCTCATGATCTTGTTGGACACCCACGTCTTCGTTTGGTTGATGCTAGGTCAAAAGAGCCTAAAGAACGCAGTCGCGCTCTCGACAGCGGCCACCGAGGGCGGTCTGTTCGTCTCACCCATCAGTTGCTGGGAAATCGGCATGCTTTGCGCGCGTGGACGCCTTCAACTTGGCCTTGAAGCCCGGGCCTGGGTGGAGAGTGCCCTTCGCGCTCCGGGGCTTTCATTGCTCGCCCTCAGCCCGGGAATCGCCGTGGCGGCGAGCTACCTGCCAGGCCATTTGCACGGCGATCCCGCCGATCGGATCCTAGTGGCTTCGGCCCGGAGTGAAGGGCTGACCCTGGCCACCAGAGACCAGAAAATTCTTGACTATGCCGCCGAAGGTCACTTGAATACGCTGGCCTGTTAGACCTACAAATGCCTGACCTTTACGAGTTCCGTGCTGAGCGATACGAGCTTGACGATCATTCTTTTTCTTTTATAAGCCCAGCTACTTTCTCCAGCCCCCTGGGTTCAAGCTGGGTCGAAGGTCTTTCCGAAAGGGAAAGCTGACAGTTTGAGGAGCTTCCAGTGTTGTTTGGCGAAGGGGATACCAACAATGGTGATGGTCAGTACAATACCGAACAGCAGGTGATTGAGGACCAAGGCCCAGCCGAAGAGCACGAACCAGATAATGTTGAGCACGGTCTGCAGCGTAGACACGTCTTTGGCCTCTTGGACTTTTCGACCGAACGGTAGGGCCATGGCTGCTCCTACTCCTATCTGCTTGACTCCCAGGGGAAACCCAATAATGGTCAGACAAGTGGCGACACCCGCCGTGATCATACCAGCGGCAGCGGTGAATCCCCCAAAGATGAGCCAAATAATGTTTCCGAACAAGCTTCCCATAACACCATCATAGTGAAGTCTGGGCCCGGGGTCTACCCCGTCATCAACGAACGAAATCAGAGTCTCAACGGCTCTAAAAAGGACGACGCATTCCGTTGGCCTACCATCGCGTCCGAGCTTGAAAGAGGGAAAATTCATTCAATAACAAAGTTTCCCATAAAGAACCCACTCTGGAAATTTTTACCCTATAATCTCGAGAAGCGGTTCGGAGGAAAACAGAATGCCCATTCACCGTACTTACGAACCTGCACGTTTAAAGCGGAGAGACATTCTGAGGGGGGCCGTCTTGCTCACGGGAAGTTTACTGGTCGCACCCGCCTTGGCGGACCAACTTTGGACGCCGACCCAGATTGAGGGTCCCTTCTTCCCTGAAAGCAAGGCCGGCGAAAGTGACGCCGACATGACCCGCTTGACGGGTTCCAATCGAAAAGCCAAGGGCAAAGAGGTTGTGATTGTGGGAACGGTCCGGGACCTTGGCGGAAAACCTTTAGCGGGTGCCAGTGTCGAGGTTTGGCAGGCTTGCGAGAGTGGTCGTTATCACCATCGACGCGACCCCAACAAGGCAGCGGTCGATCCTGATTTTCAGTACTATTGCTCCCTGATAACAGACAAGGACGGCGGATACAGGTTTCGCACTATTCAACCCGGCAGTTATCCCGCGGCGGCGGGGTGGGACCGCCCGTCTCATATCCACTTCAAGGTGCGAAGCAAAGGCTATCCTGAGTTGATAACTCAGATGTATTTTGAAGGCGATGCGCTCAACCAAAAGGACAGTATCCTTTTGGCCATTCCGAAGAAACAACAAAAACTTGTGGTGGTAAAATTTCAGACTTTGGAATCCGTGGCGACCGGACGTTTCGACATCATCCTCAACAAGAATGACCGGCACGGGCTCCTCGCGACACCGATTCTACTGTAGACACCCGGCCAAAACTTCGTCGGCTCTTCCTATCAGAACTTGACGGATTCCGCTCTCAAGCCTACTCTGGTAGTAAGGAATACTGTCATGCTCGATGAAATCGGCCCATTGCCCGCGGAAGCAGAAGAGATCTACCAAGGATTTCTGAGCCGCCCTTTGGCCACGGAGAGTATGCTCAAAAAGATGGTCGAACAGTATCTCAAGATCGTTCTGCCCTTCCTCACCGACCTCGACAGTCACGCATCCCGTACTGCCCGTCAAATTGGTAGCGGGTTGCTCTCTCTTCTGAAGGACTGTCCGGAGGACCAATTCCGTCATGTACAGGCCGCGACACTCTACTTCGCGAGTTATGAAGACGCCCAACCGGATATCGAATCCGACGACGGTTTCGACGACGACGCTGAGGTCTTCAACGCCGTCTGCGTCCTTTTGGGGCGAGACGATCTGAAGGTGCCTTAAAGAGGGACCGTCACCGTCATCCAACACTGACGATTCCCACCATTCTAAGGCCTGGTCTCTGGTGTCTATAGGATTCAACAGAGTTTGCGCAAAGAGTGATAAGTGGCCCTCAATCTTTTCCTCTACGAAGCTTTCGATTCGCAGCGACGCGTCACGACACGGGGAAGTTGGTGGGCCCGCGACCAAGAACAGGCGGATTTTTGGCTCCGCAGCCAAGGCTACACGGACATACGTCTGAAACTCTCTCCAAAAACTGTGCTTGCTGTTCGTGTCCAAGACGGTAGTTTGACCCTCTTCTATCGCCAACTTTCGGTGATGTTTCGAAGCGGCGTCGCCTTACCGGACGCCCTCAGATTGGCGTCGTTCACTGACGATCAGGTGCTGGCCGGGGTGTGTCTGCTGCTCAGCGACAAGGTCAGTTCGGGCCACCCGTTGAGTGGCGCCATGAAAACTTTTCCCTCAATTTTCGATAGGGTCACTGTCGGACTATTGGCGGCCGCTGAACAGTCGGGACGAATGCCTCAGGTTCTCCATCGCCTCGCCGAATCTGAGGAGAGACGCTACAAGCTCAAAAGAGCTGTTATAGCCGCAGTGACCTACCCAGCGCTTCTGTGTCTCTCAACCCTCATTCTCACGGGTCTCTTCGCCTTCTACATTTTCCCCATCAATAAGGCGCTCTTCAGTTCCATGAACTTAGAGCTTCCCTTGATCAATCGCGTCCTTTTCTGGGTCTTGGACATCCTAACAAACCCAATGTTCCCTGTTCTCCTACTAGGCTTCGGCGGTTGGTTGGCCGTCCTAGTCCGTTCCCGGAAGTTCCGAGATCAGCTCAGGGCACGCGCAACTATGCTTCTCTTGAGCTTTCCCCCCGCACGCGTCGTAGTTCAAAAAGCGCAGTCCCTGCGCATGCTGGAGATTCTCGGGCTTCTCTTGGACGGAGGCGGTACTGTCGACCTCGCGCTTAAATTCATGATCGCGGCCGGTGACCGCCGTGCGCAAACCGTTTTTACCGAAGTTCGCGGTAAAATCATGAACGGGTCCGATTTTGGAGAGGCCCTGAAAACAAGCCAATATTTCCCGCCCCTAGTATCGTCGCTTCTAGAAATTGGTTACGAGACGGGCCGCATTGAATCGATGGCGCTCAAAGGAGCTGAGCTCTGCGAAGAAGATGTCCGCCTAGCCTTGGCAAGCGCTACCGCCTTACTGGAGCCTCTGTTGCTAGCTTTCGCAGGACTCATCGCTGGGGTAGCGGTGGTCAGTTCAGCCCTGCCCATGATGAAACTGATTCAGGCGCTGTAGGGCAAAACCAAGGAGAACTGAACCCAGCCTTGTCGGTTTTCCGCCAACAGAGTACCTCCATGACCATGCGCCAACTGGTAGGCGATGGAAAGTCCCAAGCCGGTTCCGCTTCCAACCTCCTTAGTGGTGAAGAAGGGGTCAAAGAGGCGCTCCCGCGTGTCGTCAGCCAGGGGCGGTCCGTTGTTAGACAAGACCACTCGCTGCTCACTTGGGGTGCTCGAAAAGGCGATCACGATACGTCTATCGCTAACCCTTTCTTTCAAAGCGTCCACGGCGTTGAGAAGAATATTTGTCAACACCTGACCGATCTCCTGAGCGTTCACCTGAATCGGAGGATGCGCTTCCTGAGGCTCCACCGTGAGAGAGATCTCGGAGTCCTCAAAGTGGGCCTCAAGCATCCTTACGTTGTGGCTCACGATATCGCCCAGGACCTGAGATTCCCTGACACCGTCAGAGTACTGAGAATAGGTCAACAGGCTGTCGATGATGGACTTCGCCCTGAGGCCGGCGTGTTGGCAGGTCTCTAGACTGCGCAACACGCCTTCCACGTCGTTCTTGGCAAGTCTTCGTCGCGCCATCTGTGCCTGTAGATGAATGGCTGCCAGAGGCGAGTTGATCTCGTGCGCGACACCGGCGGCCAACTGACCGATAGAAGCCAGTTTTCGCGACTGGACCAACTGGTCTTGGGAGGCGGCCAGTTGAGTCAGAGCCGTACTTTTCTCGTCTACTAACTCGGCCAGCTCTCGCTTCTGGTTCAGAATACGAACAATGAGTCGAGCCCGAGCCAATAGGTGTTCCAAGAACTCCTCGTGTCGCTGCTTGAGCTTTGCCCTCGAAAGATCGGAGCAGAGCATGACGATGACTTCCTCGCTGAGAGCGTAGAAAAAACGGGCCCCACATGGAGAGCGGAGCATCTGTCCAGGCTTCCAACCTTCGGGAAACGGAGTAAATTCGGCCACCGAGAATCCCGGCGAACTGTCCAACACGCTCACTGGACCGTTGCCGATCGTCGAAAGACGGCAAACTCCCGCCCGACAACCTTCATCCAATCCCCTTAATGTACTCACTAAAACCGTCGCGAGTTGTGCTTCGGTCTCGGCGGGCAGTGCCCGACCCTGAAAGTCATCGAGAACTCCCTGCACCGTCAGCAAATTTCTGAACAGACGCTCGTCCTCTCGAAATTTCTGTTGCGAGGCCCGCAAGGTTCCTTCAGTGGACTGCATTTGCCGGGACAAACTTTCACGGAGTTCTCCATCGTTAGCCTCCTCCGTGACGTGAGCAGCGAGCAGCACGACCAACCCGCCGGTCAGGGGCCAGATTCCCAGAGACGATGCCCACAACAAGAAGCCAAACCAAAAGAGCTCTTGGATTCCTTGGCGAAAGATCTGAGCTCTCGGTACGCTCGAATGGAGTAAAAACGTCAAAGCGACGAAACCCGCAATGCTGA
Organism: Candidatus Xenobia bacterium; assembly: GCA_037968995.1. Taxonomy (GTDB): domain Bacteria; phylum Vulcanimicrobiota; class Xenobia; order Xenobiales; family JADMJV01; genus JAEXNA01. The sequence continues at coordinate 11,704 of JBBKWP010000202.1, forward strand.
TCCCCATGCCGGCTGGGAGTGAGAGAAAATGGATCAGGCTAACAGCCGCGAGCACCGGTAGGGCTCGGCCCATCTCTCTCAGGCTCTGCCGGGGATGAACTCCACGAAAGGACTGGTCAAGTAAGGCTTTCAGAATAAGATGCAACGACAGGAGCCAGCCCGCCCCTAAGCCTGGAAATCCTGTCACCCAACCGAGGGGTTGCCATCCCGAACCCAGGGCACACTCGGTGCGGCGCCGGGACATGGCTTCTAACAGGATCCCGGAAACGACAAGCAACAAAAGCCGCTCCGGACTCACGGAGGAATACGGAGGAATCAGATTCGCCCCCACGAGAATCAACGACACCAAGCCTGCACCGTCTAAAAGGGTTCGCTCAGGGGGCTCTAAGGTCACTTTCGAAGAGGTCGGTTTCTTAGTGTGTGTGGCCATTCAACTCTGCTTCGCTATTCCGTGGCCACCAAGAATATCCATTCCCTAAGCCTCCCCTTAAGAGGGTTTCGATTTTTGTTCTGGGAACTTCCGGGGATGTCTCAGCCCGTGCCACACGATATTCAAGACCCCTTGGACATACTGTTGGTGGAGGACGACAAGGATCTTCGAGACTCTTTGCGGGAGGTGCTCGAGGAAGAGGGCTATCGCGTGGAAGCTGTACCGTCCGGCACCGACGCCATTGCCTTGGCGGCCCATCGTCGCTTCGACCTGATCGTGACGGACATCAAGACCCCCGGCACCGACGGCCTCACGGCGTTAGAACAGGTCAAAGAGGGCAACCCCGAAGTCTCGGGGATCGTGATCACTGGCTATTCAACCGAAGAGTTCGCGCTTCGCGCAGCCAGGCTGCAAGTAGAAAATTATCTCAAAAAGCCGTTCGATATCGACGACTTTCTTCGCACCGTGGATCGGCTGGCCGAGAAGAAACGTAGGGCCCAGGCACAATTGGCTCGCGAAGTGCTTTACGCTGAGGCGCTCCGTTGCCTGGCCACCCAAATGGCCGCCGGGCATAGCCAAAGGATGCATCCAGCGGTAGAGAAGTTTTCTCGACAGACGGCGAGCTCCAGCGGAAGTATCTGGCGCGACCCACGAGAGCAACTGGCTTTGGAAACACTGGCTGCCCTGCAGGTGAGCGTGGAGTGCGGACTGGACTGGCCGAGCGAATTCGCTAACGTGTTCCCACCGCGGGTATCCCAAGCCCTGAGCAACGAGGGCGATTCCACCCTGAAGGAACACTTGACCCTGAGCGCACGAAATTTTCTGGCGGGTCACGAGATGGAGGCAGACGAGCATGAGGCGACCTCGGAGGACGAGTCTGACAGCCTTCGCGGTAGTCTACTCAACGTCGCACTTCTGCTAGAGAGCGCGGAGCGGCATGCCGAAGCTCAAGAAGCCTTCCAGAACCTACTTGCGAGGTCGGCCGAGCCGTTGGACCGCTACCTAGCGTATTTCGGTTTGGCGCGCTTGGCCCGACTCCACCAGCGTTCCGAGGCTTTGGAATCGTACACAGAACAGGCTGTCGCCGAAGGAATGAAGTTAGGACCTCTCACCCATTCCCAAGCACTCGCCGAGCGCGCTATTATGTTGGCCTCCGCTGGCTCAGCGAGCGCCGAGACCGCACTGAGCGAGGCTTGGACTGTGGCTCGTCAGCTGAAAGACTCCAGTTCCTACGCGCTGGTGTCACTGGCTCAAGAACATTTCTTGGCGCGTCCCGCCGCGAACAAGAGTCGCCTTCTCAGCTATCTCAGTCAGCCTGAACAGTTTCCGTTAGCGACCGAAGCGAGCGATTGGTTGCTCGAACTTCTCCTCAATCAAGTCGGTCCATCGCCTGAAGAGCAGCGTTTTCTCGGGAAGCTGCTGCGAGCGTCTCCGGCCGCATTTGAGCGCCTGCTCCTAAGGGGGGCCGATGTCGCGCTTTTGAGTAACGCGCTACCCCACTTGGAAATTCTCGGTCCCGAACGCCGACAAAGGGTTTTGCGCCACCTGCACGGGATCGACGACACCGCACTAGCCGGAAAAGTCGCCCAATGGTCCGGAACGCAAGACCGTCTTCGTCGCGAAAAAACCGTTCTCCGAGTCTTCTCTTTCTCCGGCATTCGTCTTTATCGGGACGATGAAGCTCTCGAAATGAAGCGCAAGAAGCCCTTGCTCCTTCTGCTCTACCTCCTCTACCGCAACATCCCAGTGGGCGAGGAAAATCTAGTGGAACTTTTCTGGCCGGGAGACGAGAGCAAAGCGCGGGCCAGTCTAAGGACGAACCTTAGCTACTTGCGCAAGCTCTTGTGTCCCGATGGGAAGTTAGATCCGTTCCTGAGACAGGCCGGCGGTCTGGTCCTGTCGGACGAGATTTCTATCTGGTTTGACTTCCGAGAGTTCGATCAACTTGTGAGCAACGGCAAGAGAGCCACGGCGAACAGCCCCGACCGCACGGGTGACTGCTTTCGCTCCGCGGTCCGACTCTACCGTGGACCCTTCCTCGAAAACATCTACGAGGACTGGGCCCTTCAGGTGAGAGACCAAGCCTCGCTTGCCTACGAGCACTGCCTAAACTACCTTGCCACTACCGGCTTGAGCGAGGGAAACTGGGCCCAAGCCTTCGAGTATGCGACCCGCGGCTTAAGACGCGACCCACTGAGTCAATCGTTCTGCGAAATGACCATGCAAGCCCAGATCGGGCTGCAGCGATATCACGACGCGCTGAAAACCTTCGAGCAGTGCGAGAGCGCGATCCGACTGGAACTCGAACTCGAGCCCTCCACAGATATGATTCGTTACCGCGAAACCGCCAAGCTCAGTCTTTAAAGCCCACGCACGATGCATCGCGGCCAGTGACAAGCCTTTTCCTACAACAAATACGAAAAGAGCGCTCCAGGATTTCACTGGAGCGCTCTCGTTGAGGAGTCGATTTTGTCTAAGTGGGACAGCGAACTTGAAGTCTTATCGAAAGCAAGGCGGAGAGAAGAAAAAATTGTTCATTTGATTTCCGCCGTGCATTCCGCAACGGGGGGGCATGACGCAAGGTCGCATGCTGTTACAACCACCGAAATGGGGACGGCCGTGGTGGTGATGGTGCCCACCAACGTGACCGTGATGTCCACCAAAGTGGCCGTGGTGTCCGTGATGTCCACCAACGTGACCGTGGTGCCCGCCAAAGTGGCCGTGGTGTCCGTGATGTCCACCAACGTGGCCGTGGTGATGGTGACCACGATGGCCCCGGCAGCGGGGGTTGTGGTGATGATGGTGGCCGTGACAACCGTGGTTTCCGTGATGCTTGCCGAACAGTCTACCGAAGAGCTTACCAAGCATTCCACCGGGCTTGGGGTGGCAGCCGCCGAAGTGAATGTTGTGTCCGAAGTTTGCGATGTTTCCTAAAAAGCTCATAGTGGTTTTCCTCTTTCCAAAGTGTCTGTGTTTCTTGAACTCAGAATACGTCCTCACCGCAAAACCGATGCAAAACGACAGTTGGAAAAGTGAACAGGATGTTAACATTTGGTCACCACTACGTTCAGGGATTTGCGCCGCCGTAACTTCGCCTCGCCGCCGCTCCGAGACTACGTTGCTGCGACAAGGGGTCCAAGGCCGCGATGATCCACCTTTTCCTGTAACCTGTTACCGCTTTCTCGGATTAGCGACGGTGCGATGGGGCGAGGAAGCGGCCACGATGACGGCTAAGCCGCTCTACGTTGGTATAAATGCCAAGCTTCGTTATTTGGCTGGGCGGCCGGTACCTCGCGTTCCCTCGCCGGAGGCCAGTTTGGACCTATGAGCCGAGTCAGGCTGCGGTGCGGGAAGACTCCGCAAAGCCTTCTGAATCCGTTAAGAATCTTTGCTGCCCTCCTGGGCCAAAGTGGGTCCAGTTGCGAGCGTGCGAAGTAAGAGTGCGAGGCCTAAGAAGTTCTTCACTGTGAGGGCCTGAGCCGACTAAATGCGGCCTTCTTCGAGACCGCAGGCCATGGCCAGCGCCTCGCGAGGCACGCCGAGTTCGGCCAACTTTGCCAGTTCAGGGTCGACCTCTCCTTGCTTCACGAGCTTTTCGGCCAGACTCAGGCAGGCGTCTACCTGACTGGATTCCACCTGGAGTCCTTTGGCGAGTTGATGAAGTTCGGTTCGCTCGTCGTCAGTCAAGCTCCCATCCCAATAGCCGGTGAGGCAAAGGTCGAGGATCAGACCGTACTTCAACTTCGTGGTAGAAAGACGCTCCAGGACATCGGCAACCTCGCTCGATCCCGTTGTGGCGGCCATCACCCGACCGCGATTCATAGGCCCTAATACGAAGCCTTCGCAAAGTTTGCGAAGAGCGTAGATCTCCTCGGAAGTGACTTCTCCGTCAGCACCAACCATATGGGCTAGGGTCACGAGGTAGTCCGTTCTTTCGGACTCATTGAAAAGGGTGAGCTGCGATTTCATATCGTGCGCTTCGTCTTTTCCCCGGGCGACCCTGCGAGACAGGATTTGCTCCCCAACGGAGGAACATCCGGAGCACCGGAGGCTACAATGTTCGCACGTATTCAAAAGCTTATCAAAGGATTCTTTAGTCTATTCATCAGTAGGGTGGAACAGGCTAATCCACAGGCTTTGCTTGAAGCCGAAAGCCAGGCTCTCCGCGAAGCGGTAGCCCTCTACAACACCAATTTGGCTAAACAGGCGGCCATGGTAGAAAAGCTCAAAGCCCGAGAAGAAAGCCTTCGACGCAAAGTCGAGCAAGTCACCGGCCGCGCGAAGGCGCTGCTGAGCAGCGGAGACCAAAAGGCCGCGGGGCGTCTTGCCCTGGAGCTCAAGACTTTGAAAACCGAACTCTCGGACCTGGAAGGCCAAGTCCAGCAATCAGACACTCTTTATATCAATCTTAGCAAGCAACGGGACGTGTATGTCCGAGACGCTCGTAAACGCATCGAAAACATCAAAATCAAAATGAACAAGGCCGAACTGGCAGAGTCTCAAGCCCAACTGGCCGAGATCGCTTCCGCCACAGCCTTTGACATCGCCGGTTCGGGGGACACACTGGCACGCTTAGAAGAGAATCTCGACGAGCGTGTCGCCCAGGCCACCGGCAAGGTCCGGGTTGCCGCAGACCACGCAGCACAAGGCGAATGGGTTATGAAAGCCGAGGAAGAAGAAGCCCTGGAAGCTCAGGCTCTCGCCGAATTCGCTTCCGCGATGGGGATATCAACTCCATCGCCTCATGCCACCCAGTTTCTCCCCGCTGACCAGGTCCGGGACCTAGGTCCCAGCCAGACAAACTAGTAAAGCAGTGTCCGCTTTGAAAGTCGACACAATTCCCGAATGGGCGGAGCAGATGCGGGACGTTTTTCGTGCCGGAACGCTCAGTCAGTTCGTCCTCCATGGCAACGTCCGAGACCTTGTACCCGATGGCGGTGGGCATTATGTGAGCCTCCACCACTTCCTGGGGGAGGTGATGTTTGCTCGCTTTGACCTTGTCGTCACATACAATACCGGGTCTGGGCTTCGAGTGACAAAGGGTGAGGAACACTTCGCCGCTTTTCAAAAAGTCTTGGCGGACTGGACCTCGTTTCAGATTGGCGCCCTGCCTCGCGACATCGGTTCGGCTTTGGAGTTGATGGACCGCCTGCTCAGCTACTCCCTCCAACGAACCGTTGTGGAACAGGGGCAAGCGGTAAGAAAGCCTCTCAAAACTGCCATTATTCTCGACTTTGTGCAATACATCGTGCCCAGTCAGAGCAGCGGAGCCGATTCGGCCACCCTCGTCAAACTCTTGGATTGGTCGTCCAACCCCACCTATCTGGAGAGCCATCTAGCTACGGTCTTGGTCACTGACTCCCTTAATGCAGTGGCCCGCGATCTCGTGGAGAACCCTTACAGCTCCAAGATTGAGATTCCGCTTCCCGGCGAGGACGACTGCCGCCTCTACCTGGAGGCCCTGAGCCGTGAATTTGCGGGTCTCAGTCAAGCTTGCGAGCTTCCCATGGATGTCTTGGCCAAGCGCGCCGTGGGATTGAGTATGATCAACATTCGTCACATGATGGCTCTAGCGGTGAGTTCCGGAAAAACCATCGATGGCGACTATCTTGGCCGCCAGCGAAAAGAACTGATCGAAAAGGAGTGCTTCGGGCTACTGGAATTTGTGGAGAGTAAAAGGACACTCGAGGATGTCGCCGGCCATACCGAAGCCATGCGCTGGCTTCGAGCCGACGCGAAGCTCATCCAAGAGGGCCAGACAAAGTGCCTCCCCATGGGCTACCTGATGGCCGGCCGGATCGGTACCGGTAAGACCTGGCTAACCAACTGTTGGGCCGGCGAAGTCGGTATACCGTTTGTGATCTTCAAAAACTTTAGAGACAAATGGGCGGGGGCCACCGAAAGTAACTTGGAGAAAATCCTTGCCGTGTTGGCAGCACTCGGGCAAGTCATCGTCTTCGTTGATGAGGCCGATCAGATGGCGGGCAAGCGTGGGGGCAGCGGGAGTGACGGAGGGCTATCGGGACGAATCTACGGGATGCTAGCCAAAGCCATGTCCGACACCGATAACCGAGGCAAAATCTTCTGGGTTTTCGCCACCTCTCGACCGGACCTGTTAGAAGTTGATCTCAAGCGACCCGGTCGGCTCGACGTGCACATCCCTCTTTTTCCCCCACAAACGTTAGAAGAACGTCGACACCTCTTCAAGGCAATGTCTAGAAAAGTCGGTGTCGATCCTAAAGACTTGCCCGACTTGCCAGAGAACAGAGAACTGAGCGGAAACGAAATGGAAGCCATTTTGGTGAGGGCCTTGCGACGCCAGGCCCTCGAGGGCGGTGTTTTCTCGGATATCGTCCTGGCTCTGGTGGAAGAATTTCGTCCCATGGCACATCAAGATCATCTTGAATACATGGATCTCATAGCCGTGAAGGAATGCACCGACGAGGGCTTCTTACCGACCAAGTTTCGTGAGATGGAGATGGCCGACTTGAACGAACGTCTTCAGCATCTGGAGCGCGTGCTGCGGATATGATCGACGAGGAGCACGGGCGGAGAATTCTTCGCAGGGCGTTTGTGGACGCCGGCTTTCAGATTGAGGAAGACTTTCCGTTTCCAATCGCCGGGACGGTGATTCAGCTAGATGGATACGACCCGGCTAGGAGAGTGGGTTACGAATACGTCACCACATCCGCCGGCGATCGGGATCAGATCGACGGGCGGGTAGTGGAAGAACTCGACCGCCTCAACGAAGACTTGCTAGCTCATATTTTGATGGTGGACGAACAGTACATCTCGACCTCCGAAGAACTCATCTTCGCTTGCAACGCATATTTAGTAGCTCTCGACGCAAGAAACGGCGTCGATCCCCGCTCAGTGGAGCGTTCGTTTGGCGAGTGATCCGAGGCGACGTCTCGATCAATTGATCGACGAGCATACAGAACGACACCAGCGTTTCCAGGCCAACTATCGCGGAAAAACGGAGAATCTGCTGGCTCGACTCCTACCGAATATCGAGACGTCGACTCTCGTTGCGCTTTCGGACGCTGGTTTTGCCTTCGGGGCCGAAATGATTCAAAGCATTGAGAGAGACCGCCATCGCTGTGAAGCAGAACTTGCTGCGCTAGAACAAAGTCACTCAACGGAGGACGGAGCCAGACCCGGTGGAGTGGGCACCGAGTTGGAAAAACTCGAGGAACATTTTGTTGCGTTGCAACCCTTCCTCAAGAAGTGCTTCGACCACCCTCGCTTCGACGAACTCCTACTGGAAGGCTACAGCACCGACCAGTATTCCAAGAAGATCTGGCATCTGTCATACTACTTGGATCGACGAGCGGCCAAAGAGATCGAACAGTTGTGTGACGGCCGAACTTTCCCGGTCATCCGACGAGAGGCGATACAAGCTCTAGAAGCCTCCAACGTCCTTCGGGAGCGCATTCGGTCTCTCAAGGAACGCAAACAGAAGTTGGCCTCGATAGCGGGGCAAAAGAAGAAGCTCCGAGATCGCTTAGAAAGTCATCAGCAGATCTGGCTGGCCTCCGCCCGGCGGAGACTGCATGATCTGTTGGAAAAGAACCCTGAAAACTCGCTGGAGAAGTGCCTCGAACTTTGTGCCGATGAGGCTTATGAATGGCGTCTGGCCAAAGAACTCTGTAAAGAGCACTGGGACCTAAAGAGTCGCTTCTTGCAGCCGGCAAGAGTCGCTCAAGATAAGGGCTTGAAAGCAAGCTCCTGCAAACTTTTGCAAGATTATGAGCCACTCGCTGAGGCAATGAAGCGCTTTGACCACCCCACCGCTCCCAGGGAAACTATCGACTGGAAGTCCTTCATATTTTCCCCCGAAGTTGGCTAGAGAACCGAAGAACTTGGCACCTAGTCGTTTCTATTCCGATTGGGACTCGCTTCCCGGAGCGAATTTCCTAACTGACCGCCTTCTTGGTCTGCTTCTGAATATCGAGCAGTTCAATGGTCGCCTCGGCAAGCTTCGTCAGACCGTGTTCTAACCCGTCAAGATTGCCGGCTTCCAGAGCGTCGCTCATAGCATCCAGTGCTTCGACATTTTTAGCAATACCCTGGGCCACGGCCTCAAGATGTTCGGCCGTCTCGGCTGAACCGTCGTCCTCTTGAAGAATCGAAAGAGTCGCTGCGTGTTGAGTGAGATGCCGCTCCCTCACCTCGACTAGCCTCTGGAGATACTCTTCGCTAGAAATTTCGGTGCCACGCCAAGCTTGGTGCGCGTCGGCCACCGCAATATAGTTGGGAGTCGTCTCCTTATCGCCTTCACCTTGGGATTGGGGTTGGGGTTGGGATTCATCGCTGACCGCCAGAAGTCGCTTCTCCGCCGGGAGACCTACGACCGGAAGGATGGCCCCGCAGCGACGACAGTAGCCGGCGTGTTGGTCGTTCTCGCGACGACACTGAACACATAACTTGGGGGACATGCGCTCCGAGTCTTCTATCAGTCCCTGATATCCGAGTACCATCTGATTCGTCGCGCTTTGTATCCACTCAAAGCCCTCGTCCACTAAGTCGATATTGTCCTCCGCGAAGGAGGCTCGCATTTTCTCCAGCCCCCGCAGATGGTCATAGAAGCCGTCCAGAATCACCACCCTGTTCGGATCGTGAGCGTCCACTTCAGGAGACTCCGCGGCCTTTTCCATCTCTTCGATCTGAGACTTCACGTACGCTTCGATTCGGTCGATTACCCTTACGACTTCATCGGCCTCTATAGCTTCCTGCTCGTACTCGTCCCATACATCTTGCAATGCCTTAAGGGCGGGTGAATCAAAATTTCCGTGCTCATCGGCTACTATCGCTTGGGATTCCTCGGCCAAGTTCGTCCTCCTCAAATCCTCGCTGTCGGTCCGTCAATGCTCTCTATCCGTGGTTCTGACGTCAGGACCTTCCATCGCGCCATCGAAAAACGGCCCGTTCCAGAATGTGATCGACACTCGGGTTGGGCCGTTTTCTTGTCAAGCGCTCTAGCGGAAGCAGGGGGGAGAGAAGAAGAAATTGTTCATTTGATGTCCGCCGTGCATTCCGCAACGGGGGGGCATGACGCAAGGTCGCATGCTGTTACAACCACCGAAATGAGGACGGCCGTGGTGGTGATGATTTCCGCCGACGTGACCGTGGTGTCCGTGATGACCACCAAAGTGACCGTGATTCCCGTGATTCCCGTGGTGTCCGCGGCAGCGAGGGTTGTGGTGATGGTGATGACCGTGACAGCCGTGGTTTCCGTGATGCTTGCCGAAAAGTCTACCAAAAAGTCTACCGAGCATTCCGCCGGGTCGAGGCTGGCAACCGCCGAAGTTCATATTCTGTCCGAAGTTTGCGATGTTTCCTAAAAAGCTCATACTGTTTTCCCTCTTTCAAAGTGTCTGTGTTCTTGAACTCAGAATACGACCTCGCCGCAAAACCGATGCAAAACGACACTTCGAAAAGTAAACAGGATGTTAAATTCCCACTATCTCGGTTTCCTGCCCTCTCCGCTCATTCCAAAAGCCTTCGAGCCATTGGTAGGCAGCTTTCATTGTGGGACCGGGCTTATCGAAGCGTTCATCTTGACCCGACAGGCCCCACATCAATCGCAACCCCTTGGGCACATAATCCAAGCAGTTCTCGTCATAGGTTGAAGGAACGAGGGGAAGTCCTCGGTCGTGATGCAGGTTGAAAACCAATGTATCGACCGCAGCCAAAAACTGAGGGTTTTCCAGTTTGTCCATTTCGGTCGTCAACTCGACATTCCAGACATCGATACGGCGGTCCAACTTCTCGGACTGAGCGGGGGTCAACTGCCTCTCCTCCTGGTACCTCTGCTTTTTGGAAAAAATGGCGGAGTTGTGGCGAACGTCGTGCAGCCAAAAGAGGCGTCCCGCGCGGACAAATCCATCGGCGGATAAGGGATCTGCTGCAATCCCAGAAAGAAAGATGTCCTTGTTCATCAACCTTGTGAAGGGGGTTTGACTCAAGGGTTCCATGGTTGGAAGAGAGACGAGTTCCATCTCCTCGGGATTGAAGAACGCATCCGCGAAGGGCTTCTCCACCGTTCGAAAAGCGGGACTCGACTTTTGATGAACGGTGAACTCATTGTCCTTGTATCGGCGATACTCTTCCTGGATAGACACCTTGTCTTCCCCTTGGAGGTAGCTGTCGATTTTCAGCAGCATTCTGTCTCGCAGATTAATGTCGCCCTGATCGAAATAGCCCAAAGCCAAGGCGGAAAAATATCCCAGTTCCTGTGTGCGTCGATAACTCAGGTCTCCACTCTCCACTCGCTGAGAGATTTCGTCTTGAAGCTCTCCAAGGAATTGAAGACCGACCTGACGGTCCTCGATCTTCTTCCTGCTGAAGGAGCGGCCATCCAAGTCTTTGATATCCACCTGAAGCTCTTTGATCTCTTTAGCCACGGCGACACCTATCTGCTGGAGAACCGGAACGCCGTAGTCACTGAAATCGAAGGTGTAAGGGTCTTCCGGAGTCAGCTCTTTTTGAGCCTCGAAACGACCGCGAAGATCCTCTTTGAATGCGTCTGGGTCGGCCATCGCGCGTTCTAAAGTGGGGTACTTACCCGACAGACTTTCGTTGAGAGCACGGTAGGCGGCGTCTTCTTTGGCGCAGACTTCTGGTCCCGGGGACAAAGGCTGGTCCAGGACCGCGAGGAGCGAAGGGGCTATCGGCTCTCTAGCTTCGGGACCCTCCAGCGCCAAACGCTTGGTAACCGGTTCAGTCCAGCCCGCCATTCCCGCCATTCCTGAAAAGATCGTGCCGACACTAGCCAGGGACGACTTCAGCCCATCGAAACGACTCACTCGAATATTCCCGGCGCTCTCACGGCCAGAGACCTCCGAAGAGGCTGAGACAGCATGGCTGGACACGAAGGTCTCCTTTGGGTCAGCCGTCGAACTCTTAGAATCGGAGTTCAGGACCGTCCCGCTTCCGATGAGGGCTGTCGTCTGTGTGGCCGGCTTGTAGAAATGCTGCTGGTGTACGGTCGTGTTCATAACCTCACACTACCCGACGTCTCTAGCCTCCAGCTGGGCCCGGTAACGATGATGTTACCAATATGTTAACTTTAAACTTTCATTGACCCTAATACCAACTTTAAAGCTCCCCGCTCTGGACCAAGGGTTCCAGGAAGTCCAGCAGACTTTGCACGTTCCGCTCTGTGTCCACATCATCCAAGACGAGATTGCGCAGGGATTCCGGTTGCCGCTTTTCCAGACAGTAAAGATAAGCCTTATCATAATAGTTCAAGCACAAAGTCGCGACTTTGCGGCGATCATTCTCGGCCAACGCCTGGAGACATTGTTGATGAGTCACGCCCCCTAACCTCTTTGAAATCTTGTCGATCGAGTCTTTCAAACGGTCATATTCATACTGGCCGTACTCTTCTAGCAAGAGACCCGCCCGAGCACCCTGAGGGACATCTAGGAAAAGGACCGGAGCCTGTCTCATCTGGTTCCAAAACGGATCAGGAATCATCAACCCACCCAGCCTCTGGCCCTCATCCTCGACCCAAACGCGGACGTTTCTGTCCAGCGGCGCCCAGACAGCGTGAAGTTCGTTCTGAAACATCTCGGTGGTAAGTTCCGGGGGCTGATGATAGCCGCCAAAGGCCGAGCCACGGTGGCAAGCCAAGCCCTCGAGATCGATGACCTGCATTCCCCGCTGAGCCAGGGCCCCAAGAATCCGCGTCTTGCCACTGCCCGTGCACCCGCTCAAAACCATAAATTTCTGAGGCTCGGCGAAAGACTCTAAAACGTGGCGTCTGTACGCCTTATAGCCACCCTCGAGGACATTGACTTCGAATCCGCCTTTCTCTAACAGCCAAGCAAGGCTTTGTGAGCGCTGTCCACCGCGAAAACAGTGGATTCGGAGGGGCCGCATCTCAGGGTTTAGCTTTCTCGCTTCTCGTAAAAAGTTCCCCATCTTAGGACCCACCAGGTCGAGCCCCAAAATCAAGGCCGTCTCGCTTCCCTGCTGTTTGTAGGCTGTCCCAACCTGGGCTCGCTCGTCGTCGGAGAACAACGGAAAGTTAAGGGCCCCCGGGATGTGAGCCTTCTGAAATTCCGAGGGCGAGCGGACGTCTAAAAGCAAACTCTCACGAAGTTGAAGAAATCTTGATATGGGAAGGGTAGCAGGCACGGTGGGACCTTCTGTTTCTTCCTTGCTTGTCCCCTACAACGAAAAAGGTCTTTCGGGGGTCGTTCTGAACAAATTCTGATGAAGAAGTCGTCACTTTTTAAAGTCCTGGTTAGTGCACTCCTGTCGATCGGCCTGTTGGCCGGTTGCGACTCGTCCGGATCGAGCGATTCTGAACCCTTCTTTTCCGGGAACGGCTCGTTGTCATCGTCCGCCCTTTCCGCAGCCAACGGTGATCGCGGCCCAGTGACGGTGTCCCCCGGTACCGGAATTCCCGTGGAATTCACTCCAGGGGGCAACACTCCGCCCGGGACCTTGTTCGAAGGTTTCCTCTACGTCTCCAGCCCCTTCGCTGGAAACATCTCGGCGCTAGGTATCGCCCTGGATGGCTTTTTGTCCCTCATTGAAGTAGAGCATGACGGCACCATCGCAGCGTCTGTCGTCCCCAGTCCTGACGGACGGTTCCTCTATTCGCTCAGTGCTTTCGGTCATTCGATACGGGTCTACGCCATCGATCAAAATACGGGCGCCCTCGAGTTTCTCGCCCCCCAACTGGACCTCGGGGAAAACGCGACTGGGATGGTATTCAGCCCCGACCAACAGTTCGCTTACGTAGCCAGTCCCAACACCCAACAACCGGGCGAAACGGAAGCTCACGACATTCTGACTTTCTCTGTCGCCAATGACGGGCGTTTGACCCAAGTTGGGACCTCCGTACCCACATCCGGACGCATCAGAGACATCGCTATCAGTCCGAACGGTGCTAACGTATACGTTAGCACCGACGCCAATCTTCAACGCTTCGATGTGGACCCCATCAGCCACATCATCACGGGCGCTCCCGTGGACACGCCCGGCGGTCCCATAAACGGGTTGGGGACCATCGAGATCACCCACGATGGTAATTTTCTTTACCTTGCCAATGGTGGCGATGGAAACATCTATTTGTATATGGTGGAGCCTAATGGGTCTCTCTTGGCGAATGGAACCGTGCCTGTTCCAGGAGTTCTCGGCGTTCTGGAGCTTCATCCCAGCCTACCGATTCTTTACGTCAGCGGGCAGGATCTGGTCCGCACCTACAATATCGGTACCGGCGGCACCCTTCAAACCGCCGGGGCGGACGCACCCACGGGGCTGTCTGGATTGTCGAGTATCAACGTGGAACCCTCCGGACGGTTTCTCTACGCGGTCAGCGACCTCTCCAACTCCCTAGCTATCTTCAGCATCGCCCCAGCCGGTCCTAATCAGGGGACCCTGACCCTACTCGGTCCATCCAGTGATGCGGTCAATGCCACTCTTAGCGATCCCCGCGATGCCGCCAGCGTCCTTAATAGAGAGATTCCAGAGATCAGGCTCTAACTATTCTGGCCCTAAGTGTGGCCACCGAGTCAAGGAAGGTTTGATCGAAACGAGAACATCCTGAATATGCTCTATCGAGCAAATTTCAACTTAAGGAGGTACTCCTCATGAAACGACGTCAAAAGACGTTCAAACTTATTCTGGCTCTATTGACCGTAGCTTTCCTGGGTGTGTCCGCCACCGCGCAAACGCTGTCGGTACGGAACAGACCCTATAAAGGCGAAATCAACGGACGAGGAATGGGCGCCATGGTCGTCCTGAGCGAGATAGCCAAGGCGCTTGAGATGACAGTGGAGCAGACGGACGCGGGTTGGACTCTCGACGGTCAGGCCGTCGTCACCACCGACACCGCGGGAGTTCCTTATATCACACTCTCAGAACTCAAAGCGGCGGGCCTTAAAGTGACCGAAAACAAGGATTTCGGCACCATCGATGTCTACAAGCCTGTGGCCAAGAGCGACGCACCCAGCAAGGACAGTTGGTCGGCGAAAACGAGTCAGAACGTGATGGTCCACTTCGGCGCAACTTGGTGAGGCGCTTGCCGGCAGATGAAGCCGCAGTTGACTCAGTTTGAGTCAAAAACAACCCTCAACGTTGTAAACATCGATCTCGACCAAAAATCGTCACCGTCGTACAAGAAGTATATCGACAAAATGACAGCGACCGGAATTCCCTACACAGTCATCATCAATCCTAAGGGTGAGGTGATCTACAGCGCCATAGGGTACAAGACCAGCGCTGAATTGGTGACTGAAACAAAGCAATTTTGGAAGTAGCCACGGCCCTAATCGCTATCGCTAAAAGTGCCCCCACGTTCCGTGGCGGCACTTTTTTCTTGCGCTTTTATCGATCTTAGAAGAATTGTTCCCAATGTGTGGAGACCGTACGTCCATTCAGCTAGCTCGTAACTCGGGCTTTTGTGGACATCATCGAGCCAATCACTAGCACGAGCAGCCCGAAGATAGCTCCACCGAACTTGACAAGTTCAGCCACGGCGTTCTTGGACGAACGGGGTAGGAAGAAAATTCCAAAGAGGGCGAGAATCATTAGAGTTGCAAGTGTGACGTTCATTGTTGTGGTCCTTTTTGTAGTCTCCCTGGAGAGCTACCCTTATTGTAAGACCAAACAACACCGCCGCCGTCATCACCTGAGCCCAACCCCGTCTATCAGGCCGGGTATATCCTTCCTGACAAAAGATACTATCCCCGACGACGGGAACAAAGTGACCAATTATACCCAAAGCCGTTCAGAACCTCGATTCTATGGGCTTCAAGAACCCTATACCGACCGCAGCCAGTCCAAGTCTTTGCCGGCCAGAACGTCGCTGAGGTAGGCGCGCGTCTCCTCACGCAGCTCAAGTACCTTTTCGGCGGGTTTGAAAGAGAGCTCTTTGTCGTTGAGCCTGATCCCCGAGGGCCCTAGGACCTCGCCTGTCTCACTGTTCTTCCAGAACGATAGGCGCACCGAGCTGACGCCTTCAGGCGAAGAGAAGAAACCTGCTTGGAGAAAATCCTCACCCACTTCCTTGAGTGCGGGTAGTTTCAGCTCGACGCCAGAGTCGATTCCATCCGAGCTCGGATTGGTTATGGATAGGAACGCTTGACCTTGGTCGTCACAGCGGGCTCGGACACGCAGATTAGCCTCTCCGTCGAGGTCTTTGAGGTGGAGGTCCAGCTCACTGCTGATAATCGCCTCTTGGTCGCTGGGCGTATCCCAACTGACCCGGACCTCGGTCTTGGAATCCGGACCACCTAGCAGAACGAGGTCGGCGGTTTCGTGAGTGGCGTAGTACTCAGGCCGAGCCCCGAGTCTGCTTTCATTTCTCAGGTCGGTCTGCTGACCTTTAAAAGTCAGGTATGTACGAAGGTGAGGATCTATAATCATGAGTTCACTCTACCTGGCGGGTTTCAGATCAGATTCCGATGGGGTCCACCGATTGTAAACTACTCGGGAGCATTCCTCTCCCTTATCGAATCGGCACACTAGGTCGCTTGTGTTGGCTGGTCGGCCCCCAAGACTCTAAGCAGATCGGAACCTGGAGAAGCTTTTCGACACGGCCGCGGAACGTCTGGGCTGTTAGGGCCTCGTAGCTTGGTGTGACTTCGCCAAGCGCCCTCCCAAGTCTCTCTTGGTAAGCGAGGTCTTTAAAGGTCCCCAGTCGCAAGCGCCCCGCCTTCTCGTACTCTTGGTCCAGACCCCTATAAGCAGTAGCAACTCGCCAACTGTCGTCCGCCCGATCAAGGTGAGTCAGAGCGAGACCGTCGATACCCCCACATGCGTCGATAGCGTAACGGGCCAGAACAGCATCGAACCATCCCTGGCGAAAACCGCCTTGCCAGGCTCCCTTATGGTTGTGAGGCTCGTCGAGGTTCAGGCTCACGTCCTCGGTCGGAAAAGGCCCGGCTCCGTGCCGCGTCGCGTAGGAGCGCAGCACTCCCAATTTAGTGACCTCCCCGTCAAAGTCGTGCAGAAGCTCCAGGGCGTTAGCGAAGGTGCAGGTGGACCACGTGGTGTGCGGGTGGAAGCCCCTCCACTCATCGAGCAGCACCCCCTGTGCTCCTTCGAACACCACCGATCCTGTGGATGGAAGCTTTTCGGGCCCGATCTCCACCTGCTGAGCCAGTTGCCCGGCCTGATGAACCCAACGCTCAGTTACGTCCGCGCTCTCTAACACCGCCAGTTCCTCCGCACCAGTTGGGTCGGCGCGAAGCTCACCCTGGTACTCCCTGAACAGTTGCCACTTGCGTTGCTGCCAGCGCAGCAGTTTGGACCGCAAGCGATCGGGATGCACTAAGTCACTGGCTCTGACGCAGTCCTCGGGAAACTCTAGTTCGTCGGCCATCGTCTCGCCGATCCCCAACCCGCAGGAACCGTGGCGGTCGGCGCCTCGAAGCACCTCGCGCAATCGGTTCGCGGACTGTTGAAACGGGGTGACGATGCGGGCCTCCGAGGCGATGGAGAGACGAGTGAGGATGTCTGGAACGCCCTTGCCCGCCAACACCTTGGCCTCCTGAAGAAGGCCCCCCGGATGCACCACCATAAAACGCGACAGGTGAGTGCGCACCCCGGGCACAAACGACCCGGCTCCCAGTTGGGAAAAAGTATGAAAGCGTCCATCGTCCGTTACGACCGTGTGCCCCGCCTGCGCACCGCCGTTGAAACGCACGACCATACTGGCTTGGTTCTCGCGGACTAGGTGATCGGTAACGGTGCCTTTGCCTGAGTCACCGAACCCCAAGTCCACCACAATGGTGGCCCGCCTCATGGGTAGGCCACCGGTTCGAGATAAGGAACTGGCGAACCGTCCCTGCCCAACGTGGCGGCGAACGGCGTTAGCGCCCTCACGACTCCATGGATGCGAGCCCGTTCCAGCCCGTTCGACTCCAGCCCTTTGGCCACCGCATCAAGGTCCTCATACACGCCTTCACAAAGCCCCACCAAAGAGGCCGCGACGTAGCAAGTGTCGCGGGGCGTCTCCATGATGACCACGTGGTCGCCCATCACCTTGCGCCACGTCGCTTCGCAACGACGTCCGCGCGTGGGATCGGGAATCAAAAAGAAAGGGTGGTAGTTGCGAGCGAGTTCGTCACTCACTTGCGCCAAGGTCAGGTCTGCGTCCAGGTCGTCACCGATCAGACGTTTCACCGTGGCCCGATCGGTGCGTGGGTAGGGCCGCTCATCGCCGGTCATAAAGAAGTATCCGCGCTTCCCCCGCTTGACGATGGAGTCCGTGTCGGTGTGGCGGGCGGCGAAATACATGGCTAGGTCGTAAGATTCACAACCGTTGCCGCCCCCCTTGCCTTCCAACCAACTCCAGGTCAGCCAACGGTCCATGTCCTCTGCGGTGGATTCGAACTGTCCCACTTGGAGCGGCCCCTGATCGCTTGCCGCATCGCCCACGAAAGTGAACATGACCTGAGGGTCGGTCACGCCGCCGTCGAGCAGAGCCTTCATGAAGCCGGGCAGTTCGGCGCGGGCCAGCAGATCGGGAATGTCGCCCATCGACCCCGTGACGTCGAGTGCGAACACGATGGGTAAAGAGTTCGGATGCTCGGCACTGTCGCGGCTTTCCCGCATACCGACTCCAAATGGATTCATCAGGGGATGGACCGAGCGCTGGGTAAAGACCTCAGACTTGGACTTCGCCACCCTGGCTGTGACAATGCTCTTGTGAGCGGTGTAGCTGTAGTTACCGTATCCCATTTCGTCCTCCTTGGATTGTGAATTCGTGGAACCTGGGCGGCCCAAAAGCCGCCTCGGAAACCTCTTTCAACTCTTCTTTAAGGGCCCGTACGCAGACGGTATGAACGGCCCGTTTGGCCAAGTCCAACAAGCGGCGGGGAGCAGACTTCCCTAGCAGCCCGGCTATGCAACGGGCACTTTCCGCCAGATCGTTGCTGGGCCCCACGCCCGCCTCCGACCAACCGCAAAACGCCACTCCATGGTCGCGAGGGTGAAGTAGAATGTGCTCGGGACGCAGGGCGTTATGTCCTAGTCCCGCGTCCTGCAAGCAGGCCAACTGGTCGAGAATTCGATTCCACATCCAGACCGCGGCCCGGGGGTCTACGCCCTTCGGAGACTCGGCTCGTGCGTCTAGGAAAGTAAAGACAAATCCGCTGCGCCAGCGATAGACGGCCGCATCTCGGTCGGGATGTCCACCGAGTCGAGCGGTTTCGAGCGCGATGGGTGCGCAGGTGAGATGGGCCAAGAACGGATGGGCCGCGCGCACCTTGTGGAGCGCGTTCCACTCCCGTCGCAGTCCCGCTTCACCGCCGGGACGAGCAATCTTGAGCACGACCATCTCGGTGAGCGCTCGTTCACGCCGAGCCAGAAAAACATCGCTATGCTGTCCTCGGGCTAAACGACCGTGCACTCGGTAAGAAGCGCTTCCTACCTTCACGACGGCCAGCCCCGGAGGCTGTGGATAGTTTCTGGGAGCGGGGATCCGAAAGCCCGGCATAGGTGGCAAATAGAACTCGGTACCGCAGTAAGGGCACGTCGCGTACGACGACCCCAACTGGCCCATTGGGCCGTTGCAACTTGGGCAACTCGTCTTTTCAATAATAATGCTCACAATGAGCATTATTGATCCGTTCGGAGAAGTTGTCAAGTTGAGGTCTCGTGAAGCAGCCGAGGAAAACTCCCGGAGCCCCTCAAAGCTTATACTATGAAATCGAGGAGTTGGCCCACCGTGTTGAGATGGATCGTGATCACTTGGCTTCCGGCCTTGGTACTTCTCCGCTGGCTCGACCAACAAAGTGCGATTCCGCTAAGCCTCCTCCTGATCGAACCGGTCGCTACCGCCAAACTTCCGTGGTACACAGGAGCGATCTCTACCTTGGGCTGCTTTTTGTGGATCGGGGCCGGAGCGGTGGCTCTGTTCGCCGCGGGGCTATGCAGCGGTCGCCACCGCGCCTGCTTAGTCATATTCGGGCTGCTCTCGCTCTGGCTGGGACTTGACGACGCATTCCTGCTGCACGAAATCGCGTTGCCCCAGATCCTCCCCCTCCCTCAAGGTTGGGACTCTGCTGCCTTTCAGCGGAGCCTGTACGTCGTCTACCTTCTGGCTTTTGCAGGTTGGGGTTTAGCGTTTCGCCATCAACTCAAAAGCCGTGACTTGGTGATTCTAGCCTGTTCGTGCCTTTGGCTTGGTTTGTCCATGGGGATTGACGTGGTGATAGAAGCCGACTTACTCGATCCCTACAGTCGGCTGGTCCGCGACAAGAACTATGCTCTGCTCGTCGAAGACGGGAGCAAACTTCTGGGCCTTCTGAGTTGGATGACCTTCAGCGCCCTGATCTCTTCGAGACTAGTGGAAGGCGAGCGCAATTTTAGAGCGTACGCCAACTCACCACTTCCAGCGGAAGATAATCTCCCTGAGACTTGAGCTTCGTCACGAAAGACGAGTCGTAGTTGAGATCCACCCCCTCGGCGGTGATGTCTACGATGCCTTTGCCGTTCACACCGGGACCCGTGTTGAGCGACGAGCCGGATTCATAGTCTCCTCCGTAAGACACTAAGACTCCTCGAAGATAGAAGTCTCCACGGCTGATACCGTTGTCGAGATTGACTCGAAAATCCCCTTGAGCGTATATCACGCCCATGAATCCAACGTCCGCGGGTTTGGGGACTCCTAATGTAGGCGGCTCGTTGCCAAAGAAGTTCTGGATGCCGTTCTGGACCAGGTTTCCATTCGAGTTGCTGCCCGAACTCCCGTAAAGGACAGCCAACACCCCACCGTCGCTCGCCAACTCGCTCGGCACGGCGTTGACTTCTATATCATGCTTGGCAAAAAGTGCGACTTGGTTACTGGGGCTGGTTTCCAACAGGCTAGAACCTTGAATGCTGATCGATCCGCCGGTGGTCAGTGAGCCCTTCCCTTTGACCCGTCCTTCAAAGCGGAGATCGCCGGCCGACGAGACGATAGGATTCGCATCGTCTTGGGCAACCGGTGCGATGTCGATCGTCGGTCTCATTTGGCGAGTCGCCAAAAACCCGGGTTCGGGAACCACGGCCAACCCGACCGCTGTGCCGTTGGCTCTCACAGTGACGTTCTTTCTGATGTTCATCGTCGCGGTGGTCGCGTCGATACGTACCGCACCATTCACACTCGCAAGATCACTGCTGCTGGATTGGTAACTCGCGTCAGGCGAGACAGTGGCGGCCGGAGGGCCGACCACGGGGTCGTACTCCTGAGCGTAGTAGTCTATTCTGGAACCATTGGGGACCGCACGCCAGACATAGGTGCCGGCCGGAAGGGTCGCGTCGGAGACGGCCGGTTGAGTCAGGTCGCTCCAGCCCAGTTCAAGAAACTTGTTGGACGAATCTTCGAGAGTGGCAACGGGGTCTGTCGAATCCACGCCGTTGACATGAAAATGTCCGTTGGTATCTGAGACGTAAACCTCACCATCGTTCATTTCGACTTTATCAGCCGTGACGTTGAGGTTGCCCAAAGTCCGTACGCGTGGATTTGAATCATCTCCGCTGTGAACGATCAGTTCCTCGCTGAGGTTCATCGTCACAGTGTCCCCGGCATAGATCACGGAGTCTCCGAAACGGGAAATGTCTCTTCCATAGAAACACTCGACCACTCGGGAGCTTACCCGCAATTTTTTTGCTTCGGTCACTAGATTGTTCGGAGTCACTTCGCGCAGACCGGGGCCCGCCAAACCTTCAGAATAAACGACCGCCGAGTAGCCGGGAACGTCTCCGGCGATCTTGGAGTTCTTGTGCACTCTGGCGCCCTCGCCATCACCCCTGTAGAGGTCTTCCCGGGCGCCCCGCTCTAGACTGTTGTAGGAAACATAGGGCGTGTCCATTCGCATCGAGGGCGTCGGGTCGTCGAGCCCTTCATTAGGCTTGTTCGTGCCGTTCTGGAAGTTGAAGCGGATGCGAAACATGGTCGTCTCGCCGCTGGGAGATCCCACCAATCCGATCACGTTGCCTCGGTCCTCTCGGACCCACAGGTCCTTGCCTTTGTCAACCACGACCTTGTTATCGTCGCCCTTCCACTGAGGATTCTCCTGCAGTCGAGTCAGGGCGTACTCCAAGCCGGCTTGAGCAGCGGATTGTGCGAGCGCGTCATCCCTCACCGAGCCTGTCATTCCTTGACTTGCGGGCAGCAAAGTCAAGGCGGCGGTCAACAGCATAATCACTACCACAGAGACCATGAGGGTGGTAATGAAGACCATCCCTCGTATTCTAGATTTATCTTTTGTCTTGGGGTTTGTCATATATTTTCAGTTCCTCAACAAAAATCTAGCTCTTCGAGCCAGTGTCTGCGGGTGGTTCTTCAGCGACGTGCTACCGATACTCAAGGAGCGTCCCGCCTCGTGAAGCCGTACCGCGGAGGTGTTCACCTCCACGCTTCGATCTTTAATCGAAACGTTAAACGACAGCATTTTATCAGCTACCAGTTTATAGTCTAGCACATCTTTCTCGCCTTGAAAGGGGGATAAGGTATAGTTAAGCGGCACGGTGATATAGTTATCGATGTTTGCACCGTCAAGTAAGGTTTCGGGGTCGCTCGGGGTGTTGATCTCTTTCCGGATCAAGAATTTGTGGGGCGCGAAAAAGTCACCCGTGGTGTCCGGGTCCAAAGCGGGATTGAAACCACCTGACACCTCCGAGTACCTACTGGGCCGGACCAGATAATAAAGCACATTGGTTTGCCATAAGGGAACGCCCGTGGAAGGATTGTGTTTGAACTTTCGGTCCTTGTCATCCTCGTTCGGGTCGTTGGCATTGAGAAACCAAACGGCATCTCCTCCGCCGGGTATGGAGACCCGTTTACTTTTGATATGGTCAGCTGAGGCAAGCGCTAGATCGCGCTTGAGCCAGAAATGGGCTTTAACGAGACTATGGTCGGCGTCTCGCCTAGCGTTCGCGAGGGACACCGCTGAGAAACCTTTGCCCAGAATCGCAAACACGAGAAGTAAGATGAGACCGAAGATGGACACTGAGACCAAGGTCTCCGCCAGGGTCATTCCCATAAACTGGGGCCTCGCTCTTCTCATCTGCCTCTTGTGCTGCTTCATTAACTGTCCTTTAAACTTTAGAACTTGGAGTTCTCGTTCACCAGACGAGTGAGGTCGGTACGAAGGTATCCGTACCCTGATCTCGCTTCCCCCGGCTTTTCATTCCACCACCATACCACGATATTTAGCTTCTTGACCCGATTATTCAGGGAAGCGGGTCCCCCAACCGGAGCCCCCGCGGAGTCTGTGACCGTGACGTGCTCAATTCTATAAGTGAAAAGAGTTTGATTGAGACGGACTGTACCCTCCAGCGGTGCCGCGGGAGGCGAGTCGTTGGCAAAAAAATTCGTCTTCGTTGGTCCGCTGCCGATATTGTGAAAGATATCGGACAGTCGTTCATTTAAAATTTGGTCCGCCAGTATAAGTCCCGCTGCCCGATCGCTCTCTTTTTGGGTTCCACGCAAAAGAGACGTCAGTAACGCCGCGGCGACCAGAAAGACCCCGGCGAGGATCCCCAGCGCCACGATCGTTTCGGCAAGACTGAATCCTTTGGAACGAGACATCTTTACCAGATTTCTCGAAGGATCCGCACCGTGCCTGCCGCGAAGTAGGGTGGGAATGTCTCGAAGCAAGCTATTTATCTGGTTGGTCTTACTTTTCTGCTGCCTGGTCAGTGGCTGCGAACA
>JBBKWP010000203.1:0-10094 GCA_037968995.1 Candidatus Xenobia bacterium
GTCTTGTAGCCTTACTAGTGATCTGGTACGGAGAAGAATCGCGAGAATCGAGCTATCGATGGGCACTGCTCGGCCTGTTCTTCGCAATCTGCTGGCCGGTCGGTGGCGCGCTCGCGCTGCAAAGAGACTTGGGTCTCCTGTTTGGCTTAGAGTTAGCCCTTTTGATGCGCCGTCGAGGGGGAGAGCCGCCACCCTTTCCTAGGTCCTTGAAGTCTTGGGAAGTGATGATCAGAGCGACGCTGCTGGTGCTCTTTTACGTTGCGACCCAAAGTTCTCTTTGGTCGCGTTTGGTTCGCTACACGATGGTCGCGTTGCTTATCGCTTGGCGACCTTATGCGTCCGGTGATGAAGGAGAATCTGAGAAATAAATTTCGAGAGCGCGAACTTTTCCTCGTCGTTGTCCGTCCTCTACTTGAAGGGTCCGACATGAGTTCGATGGCAATTCGTCATTGCAATCATGTCAGGACCTACTCATCGAAGGGAGGTGTTCATCACGAATGAACACCTCGGAGGAGGGACAATGTGCTGTCAGCCACACTATCTATGACGCTAACCCAGCCACAAGAAAAATGCAAAAGCGTACCGACCGAGTCTCTGGAGGCCCTGGTCGTGCGTTTACAGACGCGCGACGAGACCGCCCTAGAACCGTTCATCGCTCGGACAGAGAAGGCGTGTTATCGTCTGGCGCTCTCGATCTTAAAGGATCCGGACCTGAGTCGAGATGCGTTGCAGGACTCTTATTTAGTGGTCTACCAGAGAATTGGGCAGTTACGCGAGGCGGGTGCCGTCAAAAGTTGGCTGTTTCGGATTGTAACCCACCGCTGTCATGACATCTCGCGCCGTCGTCGCAAGGAGACCGAGACCGACTTCGAAGAGCGTGAGGACTTGCACTTGCTCGAGCCTCAACAAGACCATGCTGAAGACATCTCTCGGCAGCACAAAATTCGGGCCACATTTGAGCAGTTGCCTGAAATCGACCGCACCGCTCTGGCCCTACGCGAGGTCTGCTCGATGAGCTATGAAGAGATGAGTCAAGTGCTCAAAGTGCCGCTCGGCACTGTCCGCTCACGACTAGCCAAAGCCAGAAAGCGCTTCACAGACCTATACAAAGGAGTTGCATCGTGATGACCGATGAAATGAGCCCAGAATTTCTACTGTTTTCCGAGATGCTAGATGATGAGGAGAGCCTAGGAGAGTCCTCTGTCGCGGCCTTTGGAGAAGATGGGGCGATCCTTATGGATTTGCGCAAAGTCTTGCGCGCTGACGCTCCTGGCTCTCAACTGCCCGACGATTTCGCAGGTTCCACATCGGGCATGGTGATTGAAAAATTTCGAGAGCTCTCTTGGTTCACAAAGAGCCTATTGAAAGCCGAGACGGTTTTCCAAGGAGAAGTGTTCTCGCGAGCCACACTGTTTTGGACCGGGGCGTTAACCGGAGTCGGCTTAGCATCTGCCTTGGCATCTTGGAAAATCTTTGGAGTCTATGGCGCGGTGCTTTTGGTGCTCTCCCTTTGTTGGGGAGTCGTTCGGCGCACGGCTCTTCCTAGGATGGGTGACTTCCAGGCCGGGGGCACTCTTGAGGGAGGGTCGCCCTGGTTTGGTCGGGTGTTCTTTGTTATCCCTGTCTTAGCAAGTTTTGCCACCTCGGTCTTGGTCGGCCGAGCTCTCTCCAACTTGGGGTCATTCAGTCTCACGTTTCGTAAAAACGAAAACGCTTTGGCGATGCTGGCCGTGGTGGGGGGGGGTATCGTCTTCTTGCTCTTAGTGAATGCTTTGACACCGAGTTGGAGGGCACTGTGCCAGAAAGCGAAACGGTCGCTGAAGTGGAGCTTAGCGGTTCAAACGTCTCACGGCCTCTGGCTCGCGATGGCGCTCGTTGGTATCGTGATTCTCGAATTCACGCTTATGGCACAAGAGGGTGGTCTCTCCGGTTCTAATTTCTGGGAGAAGCTGTCTATCGATCGGTCGAGCTTGCACGCTGTTGGCTGGGGTTTGTTCGCGGGAGTCTTCGTCGCGGGACTTCTCTCCCGCATTCCCACATCGAAAAGTGAGTCGTTGGGTTTGGCCAGAGGATTCACAAAAACCGCCATGAGCTTTTTGTTCGCGGGCCTACCCATCGTTCTCGCTCTTCTGGGGTTTTATGAGTTGAGTCTCACTCGCGAACTGAACGACCCTCCCAGTTATGACCGGTTGGTTCACGATACTAAGACTTGGCATCAAGCTCAAAAGGCTATTCCCCCGAACGAGAACGGTTGGACGGAACTCAAGGACTACTTTCTCAAACAAGAAGTTCCCAATAGAAAATTTCTCGACGTGGGACGGCGTCTCAAAATGGGCGGGGACATGTACAGAGTGTTGGGACCCGAAAGGTCCGATGATCCCCATCTCAAAGCGAGGGCTGAGACGGCGAAAAAGGAGTTCTTGTTAGAACTCCCCCGCATCCAATCCGCACTTTCGAAACCCCAATTCACAGCCATGGCTACACAAGATCTCAAAGCCAGTTCTTTGGTGCCAGACTT
The DNA here is from genome assembly GCA_037968995.1 of Candidatus Xenobia bacterium. Lineage (GTDB taxonomy): Bacteria > Vulcanimicrobiota > Xenobia > Xenobiales > JADMJV01 > JAEXNA01. Next base: position 2,519 of record JBBKWP010000203.1, read on the forward strand.
CATTCTCGCACGGGCCGTGAATCAGGGGCTGACGTCGTTGGCGCAAGAATCACTTCAAGAGGGAAATCCAGCGCAGGCCCTGGGATACATCGAGGATGGTCTCGAATGGTCGAAGTCTGTGGACGACGGGACTCTCATTTCTCTGATGATTGGTCTCGCACAGACAAGCATCGCGTACGAACTGGTGGAGAAGTTCGTTTTAGAGGCCCATCCGTCCCGCCGACAACTGGTCTTGCTCTTGGAGAGCCTGACTCAGAACTCGTACCAAAGGATGGCCTTTCTGGAGACCATGAAGCGCGAAGCGTTCATGCTAGACGGAGCGATGATGAGTCTTCAGGAGCCTCGAGAAAGCTCGGGCGCCATGGAGGACATCATGGGCTCCAACGCATCGATTTTGGCGCGCCTTTTACCCGCCAGTTACTGGGAAAGTGAGCGCAAAGCCTACCTCAATCTGATTCTCGCCCAGTTCCAGGATTGGCGAGATTTGGGTCGGCCGGCCGACCTCAATTTGGAAGATGCGTTGCCTTTAAGTTTCGCAGCGCAAGTCGTGGTGCCGAACTGGAAAAGAGCTCAGATTCAGTTCTGTAAAACTCTGAGTCAACAGGGCGCGCTTCAGTTGGTAACGGCCCTGGAGATCTACCAAAGAGATCACGGGTCTTATCCCGATTCTCTCGACGAACTTGTGCCCGCTTACCTCCCGGAGATTCCCAAAGATGCGATATCCCCGAACCTGTGGAACAGGAAGCCGACCTTTGGCTATCAGCGCAACGCCAAAGGGTACGGACTCACCTCCGTGTCGCCCATGTACGACGATATCGGGCTAGAGACACGTCAAACCTATGGCCCCGACGGGCACTATGGCTTGGAAAAGAAGTAGCTAGCGCCTCTGTAGAGATGGGAAACGACAAACGCCCAGGTCCAGCCGGACCCGGGCGTTTATCGTTGATGGGCGGGGTGCTCTATTCAGAGCCTCGCAAGGTTTACCAAATCCCCAGAAACATCTGAGCTTCTTCCGAAGCGTGGACGCTAGGATCCCAACGCGGTTTCCAGACCATTTCGACTTCGCAGTCTTCCACGCCGTCCATACGCTTGACGGTCAGCCAAACCGAACTCTTGAGTTCCGGTCCTACAGGACAACCGGGCGACGTCAAAGTCATATTCACATTCACCATGCGGGTCTCTTCGTTGGGCATTACGTCATAGATGAGGCCGAGATCGACGATGTTGATCCCGATCTCAGGGTCGATGATGTCCTTGAGAGCTTCGCGGATGGCTTCTTCTGTGGGCATCTCGCCGGTGGCCGGAGCCTTCGCTTCGGTCGCGGCACCTTCGGTTGGGGTTTCGGAGGCGACCTCGGTATTAGGGGCCGCCGCTACGGGTTCTGACATATTCTTCATCTCCTTCAATGGGTTTAATTCGGATAATTTCGCATCGCCCCGGAGAATGTTTCCCAGGCGAGTAGGGCGCATTTGAGTCGAACGGGATATTTCCGCACTCCTCCCAAGGCTTCAAGCTCTTCAAGATCAACGGGGCTGGGTTCGGGGTTTCTCACGGTGATCCAGGATTTGAAGGCCTGGTAAAACTCGGTCGCCTCGCCCACCGATTTTCCACGTAGGGCTCGAGTCAGCATGGAAGCCGAGGCCAAACAGATGGAGCATCCGACTCCCTCGAAGGTCGCTTCTTTGATCATGTCGTCTTCGACTCGAAAGAACAGTTCGATCTCATCTCCGCATGAGGGGTTGATACCCTCGTCGTGGTGGGTGCAAGGCTCCAACACACCACGGTAGGGAGGATGGGCGGAATGCTCCAAGATGACGGCCCTGTAAAGATCCTCATCGTTGTCGGCGAATGACATAGCTAACGATACCCTTCAAACACTTTGGCGGCGACCTCGAGGGCCTTCGCCAGAGCGTCAATATTGTCGGTGGTGGTATAAAAATAGAAGGAGGCCCGAGTGGTTCCGGCACATCCCCAGTGCCGCATGAGCGGTTGGCAACAGTGATGTCCCGCTCTCACACAGACGCCCTCGCGGCCTAAGATCGTGGCCAGATCGTGGGGATGAATTCCGGTCATTTCAAAACTCACAACGCCGGAGCGTTTTTCGGCATCCCTGGGCCCAATAATTCTCAATCCTTCTATGCCCACGAGCTTTTTCAAGGCATACTGATTCAACTCGATTTCGTGAGCCCGAATCTCTTCCATTCCCACGGATTGAAGATAGTCGATGGCAGCGCCCAGTCCGTGAACTCCCGAAATGTTGGGGGTGCCGCCTTCGAATTTTTGTGGCAGATCGGCCCATTTCACTTTGCCCTGACGAACACTCAAGATCATACCGCCGCCAAAACGGGGTGGCGGCATGGCTTCCAAGAGTTCTTCTCGTCCCCAGAGCACACCAATGCCGGTGGGTCCCAACATCTTGTGGGCCGAGAACGCCAAGAAGTCCACGCCCAACTTTTGGACATCGGTTGGCAGGTGGGGAACCCCTTGAGCGCCGTCGAGAACGATCACAGCCCCGTGCTCACGAAAAATTGGGACGATCCGCTCTAAAGGATTGATGACTCCAGTTACGTTGGAGGCCCAAGTGAGAGCGAGAAGCTTGGGTCGTTTTTCCAGTAGCCCGTTCAACTGGTCCATGTCGAGTTCGCCGTTTTCGTTGACGGTCCACCAAAGAACCTCAGCGCCTTTCCGCTCGGCGAGTTGGGTCCAAGGCAGGAGGTTGGAATGATGCTCCATGACGGTTACGACGATGCAGTCGCCAGCCTGAATGTTCGACTCCCCCCAACTTTGGGCCAATTGGTTCATGGAGTCGGTAGTGCCGGCGGTGAAGATGCATTCTCGTTCCGAACGCGCGTTAATGAACGTCGCGACCTTGCGTCGGGTCTCTTCAAAACGGTCTGTGGCTCGCTCGGACCACTCGTAGACCCCGCGATGGACGTTGCTGGCGCCCAACGAATAATGCTCGCTCATGGTCTTTCGGACCTGAAGAGGCATTTGTGAGGTGGCCGCGCTGTCTAGGTAGACTGTCTCGGTGAGGAACGGGAAGTCAACAGCGACCTTTTCTTGGAGGCTTGGGCCAGAGGATGAAGTTTGCTGAGCGACACTCATCCGTTGACGTCCACGTAGACGTGCCCGTGACGGACTTCGATGTCGAAGGTGTCGATAGGAGTGATGGCGGGCGGTGCGGTCACCGAACCGTCTCGAATGTCGAAGCGCGCTCCGTGTCGGGGGCAGATGACTTCGCACCCCTCCAAGTCGCCACAACTCAGTTCTTCATCGTCGTGAGAACAGCGGTCTTCAAGTGCGTAGAACTGTCCCTCCGCAGTGCGACAGATAACGAGGGCAACTCCGTCCACCTCCACGGCGGTCGCTTTCCCCTCGGGGAATTCGTCTTTTCGTCCTATCTTGCGCATGCGATTGTCCGTTCGGTCCATTCGGGAGTGTAGGCAATCATCTCTAAAGATGAGTGCGCACGCGCCCTGTTGGGTAGCTGTGATGTAAAGCGGCGGGGCTACGGAGGAGCTTTCCACCGTAGTCCCACCGCTCCACAGGCCCAGGCCTTAAATGCCGAGTGATTCGTCCATTCTTAGGGCGACCAGTTCCATGAGGTGTTCCACCACAATCTTTTGGTCGACTCGATTGACGACTTCCTGGAAGAAGCCACGGACCAACAGTCGCTTAGCATCGGCTTCGTTGAGGCCGCGGCTACGCAAATAGAAGTACTGCCCTTCATCGAAAGTCGTGAACGTGGCGCCGTGGGTACAGCGAACGTCGTTGGCTTCGATTTCAAGCTTGGGCATCGAAGTTGCGTGCGCCTTGGAGGACAAAAGCAAGTTACGATTGTGTTGATAGCCGTCGATCTTCTGCGATCCCGGACCGCAAATGACGTTGCCGCTGAAAACTGAGCGAGCTTCATCGGCTAGGGCGATATGAAAAAGCACGTCACTGACATTGTCGCCTTTACGATGATACTGATTGACGTCGAAATCGAAATGCTGCTTTTCGGCAGCCATAACTAGGCCCATCACTTCGGACTTGCAGCCCTTGCCCTCAAGGTCGCATTCGCCGAACAGTTTGGTCACTTGACCGCCCAAACCGACGAAGAGCACCTGAAGGTTGGCGTCCTTTGAGACGTGGGCTCGAATGGTTGGGACGGTGGTTGTTTTGGTGCCCCACTTCTGTACGATCACGTATTTCAGTGTGGCCCCTTCACCCACGTAGATGTCGGCCAGAGGCGCCGCCATGAGATCTTCGTCATCAGAAGTGAAGGTCTCTACCAAGGTCACCTTGGAAAAGTTGTCCACTCGAATGATGCTGCGGGGCAGCGCTAATCCGTCGCCCCCGCCGTCAAAATGATGCTCGGCATGCAGGGCCAGTTCGTCCCCGCCACTCACGTCTTTACCCACCTCTAGTAGGGTACCGTTCTGCCAGAACGCTTGGTTCAAAGAGGCGAAGCAGTTGATGCCGCTGTCTCTTTGGCGCTCGGCGAGTTGCAGTGTCTTTTCGGTCAAAAGCTTGTCAGCCGGACCGAATGTGATGCCACTAGGTGCTTGACTTTGGGAGCCGAGTACTCCGAAGGTCGAACGTCCGGTGACGACTTGTTTACCGTCGACGGCGAACTGTTTGGGGTTCGTCCGTCGCCACGTCTCGTCTGTTCGTAGGGGGAAGGGAAGGGTCTCAAAAGAGGTCATTCCCGCGACGCGGTCGGCTTTCAGCCAATCCGAAGTTTTAGAAGTGATGGACTCTAGGCCCTCACGGTTAATGTTATATCTGTTAGTCATTGTAGCTGTCATGTGTCGATGTTCCTCGGATCCGTTATCCGATGGATCCCTCCATTTCGAGTTGGATCAGTCGGTTGAGTTCGACGGCGTATTCCATAGGCAGTTCCTTGGTGAACGGCTCGAAGAATCCGTTCACGATCATGGAGATGGCGTCGTTCTCGGAGAGTCCACGACTCATCAGATAGAAAAGCTGCTCGTCGCCGACTTTGGAGACGGTGGCTTCGTGACCGATGTTGGCGTCCTTGTTATCGATCTCCATGTAGGGAAAGGTGTCCGAGCGGGAGTGGTCGTCTAACAAGAGAGCGTCACAGCGGACATTACTCTTGACGTTAGTCGCCTTTGGCATCACCTTGACCAAGCCGCGATAGGTCGACCTGCCGCCGTCCTTGCAGATCGACTTCGAAAGGACGGTGGATGAGGTGTTCGGCGCCATGTGCACCATCTTGGCACCGGCGTCTTGGTGTTGACCCTTGCCGGCGTAAGCGATGGAAAGAACCTCGCCGCGAGCCCCTTCGTCCATCAAATGAACGGCCGGGTACTTCATGGTGATTTTCGACCCCAGGTTGCCGTCGATCCACTCTACAGTGGCGTTCTTCCAAGCTTGAGCGCGTTTGGTGACCAAGTTGTAGACGTTATTGGACCAGTTTTGGATGGTGGTGTAGCGAATGGTCGAACCTTCCAGTGCGATCAACTCAACCACCGCAGAGTGCAGTGAATCTCCAGAGTAGGTAGGTGCCGTACAGCCTTCAATGTAGTGGACCTTGGCACCGGGTTCGGTGATGATCAAGGTGCGCTCAAACTGACCCATGTTCTCGGTGTTGATGCGGAAGTATGCCTGGAGGGGAATGTCGACCTCCACGCCGGCCGGCACCCAAATGAAAGAGCCACCGGACCAAACGGCGGTATTGAGGGCCGAAAACTTGTTGTCGGTATAAGGGATGATTTTGTTAAAGTACTTCTTAACGATCTCCGGATGCTCGCGCAGCGCGGTGTCCATATCGAGGAAGATGACGCCCTGGTCTTCCAGATCCTTGTTGATGGAGTGGTAGACGACCTCGGACTCGTACTGAGCTGAAACGCCGGCCAGGAATTTGCGCTCGGCTTCGGGGATGCCGAGTTTGTCGAATGTATTTTTAATGTACGCGGGAACGTCGTCCCAAGACTTCTCGGCTCTTTCCGACGGTTTCACGTAGTAGTGGATGTTGGCGAAATCGATCGTTTCGAGCTCGGCTCCCCATTTGGGCATGGGGCGCTCGTTGAAGTGTTTTAACGCTTTGAGGCGAAACTCCAACATCCACTCGGGCTCGTTCTTACGGGCCGAAATGGCTCGTACGATCTCTTCGGTGAGACCTTTCCCACTGCGATAAACGGGTTCTTCGGTATCGTGGAATCCGTATTTAAGGTCGTAGTCGTTTCCGACCTGTTCTAAAAGTGCTGCATCTGATGACATGGCTGAAGTTCCTTCCTATTAAACGGCGGCGGTTTCGAGGGGCATGCCGTGAGCTTTGAGTAGCTCGTCGTAACCTTCGGCTTCGAGTTGGTGCGCCACTTCGGGTCCACCGCTTTGAACGATGCGCCCTGCAACCAGGACGTGGACTTGGTGAGGCTTGATGTGGTCGAGGAGACGCTGATAGTGAGTGATCACGAGGCAGCCCATCTCAGGGTTCATTTGGCGGTTGACGCCTTCGGCAACGATTTTCAAAGCATCGATGTCGAGGCCGGAGTCGGTCTCATCTAGGAGAGCTAGTTTGGGCTTCAAGAGTGCCATTTGCAGGATCTCGCAGCGCTTTTTCTCGCCACCGGAAAAGCCCTCATTGACATATCTCTTGGCGAAGTCTTTGTTGATGCCGAGGTCGTCCATCTGTCCCATCAACTCCTTGCGGAAGGGGAGCAGCGGGACGTTTTCAGCCCCACGGACCGCCTTGACCGAGGCGAGTAGAAAGTTGCCTAGGGAGACTCCAGGAATGGATGTAGGGTATTGGAAGGCTAGGAAAATCCCCGCTTTAGCTCGCTCGTCGGGCTCCATCTCATTAATGTTCTCGCCCTGAAATAGGATCTCTCCCTCAGTGACAGTGTAAGACGGATGACCCATCAACACGTTGGACAAGGTGGATTTTCCGGAGCCGTTGGGGCCCATCAGTGCGTGGACTTCACCTTTTTCAATAGTGAGATCGATGCCTCGCAAAATCGGTTGTCCGTCGATCTCGGCGTGGAGATTCTTGACTTGGAGTAGGGGGATGTTAGCCATTTTGTATTTACCTCTTTAGTTTGCTTTCGGTGTCGGACTGGTCGTCTTCACAAGCGCTTGCTGTGAAAGTTCGACGTCGACACCTTCTTTTGTATTTAATGTTTGTGATGCTTCGGCCATGTCGGCCAGCGTTGTACCGGCCAAAACAGTCATGAGTGAGTTCTCGAGTTGGCAGCAAAGTTGGCTGCTGGTGCATTCAGAATCCTGTCGGCACGTTTCCGAACGGTGCTCCGGCATGGAACACAGAATCGGCGGAAGCGTGCCTTCCAGGCAGCGCACAAGATCGGCGACGGTGACTTCGCTCGGCCCTCGAGCCAGCGAATAGCCGCCATGCGCTCCCCGTGTCGATTCCACCAAGCCTCCTTGACGCAGGGCCGAGAGGATCTGCTCAAGGTAGCGACGAGGAATGGTCTCTCGTTCGGAAATTTCAGAACTAGAGAGCCTGCCTTCCGTTGCGGCGAGCGCTAGGCAGGCCCTAAGACCGTAACTACTTTTTGTCGACAGTTTCAACATGACGTGACCGGGGCTAATCTAACAATCCCTACTAATC
>JBBKWP010000204.1:0-6589 GCA_037968995.1 Candidatus Xenobia bacterium
GCTTCTCAGCTTTTTCAGTTGGGCTCGGGTGGCCTCGGCCTTTATAGGAGCCAAAAGCCCAAGACGCACTCGCTGCTCCTCCTTCTCTAGCTCGGTCAGCGCTTTTTGGTACGCCAAGTAGGCGTCACCGGCGGCCTTCTTCCTCTCGGGGTCAAGCGTCTCAGGCTGTGGGCTCTTCGAAATTGTTGGAACCAAAAGTCCGGCAATGGGATAACTTCCAAAATCTGTGTAGGCTCCCCGCACGTCCCGCATCTTGACATCCACGTGGTCCACCACCACGTGGCCAAGTATGTCTCCTCGGCCAACCGATTCGCCCGGTCTCCTGAGCGCTGTGATGTGTCCGAAGGTAGCTTCATATCCGTTCGAAAGGCGAACCGTCACTCCCACTTCCGCTCCATACCACGGCGTCACCGCGACCACCGTCCCCGACCACGGCGAACGAACCGGCGAACCGGCGAGCATAGCGATGTCGTAGCCGGCGTGAAGTCCCGGACGGCTACGATACTTGGAGACGCTCCTCCAATCGTGGAATCCGGACGAGACATAGGCTCCGGAATCGCCCCGGCGTTGCCAGGTCAATAGGTCCGCTAGGTCGGCCGCGGCCGGCATTCCAAGCAGTAAACAGCAAAGACAGGTCCTGAGAAATCTCAACATCAAAGCTTCCCCACCACAGCCTGGAGCAACAGGAGCGCCTGAGCGTGTTCGTGCCGCAACTCCAAGATCTTTAGGGCTGCTTCCAGAGTCGCCCGTTCTCGAGCGTTGACGAAAAAGAGCGTACTGTCGCCCAGGCGGAATTTCAGGCGTTCGGCCTCCTCAAGTCTCTTCGACTGAGCGTAAAGAATCGTTGCCTGTTCTAGACGTTGAGCGGCGCCCTCGGCTTCACTTGCGGCGTCCTGAACTTGAATGAGAATGCGCCTCAGCATTTCGACCTGGTCGATGTCGAGTTTCTCCAGCTTCAGTTGGGCCGCGAGATGGCGTCCATCGGGCCCCCTGGTCCCGAGAGGTATGACCAAATCCAGTCCGGCTTTGATGGTGAATCCGATGCCGTTTCCTCCAGCGTCGTATCCCGGCCTCAGAGTCAGGTCGAGCTGAGGAAGTCGGTCGTTTTCCGCCAAATCTCTATCCAGTTCGACGATGGACTTCTCAAGCTTGAGTTGAAGCACTTCGGGTCGATGAGCGAGAGCCTCAAGCTGCATGGCGTAGATCTCATCACCTTCAAGTCGTTGGACCGCCGGCAGGACCTGGGGAGCTTGCTCCGGCGAGGGAACATCCTGGGGCTCTCCGCTGGTATTCCAGAGGTAGAGAGCTAGCTTCAGAGCGCTTTTCTGGACGATACGTGCCGCTTTCAGTAGCGTTTCCCGGCGCTTGGCTACCTCGTTGTCGGCTTCGACCTGATCAATGGTGGGAAGGTCTCCCGCCTCGATACGAACGCCAACTTGACGGGCACGCTCCACCGCTAAAAGCTCATTCTCTTGTAAGATTCTCCACTGCATCACCGAGACGTTCCACTGCAAGAAGGCGGCTCCGGCATCGAGCAAGGTCAATAGGCGAAGGACTCGGTTGTCCTCCAAGACACGCTTCTCCATCAGGTCGGCTTGGTCCACGGCGACAATTTTCTCATTGATACCGGCACCTCGAAGAAACGGCACCTTGGCTTGCACGAAAAACTCTCCCACGTCCCCCGTGGACGAGGCGGGAGATTTAGGGAATCCCTGGGTATTGAGCCATCCGCCCTCCCACTTGATTCCACTAGGGTCGGTCCGGGCCAGTACAATGCCGTTGCTCACGTAGTCCAGTGGCTTCCCCGGACTCGACGAGCTGTTGTAACGCTGGTAGGCTGTTCCCACTCCCAGCTGAGTATCGAAAGCGCCCAGCTTCTCCTGAACTTTAGCGGCGGCGATCTGTTGACTCAGTTTTGCACCTCGAAGCTTAGGATGCGTGATCTCAACCTGACTGAGGACATCCCCGAGTTGTAAGAGCCCGGGGTTGGCTGAGGCACTTGTTCGAAGCAACTCGCTTTCGGGGACCGGGAGAACCAACTTGAGAGCTTCTGAGCGCTTGACGTCCTCTTCGCAAAAGGTCGGGATGGCCGCTAGAATCAGCCAAAAGAAGAACATCAAAGAAAGCTTCATCGCCGTATAACCGGCTTGATTTTGACCTTCTCAGAAGAATTGACGGTCTTGAGCGCCGGTCGAGCCGGAAAGGCATTGAGCTGTCTCCATAGTTCGTAGTAGAGCGGAACGTCATCAAGCATGATCCATCCGCTGGCTTTCGAGTCGATGCGGAGTCGAGCGGAACTGGGCCAGTGAGGCTGGGAAGGGTCCGGACGAACCCAAATTCGAAATCCAGACTTGTCTTCCTCATTGCTGGCGATAGGGTCGACGACTGTGACAACTCCCCCGAAGGTCCCCACGGACGCCCAAGGCCAGCCTGTGAAAGGCACAGCGGGGAACCCTTCGAACATCAGTCGTACGGGACGGCCGATCTCGACTAAAGGGCTATCGAGACCGCGGACATAGAGTTCAACCCCAAGGTCTTGAATAGGGGGAACGATGGTTGCGAGAGTGTCGCCCTCTTTGATCATGTGGCCCGGTCCCACCTTGCTCATTTTCACAACGCGCCCGTCGATAGGAGCCCTCACATCTTGAAGAGTTCGTCGGACATCGAGAACGGAGGCTTCACTCCGGAGCTTCTGAATTTTCTCCTCTGTTTCGGCAATATCACCTGCAGCCTTGGCCTGCGCTTCGGCAACTTTGTCCTGCTTTTCTGCCAGTTCGGCGGAGATCTTCGACCGTTCGAGCTTGGCCAACTCAATGTCCGTGCCCGCCACTCCCAAATCTCCCTTCATCTTCTGAAGGTAGGTCTCGGATTCGACGAGTTTCTGAACGGCAAGCTCTAGGTCTCGTTGAGAACGAAGCCCGGCGTCAAAAAGCGTTTGCATACGCTTCTCCTGAAGCTGGGCGGTCACCACATCCTGCTCTCCGATACGAAGCTGTTGACGCAAGACTTCGGTTTTTTGGCGAGCCTGGGTGGTTTTTGCCTCGGCCGAGGGGAGAGCAGCGGCGGTCGCGTCATCGAGAGCCGAGGACTGACCCCGCAAGGCCACGATCTGGTCTTGTGTGGCTTGCTTTTTTTGATCCAAGGCCCTCAACTGATCTTTCCAGCGCTGCTGCTGTTCGGGATCCATGAATTTGGTATCGCGATCCTCGAGCACGGCAATTAAGTCCCCCGTCTTTACATCTTGACCCTCGCTCACTTCCAACCGCACAAGACGACCTTTGATCTGGGCATCCACGGGTTGAGGACGCTGCATGGGGTCGAACACAGCGACCTGACCGTGGGCCAGTACGCTTTGTCTCCAAGGAACGAGCAGAGCCGCGGAGACCAGACAGGTGGCCAAAAGAATCAGAACGAGAGCTAAGGCAAGGAGGACTCTAGGTGATCTGGTCATTTCTAAAGACCGAAATCCCTGGCTATGAGACCTGTCGTTCACGATGGACCAGTCTTCCTTTTCAACAAGCTTTCACACAAGGTGGGATAGTGAAAGCGCATCCGACTCTCGGGGTCATCGGCCAACTGTAGCGGATCACCCTGTTCCACGATTCGGCCATTCTCGAGAATCAGAACACGGTCGCTTGCCTGAACCATCGCGGGAGATGGACAGGTACTGACGATGGTCGGCCTTGTCTCGGCCAAGAACAGCTTCTCCACGAATTCCCGTTGGGTTCTTTCGGAAACCTGCCCCAGAGGGCCGTCGATCAAGAGCAGTCGCGGGCTCAGCAGTATCGCCCGGCTGAGGAGCACGCTTGCCCGTTCTCCTTCTGAAAGGTTGCTCCCTGAACTGCTCAGAGGAGCATAGCCTCCTTGCTCTCCACGACGTAGCGCTTCTTTCCCTCCGGTCTCCAAGAGCAGTTCCCTCACGCGGTGAAGGTCGCAGCCACGGCCAAGGGCGACGTTGTCGATAACCGACCCCGCGAACAGTTCATTCCGCTCGGAATAGTAGCCTATAGCCTCACTTTTCGCTTCGGGACTGAGTTCTCTCACATCGATGAGATCGAGCTCGACGGCCCCGGTTTCAGGGTTCGCGTATCCTCCTAAGACTCTCACCAAAGTAGACTTTCCGGAACCCGTTGGCCCTAGAATGGTCAATCGCTGGCCGGACGGCACCGTGAAAGTAACGTTCGCGAGAGCCGGCGCCTGAGCCTGATAGAAATAGGAGACGTTCTCGACGACGAGTTCTACTCCACCGGCGCTTTGGGATAAGTGGGTCCGACCCACGGAATCTTGGGGAAGGTCGGTGATGTAGCCAACTTTGTCCAGTCCGGTCAGCAGAGCGAAATAGGCCGCGCAGGCTCTCAGGAGCTTTTCGGTGGCCTTGAAAAGGCTCCATATCACAAGTTCCGCGGCCACGAGTTGACCGAGGCTGAGCTGGCCTTGGAGAACCAAATATCCGCCGTACCCCAACATTCCGGCGAGTCCGGCAGCGGTGACCAAGTAGTGGGCTACATACTGCCGTAGGAGAACCCGAAAGTGGCGACGTCTCTCATCGAGATATCCGACGATCCGCAGATCTGCTTCCTGCGTCCAAAAACCCGGCAAGCTGTTCAGACGTAGGGCGTCTTGGCAACGCACCATCTCCTCAAGCCATTCGGCGACCTGGTACTTCCGCGCAGACGCGGAAATGGAAGTTCTGACACCACCCATACCCATTAGGACGACCGCGGCCGCGCCAACCACGATGAAGAAAGCCGCGGTGGCAAAGAGTTCGATTCCGTAGAGCGCGAGAAGCCCCAGGCCCAGTAGGATCTCCAGGACCGCCCCCGGTCCGTCATAGACCAGCTTGAACCAGCTTTTTTGAATATTCATGATGTCGAAGAATCTGTTCATCAACTCGGGACCTCCGCTCTGGCAGAGATGACGACTCTTGACCTGAGGCAGTTTTTGCGCGACCTTCAGAGCCTTCCGGCAGAAGATTCTTTGCAAAACGTGCTCGGCGAGATAGTACCTTGAGCAGGTGAGCAAACCGGCGAACAGTAGCCCGAAGAACAGGGCGCCCGCGAGGACGATGAGCGGCTGAACGGCCAAACCCGCCGCAGAGACGTTGACCAGAGCTTGAGCCGTGAGCGGAATAGCGAGCAGCAGCACCGAGCTCAAGAGAGCATAGGTCGCAATACCGATGAGTTCTCGTCTGTCTTCGATGACTAGATAAATGAGACGAACAAATGGCGTCCGCGTCTTCTCGCCGCTATCGGCCATAAGGCTACTCTCCTAGGTACTTACTGAATGAGTCGCGCTTACCTTAAAGAACCTTCGTGAGCGGCCTATGAGGAAACGATTAAAGCGCCATTAACAATTCGTGCTTTCAAATTCATGAACTCTGATTCGTGATTCAGAAGGGATACTTTTTGCCGCTGGCGAACTCATTCTACCATGAACGATTCTTGGACTTTTCTCACGAATCACGCTCACGTAATGCTATGTCTCGCCGCTGGCTCGGAACTCACCATGCGCGAGGTCGCTGGAAAAGTTGGTATCACCGAGAGAGCCGTGCAGAAGATTGTGGCGGAACTCGTGGCATCCGAGTATCTCGTTAAAGAGCGCCAAGGCCGTCGTAACGTTTACGAGCTTGTCCCAGGGAGACCTTTACGACATTCTCTGGAAAGTCACCGAACTGTCGAAGATCTATTGAAAGCACTGCAGGGCACGGAATAGCGGCAGCCGATGACCCTTGCTTGGGACACGGGTTCCGAAGAAGGGCGACTTTGTAGACCTTCGAACCTCTACGGCGACTCAACAGAAAGATGGTGCGGGAGATGCTAATCCAAAGTCTTGTCGCTCGATGAAAATTTGGGTGGACGCCGATGCGATGCCGGGCGACGTAAAACGACTCCTTTTTAAAGGCGCCGAGCGAGAGAAGATCGCCTTGACGCTGGTGGCCAACGTGCCGTTGCGCCACCCCGAAAGTCCCTACCTTTCGAGCGTGGTTGTGGACAACGGCTTTGACGTGGCCGACGACTGGATCGTGGAGCAGGCAGGCGTTGGCGACTTGGTGATCACCGCCGACATCCCCCTCGCTAGTCGGGTGGTGGACAAAGGTGCCACCGCCCTCGACCCGCGCGGCACGGTTTACTCAGAGGAGAACGTCAAAGCCAAACTGGCCACCCGTAACCTCATGGACGAATTGAGGGGGGCCGATATGCTCTCAGGCGGTGGACCGCCACCCTTCAACAAAAAAGATCTGCACAAATTCGCTTCGGCGTTCAACGCCTATCTGGTGGCTCATAAAAACCACTGAGGTCGCCAAACTCGCCCCCCCTGAGCGCCCCCTCTGGTATACGGCAACCGACACCCTTTGGGGGGCTGACATCAAGAGTTTCGATGCTATGATTGCTTTACAAACAAAAACACATACCCCCCAACCCTAGGGGCCAGACGCAAGTCTGGCCCCTATCGTTTTTTGAGTCTTTTTGAACCAGAAGCCGGCGGCCGTGTCGATGCATCACCGGCTCCGCAGAAGTCCCCACGCCGTGTCGCGACATGTCGCGGGTCCGTGTCGCTACATCGCCGACTCCATCACCGGGTCCGCAGA